>NZ_JBEAIJ010000039.1:0-199221 GCF_040065315.1 Klebsiella sp. CN_Kp100
TAAGTGCTGAAAGCATCTAAGCACGAAACTTGCCCCGAGATGAGTTCTCCCTGACTCCTTGAGAGTCCTGAAGGAACGTTGAAGACGACGACGTTGATAGGCCGGGTGTGTAAGCGCAGCGATGCGTTGAGCTAACCGGTACTAATGAACCGTGAGGCTTAACCTTACAACGCCGAAGATGTTTTGGCGGATTGAGAAGACAACAATTTCAGCATTGATTACAGATTTTCGGGAACGAAAGATTTTACGCTGAGGCAAGGCGGCAAATGAAGGAAAGGAAGGAGCATACTGAAGTATGTGACTGACTTTACGAATGCAGCCAACGCAGCATCGGTGTAAAAGATTCGTTTCTGACAACAGAATTTGCCTGGCGGCACTAGCGCGGTGGTCCCACCTGACCCCATGCCGAACTCAGAAGTGAAACGCCGTAGCGCCGATGGTAGTGTGGGGTCTCCCCATGTGAGAGTAGGGAACTGCCAGGCATCAAACAAGTGAAGAGCCCATCCTGACGGATGGGCTTTTTGCGTTTTTGAAGTAAATTTGCTTTTTTCCTGCCACGGGCAACATTTCTCGCTCTTGTGCGGGACGCCTGGTATCCGAGGGTATCGCTGGCTATCATGCGCAGAATCTCCCCATCCTGTTGATACAGATAACTTTTTATCTTTTATTGCCTGCATCATCCTTGTGAGCGCCTCTGTTTCTGTGGAGGCCGCCCCGAAAGATACCAACTAGCCGCTACGAAGAATGAAAATACATTTATGGCAGCGTTATTATTTATTGGAAAATAATCGACGATAATTTCGCTTTCTGAATGAAATAATATCCTGAGGCGTTGTTTTCTATTGATTGGCAATTGACAAAGAAATAACCATATATATAAACCTGCTTCTTAATATTTAATGTGAATTATTTAAAGAATATTTCTGTGCTAATTCTTAAGTTACTCTAATGTAAATATATTAACAAACAGGTGAGAAAGCTTCGCGACGCGGCGGGCTATGGGCATAACCGCTGGACTTTTTCAGTGAAATGTCTTAGTGTCCTTAACACTTTGTTAACTCGATCTGGTTTAAGTTAATTCAAATTTGCTAAAAACATAGGGTGCATTGCCTGTATGGAAGCTAATCCGGTAACGTCTTTTGACGAATAATGCATGTTACCGGCTGGCAATATGAGAATAGTAATGAAAATTCTGATTAACTGGCCTCCTTTGCGCCAACTGATAAATTATATCCAGGAGCGTTTTACCTTTCTGGTTTTGCTCTGCTGGCCGGCGATTATCTGGCTGGTTTGTTGGCTGCTCGTATGGCTAACGGAGAGCGTAATGACGATGCTGGGCAAGTCGGTAGACCACTCATTTACCGTGAATTTACAGCCTTTTATGACGCTAAGTACGCTGCTGCGAATCTCCGTTAGCTGGGTGCTGCTGCTATTTATCCTGTTCAGCATGGCGATGGGATTCACCTGGCTCCTGCGGCGCTTTATGAACCGTAAGAAATAGAGCCGGTACGGCGACAAGCGACGATACCGGCATGACCTCAGGCCATTTCCCCGATCGTCTTACGAAAACGCAGTAGCGCGATAGTAAAAAACACGCCACCGATAGCCAGCAGCGTCAGAAACTGCGGCCAGACGATAGAGAAATCAGCGCCTCGATAAAGAATAGCCTGCGCCAGACTAACAAAGTGGGTTGTCGGCATGGTGAGCATAATGTCCTGTACTGCCTGCGGCATACTTTCGCGAGGCGTGGAGCCGCCGGATAGCATCTGCAGTGGCAAAAGCACCAGAATCATCAGCAGCCCCAGCTGCGGCATTGAACGCGCCACCGTCCCCATAAAAATGCCGATTGAGGTGGTAGCAAACAGGCTCAGGGCTACCCCCAGCATAAATAGCGGTATTGAGCCCTCTATCGGTACCTGCAGAACCCCCTGAACCATCAGCATCAGCGAGAGCCCGGAAACCACCAGCACCACCAGCCCCATTGACCATATCTTTGCCATCATGATTTCGAACGGCGTGACCGGCATAACCAGCAGGTGCTCCACGGTACCATGTTCCCGCTCGCGTATCAGCGCCGACCCGGTCAGCACGATCGCCAGCATGGTGATATTGTTAATGATTGCCATGACGGCGCCGAAACGCTCCTGCTCCAGATTCGGGTTAAAACGCATTCTGACGGCCAGCTCAACCGGCAGCGTGCCGTTGTCCCGGTAGCGGGCGACAAAGCTGTTCACCTCGCCGGTGACAATATTCTGGATATAGCTATTGCCGGTAAACGCCTGGCTCATTCGCGTCGCGTCCACGTTAACCTGCAGCTCGGGGTGGCGTCCGGCCAGAACGTCGCGCTGAAAATCCGGCGGGATATTGATGGCGAAAGTATACCGCCCCGCATCCAGTCCGGCGTCCATCTCATCAGCTGTAATCAGCTCCGGAGGCAAAAACCAGGGCCGGTAAAAACCATTGATGATACGCGATGAAAGCTGCGACTTATCCATGTCGGCAATAGCGATGGGCGCCAGATGCAGCGAACCCGGCATGACGGTTGCGGAGGAGTAAACCGAGACGGTAAATGCGAAGACAATTAACGTCAGCATCGCTTTATCGCCCAGCAGGCTACGGAGCTCTTTCATTCCCAAATTATAAATATTGCGTAGTCCGCGCATTATCCCTCCTGTTTTTTCAACAGCCACACGCTCAGGCCCAGCACCAGCGGAACCGCGATAAGTAGCGGAATAAAGGATCCCCACAGGTCGGTCAGATTCAGCGCTTTGGAAAACGTTCCTCGCGCAATCGTCAGAAAGTGGCTGGTTGGATAAATCTGGCCAATCCAGCGCCCAGGCCCTTCCAGCGAGGCGACGGGGTCGATCATCCCGGAAAACTGCGTCGCCGGGATAAGCGTAATGATCGCGGTGCCGAAAATCGCCGCAATCTGACTTTTCATAAAGGTTGAAATCAGCAGGCCAAGTCCGGTGGCGATAGTGACGTAGAGCAGCGCGGCCAGGGTGAGCGTCAGAAAACTCCCTTTGTGCGGTACGCCAAAGACAAAGACCGACAGTGCGCAGAGCAGAAAGAAGTTAAACATCCCCAGTACGATATACGGCACCTGTTTACCCAGCAGAAATTCGCTGCGGGTGGTTGGCGTCACGTATAAATTGATGATTGAACCAAGCTCTTTCTCGCGGACCACGCTGAGCGCGCTGAGCATCGCCGGGATCATCATCAACAGTAGCGGGATCACCGCCGGAACAATCGCCGGCAGGCTCTTCACATCCGGGTTATAGCGGTAGCGGGTCTCAATGGAAATCAGTGAAGTATCGCGATTGGGGCTAGCCTGGCGGCTGGCCATCTCCTGCAGCCAGGCCAGATGCATGGCCTGCACGTAGCCGCGCACGGTTTCCGCGCGGTTCGGCATCGCGCCGTCCACCCAGACGCCAATTTGCACCGGCGTCCCTCGGGCGATATCGCGGCCAAAGTTGGGCGGGATCTCGATAGCCACCGCCAGCTCGCCGTTGCGCATTCTTCTGTCCAGTTCACTATAGCTTTGTAGCGGTGGCTGTTCGATGAAGTAGCGCGAGCCGGCGATATTTTGCGACCATCCCTGGCTGCTGACGGTCTGGTCGCGGTCGAGCACCGCAAATCGCAGATCTTCGACGTCCATACTGATCCCGTAACCCATGATAAACATCAGGATCACCGTGCCGAGCAGCGCCAGGGTCGATCGAACCGGATCGCGGCGCAGCTCAAGCGCCTCGCGGCGACTGTAGCTAAACAGGCGCTGCAGGCTGAACGCCTGTCGCGGCACACTGCTTTCGGTTTTGTGTTCTATCGCGGGAACCGCTGTAGCCTGCGCATCTGGCGGCTGCGTCGCCTCTGCCGCCTCCTGTAGCCAGGCGATAAATGCCTCTTCAAGCGTGGCCGAACCGCGCTGTTCGACCAGTGCCTGCGGCGTATCGCTGGCCAGGACTTTTCCGGCATGCATCAGCGAAATGCGATCGCAGCGTTCCGCTTCATTCATAAAGTGGGTGGAGATAAAAATGGTCACCCGATCCTGACGGGCCAGATCGACCATTAGCTGCCAGAACATATCCCTGGCCACCGGATCGACGCCGGAGGTAGGTTCGTCAAGAATTAACATTTCCGGGCGATGAATCACCGCGACCGCCAGCGAGAGCCGCTGACGAATACCTAACGGTAGCGAAGCGGGCAGGGTATCCTCTACCTCTTCCAGCATAAAGCGCTGGCTTATTTCGGCGATCCGCCCGGGGATTTCCGCATCCGGAATGTGGAACAGGCGGGCATGCAGCTCAAGGTTTTGCCGTACGGTCAGTTCGCTATAGAGAGAGAAGGCCTGCGACATATAGCCGACGCGGCGGCGGGTTTCGATATCTCTGGGATCGACCGGTTGTCCAAACAGCCACGCCTCGCCTTCGCTGGCCGGTAGCAGTCCGGTCAGCATTTTCATGGTTGTTGATTTGCCGCAGCCGTTAGATCCGAGGAAGCCGAAAATCTCGCCGCGGGCGATACGAAAGTTGACGTGATCAACAGCGACAAATTGACCGAAGCGCATCGTCAGCCCGCGCGCTTCAATCGCAATTTCGCTTTCATCGGCATTGCGCGGTGGGATGATCACTTCTTTATGCGCCAGGCGCTGGGCTTCGGGAAGCAGAGCGATAAACGCCTGTTCCAGCGTCTGACTTGCCGTATGCGCTTTAAGCTCATCGGCGCTGCCGGTTGCCAGAACTTCCCCCGCGTTCATGGCTACCAGCCAGTCAAAACGTTCCGCCTCCTCCATGTAAGCGGTGGCGACCAGCACGCTCATGTCCGGCTGACGCTGGCGAATGCTGTCGATCAGATCCCAAAACTGGGCTCGCGAGAGGGGATCGACGCCGGTGGTAGGTTCATCAAGAATCAGCAGCTGCGGGTCGTGAATAAGCGCGCAGCACAGGCCGAGCTTTTGCTTCATCCCGCCGGAGAGTTTTCCCGCCGGACGGTCGCGAAACGGCGCCAGGCCGGTACTCTGCAGCAACTCATTGATGCGGATGTCGCGTTCGGCTTTATCATGGCCGAACAGACGAGCAAAGAAATCGACATTTTCATAGACCGACAGGGTATGGTAGAGGTTCTTTCCTAGCCCCTGCGGCATCCAGGCGATTTTCGGGCAGACGTCCCGGCGATGGCGCACATCGCTCATATCGCCGCCGAGCACCATGACGTTACCGTGCTCAATCACTCGCGCGCCGGAGATCAACGATAGCAGGCTGGACTTGCCCACGCCGTCAGGCCCGATCAGGCCCACCATACAGCGGGCGGGAATGCTCAGCGTAATGTCCTTCAGCGCGACGGTTGCGCCAAAGTGCTGGCTGACGTTTTCCAGGCGGGCGACGGTTTTCATTGCGGCAACCTCACCTTCAGCGCTTCAGGCCACGCCTGCTGGTTATCCAGACGGACCCATGCCATACCGGGCAGGCCGGTCTTCACATACTCCAGATGCTCTGCCAGCAGCTCTGGCGGAATGCGGGCTTTCACGCGGAACATCAGCTTCAGCCGTTCATCGCTGGTTTCCACCGTTTTGGGCGTAAACTGCGCCACGCTGGCGACAAAACTGATATTGGCGGGAATCACCAGATTCGGCGCGGCATCAAGGATAATTCGCGCTTCGCTGCCCAGCGCCAGCAGACCCGCCTGCTCGGTCGGCAGGAAGAAGGTCATATAAACGTCGGACAAGTCGACCATATTCAGCACCCGGCCTCCCGCCGCCAGTACCTCTCCCGGTTCGGCAACGCGGTACTGAATACGGCCATCGCGCGGCGCTTTCAGCTCGCTATCGTCGATGTCGGCGATAATCCGCCGTTCGGTCGCCTGGGCGGCCTCGACCCGGGTTTGCGCCTGAATGATGCTGGTTCGCGCCGCCTCAATCGCGGCCCTGGCGGCAGAGACCTGAGCTTTCGCGGATTCCAGCGCCGCCCTGGCGCTTTCTGCCGCCGCCTGGTCGTCATCCAGCTGCTGGGCGGAGACCGCACCGCGCTGCGAGAGCGTGCTGGAGCGGACGTGGCGTTTAGCCGAGGAGTTCAGCTCCGCCTGCCGCTGCTTCACCACCGCTTCCGTGGCGCGCATTTCGCTTTGACGCTGGTCGAGCAGGGCTTTCGCGGCGGCAATCGCGCTCTCTGCTTCCTTGATTTGCGCGGCGGCCTCCAGCCGCTGTTCGTTGAGCACTCGGGTGTCCATACGCGCCAGCACATCGCCCTGACGAACAAACTGCCCCTCTTTGACCAGGATGGTATCGATACGTCCGGCGGTTTTGGTGGCAATATCGACTTCTGTAGCTTCGATTCTACCGTTACTGCTGGCAAATCCTGCCGGAACCCCCGGCGGGCGCAGCATCCACCATGCCGCAGCGGCAATCACCACTGCTAAACCAATAACGTATCCAACCCAACGTCGTTTGATTTTGTCCATACGCGACTCGCTTTTTTCCATTGGCTGAGTGGTGCGCGCTTCTCCTCCGCATGGCGAAGTTTCGTCTCTTCAGGAAAGGGAGGAATCGGGGATAAGGCCAACCGGCGCAGGGTTCCAGCAGCGCTGCTAACCGGTCAGAAGGAGGTGCGATCAATGTGGTCATCATCAGCAATCCTCGCCTTAAATGAAACACGCATATTTATTGCTACCGTCAATGTCATACTAACACCCGCGATGAGTATGTCCATATACAAAGCAGGGTCTTGTCGTTGAGTTAACATAAAAACGGTCCGCAGCGCAGTGGGTCAATATTATCCATTATGCTTATTGGGTTTTATGCTCCGGATACCGGCGCAGATAATCTTTCCGCGCTTCATTAAATCATCGTACATATAAGCTATTTTTCAGTGCTAATAACCAGAGGATATTATTCCCGGGCGACTGGTGCATTTTTAATCTGGTTGCTCCTGGAGAACTGTTGTATGATCGGCGGCCCTGAAAATACACTCACGCCGGGCGAGCGCTTTATTCAATGAAAGATGAAAGCCAAAAATATATCTCAATTATTTTTAAGGAGTGGTTGCCGCTGTACGACAGCCTGACGCCGGAAGTGAGGGCGGTACTTAAAAATATTGCCGGGCAGCAGGCGGAGGCGTTAGCGACCCGTTTTTATGATTTTATTTTCCAGGATCCTGACATCGCGCGGCACCTTAGCTATGACTTAGTTCAGGAACGGCTCAGCAGCTCGCTGGCCGGATGGGTGAAAGATATCCTGATGTGCGATAAGGAAAATTTGCAGGCGCTGGCGGAGCGGCAGTATCTGATCGGCAGCATTCATTCACGCATCGGAATCCCGGCAGAGGCGGTACTTCGCGGCGCGCGCCAGCTGAAAGCCGGGCTGATTGAAAATATCCGCGATAGTCACTTCGATCGCGAGACCAGCGTCGCCGCCATCTACTACGCCATCATGGCCATTAATATGGCGGTAGAAATGATGTGCCATGCCTATACCCTGTCGCACTATCGGGCGACGAAAAATGAAGAGGCCTACCGCCTGTATAGCCTGATGGATAACGTGCCGCTGGAATATGGCAAACAGCAGGCTTCGCTCTCCGGATGGGAAAATACCGCTATTTTTAATATTGTCAGCGATAATAAGACGGATATTAACGGGGCGTTATTATCTGATTCGGAATTTGGCCTGTGGTTCCGCCATAAATGCGTGCGTTATTTTAACAAAAATCCGCAAATGCAGGAAATCGCCGATTTAATTAGCAAGGTGGATGCGCTGTTATCCGCCTGGAAATCCTCATCTGACGGTTCTGAGTATAAAAATACGCAGGCTCTGCTGCAGGGGATCCATATCCATTGCCAGCAGATCGGCAGCCAGCTGGGCGTGCTGTTTAGCAGCCTGTCGCAGATGCAAAGCGGTAAAGATACGTTGACCAGCCTGCTGAACCGCCGCTATCTGCCGGTGGTGCTTAAGCATGAAGTGACGCTGGCGATGGAATATGAACTGCCGATGACGGTGGCGATTATCGATATCGACCACTTTAAAGAGATCAATGATAGCTGGGGTCATATGGTCGGCGACCGGGCGATTAAGCACGTTGCGGAGCTGCTCAGCGATAATATTCGCTCCAGCGATTATATCTTCCGCTACGGCGGCGAAGAGTTTCTGCTGGTGCTGGTGGAGACCGGCGCCGCGGAAGCCTTTACTATCCTCGAACGGCTGCGTAAAAAAATCAGCCAGCTGGCGTTTAGCGTTGGCGCTGACAATGAGATTTCGATTACCGCCAGCATCGGCTACGCCGTCCACTCCGGTCATCCGGATTACAATCTGCTGCTGCGCGATGCCGACAGCGCGCTGTACGTCGCCAAGCGCAATGGGCGCAACTGCGTGAAGATGCATGAAGGCGACGGGAATTAATCTGCCAATCTGCCGAGCCCTTCCCGGAGGCGGCGCGCTGCGCCTGTCCGGGCTACCTGACCGCAGGCGGCTGTGAACCTGTAGCCCGGGCAAGGCGCGTCAGGCGCCGCCCCCGGGAGAGATATGGCAACGGCTTTCAACGCGGAGATATTTCCACGCCTCAAAACAGCACCGGCAGCCCCAGCCCGCGTTTTACTTCATGCAGCGTCCGTTGTGTCAGTTCGTGCGCCCGTTCGCTTCCCCGGCGCAGCAGCGCCAGCAGCATGCCTTTATCCTGAATATAAGTCGCCCGACGCTCGCGTATCGGCGCCAGCAGCTCCTGTAAGCAGGTCTCCAGCGCGTTTTTGCACTGCCTGTCTCCCAGCCCTCCGCGCCGATAGTGGGCTTTCATCTCGGCAACGAAGGCCTTATCAGCATGAAAGGCGTCGAGATAAGTAAAGACCACATTGCCTTCTGTCTGACCCGGGTCGGCGACCCGCAGATGATTCGGATCGGTATACATGGCGCTGACCGCACGATGGATCTCCTCTTCGCTGGCCGAAAGGGTGAGCGTGTTGCCCAGCGATTTCGACATTTTGGCGTTGCCATCGATGCCCGGCAGGCGGCTGACGTCGCTGAGCAGCGCTTTGCAGTGCTGTAAGATCGGCGTCGTCGTCAGGCTATTCATTTTGTGCACGATCTCGTTGGTCTGTTCAATCATCGGTAGCTGATCGTCGCCAACCGGCACCAGTTCGGCCTTAAAGGCGGTGATATCGGCGGCCTGGCTTATGGGATAGGCTAAAAATCCCACCGGCAGCGAGCGGGAAAACCCCTTCTGGGCGATTTCATTTTTCACCGTCGGATTGCGTTCAACCCGGGCGACGGTGACGATATTCATATACAGCGCGCTGAGTTCGGCCAGCGCCGGCAGAGCGGATTGCAGGCAAATGGTGGTCTTCTGCGGATCGATACCGACGGCGAGATAATCGGCCATCACCTCAAGGATATTGCTGCTGATTTTTTGTGGGTTACTGCCGTTGTCGGTCAGTCCCTGCAGGTCCGCGACGAGGATAAACTGCTGATGGTCGTGCTGGAGCAGCACGCGCTGGCGCAGGGAACCAACGTAGTGGCCGAGGTGCAGCTGGCCGGTAGGACGGTCGCCGGTCAGGATCGTTTGGCTGGTGTTCATGAGTGACTCCTTAGGATGCTATCAGGCCGAAGGGCGACACTCAGAAACAACAAAGCCGCCTTCCGGCGGCTTTGAATAGAGGAAACGTAAAATCTTGCCGCCTGTTATGCAGGCAGCCACCAACGGCGGAGGTGAGAGATGACAACGTTTCTGTTCATCTTTTTATCCTGCCACGAAAAGTGGCGCGAGTGAAAGCCCTTTTTTCATTTAGCGATAAACTGGCAGCAGGTTAAAACTGGATAAAACATGAATTATCGCGTTGGCGCCGCCGAAGCATAAAATCAGGATAATCATGGCATTGCCGCCCCAGACCCGATAGTTCGGGCTGCCGAAACGCCTGCGCGAGGCGCGCGCCAGCAGGGCGGGGACGATAGCGGCCCAGACGGTAGCGGCGAGACCGGCGAAGCCAATGGCGTAGATAAAACCGTCAGGCCACAGCAGACCGCCGGCGATCGGCGGCAGAAAGGTCACCAGCGCGGTTTTAAACCGCCCCAGCCGGCTATCGTCAAACTTAAACAGATCCGCCAGGTAATCGAACAGGCCGAGTGTTACGCCCAGGAATGAGCTGGCGACGGCGAAGTTGGAAAAGACGGTCAGCAATAAATCGAGAGTCGAACTGTTCAGCAGGCCGCTTAAGGTCTGCACCAGCACGTCGATGTTGCCGCCTTTTTCGGCGATAGCGATAAACGCCGGGCGCGGAATATTGCCCATTGTACCGACCAGCCAGATGATATATAGCACCAGCGCCATCAGCGTGCCGAGCAGCAGGCAGCGGCGAATGATAAGCGGGTCTTTACCGTAGTACTTCATCAGGCTGGGGACGTTGCCGTGATAGCCAAAGGAGGCCAGGCAGAACGGCAGCGTCATCAGAACGTAGGGCAGATAGGACGCATTGACCTCCGCGCGGTTAAACAGAATCGCGGGCTCCACGTGCCACATCAGACCGCCAAAGGTCATAAAGAAGGTGAGAATTTTGGCGCCCAGCACGATAGTCGTCATCCGGCTTACCGCTTTCGTACTCAGCCAGACGATAAAGGCGACGATCAGCGCGAACGCCAGCCCGCCCAGGCGTGCGGGAACCGCGAGGTTCATCTGCGCAAAAGTATGCTGAATAACCGAACCGCTGGCGGAAATATAGGCGTAGGTCAGGATATATAATACAAAGGCGACGGTCAGACCGTTGATAATATTCCAGCCGTTTCCCAGTAAATCTTTCGTAATTGTATCGAAGCTGGCGCCAATATGATAATTGAGATTGGCTTCGAGGATCATTAGCCCGGAATGCAGCATGCAAAACCAGGTAAAGATAAGCGCCAGCAGCGACCAGAAAAACCAGGCACCGGACATCACCACCGGTAAAGAAAACATGCCTGCGCCAATAATCGTGCCGCCGATAATCATCGCTCCGCCAATCAGCGATGGTGTATTAGTTGAGACCGCTTTTGAGACTGATAATGTAGCCATAAGGTGCATTCCTCACGTGGCTATATAGTAAATAACGGGCTGCGGGCAAACGGCTACCCGGCGCAACCCGAATGATTGAGCTTAAAGAGATGGATTTTAAATAATGGCGCTCCCGTTGCGAGAGCGCCGTGATGCGGTTTATTTCACCGGTTTCAGTCTGGCGACGAAGTGGCGCAGTACCGGCGGTTCATAGGTAAAGGTCAGGCCCTTAATCGTGGCGGCGCGCGCCTTAACGGCGATCAGCGCATCAGCGATATAGTCCATATGATCGTTGGTATAAACCCGACGCGGAATGGTCAGGCGCAGCAGCTCCATCGGCGACGCCTTCTGCTTACCGGTTTCCGGGTCGCGTCCCAGCAGCAGGGAGCCGATTTCCACGCTGCGAATGCCCGCTTCCAGATACAGCTCGTTGTTTAGCGCGTGCGCCGGGAACTGCTCCGGCGGAATATGCGGCAGCAGCAGCTTAGCATCGACGAACACCGCATGGCCGCCGGTCGGATACTGAATCGGAATGCCGCCTTCGCGCAGGCGTTCACCGAGGTACTCCACCTGATTGATGCGATAAGCGAGGTAATCCTCGTTGGTCCCTTCTTCCAGACCGATAGCCAGCGCCTCCATATCGCGCCCCGCCAGGCCGCCGTAGGTGACAAAGCCTTCCATCGGCACGCAGCGAATGCGCACTTCGTTGAAGAGCTCTTCGTCATCGCGGAAGCAGCACAGTCCGCCAATATTCACCATCGGGTCTTTCTTGGCGGACATGGTCAGCATATCGCCGTACTGGTACATCTCGAGAATAATCTCTTTCACCGATTTATCGGCATAGCCCTCTTCGCGCTGTTTAATAAACCAGGCGTTTTCGCAGAAGCGGGCGGAGTCGATTACCACCGGAATATTGTTCTGGCGCGCAATTTGATACACCTCGCGCATATTCGCCAGCGATACCGGCTGGCCGCCGGAACTGTTACAGGTGACGGTAGTAATAATCGCCGCCACGTTTTCCGCGCCGTGCTCGGCGATGGTCGCTTTCAGTAAATCAATATCAAAGTTGCCTTTCCAGTCGTACCACGAGGTCGTGTCGAAGGCTTTCGGCGTCACCACGTTAATGGCTTTTGCGCCGTTAAGCTCCACGTGAGCGGCGGTAGTATCGAAGTGGAAGTTGGAAATAAACACCGGATGCGCCGACTTGCGGCGAGCAATCAGGCTTGGGAACAGAATCTGCTCCGCGCCGCGCCCCTGGTGGGTGGGAATGGTATACGGATAGCCGATAATCTCTTTGACCTTTTCACACAGATGCTGATAGTTACGCGACCCGGCGTAGGCTTCGTCGCCCATCATCAGCCCGGCCCATTGATGGTCGCTCATCGCGCCGGTGCCGGAGTCGGTCAGCAGGTCGATATACACGTCCTGGCTATTGAGCAAAAACGGGTTATAGCCCGCCTCTTCCAGCGCTTTGACGCGATCGTCAAAGGTGGTCATACGAATATTTTCGACCATTTTAATGCGGAACGGCTCAGGGATACGTTTCATTTATTTTCTCCATGGGAATGCTGTGCCGCGTCTGGCTATTTGGCGACAAGTAATGGGCGCAACAAATAGCGACTAAACGCAGTGCTGAATTAATTTTTTTAGGGAGTAAACAGCAGCGGAGAATTAACGAGGGAAGTCGTTGGAGATGCGGTGATCTAAATTATACCAGTCGTCCAGGCCGCCCTGGGCGATGAGGCGATAAATCGATTTTTGCGTCATGACATCGTCCTCTGTGGTTGAAGGGATGCCATAAAAATAAGGTAATATGAGAAAATAACCACGATTAAAATCACAAAAAATTAGTTATTGATAAGTGGAGTATAAAAATTTGACGCTCGTCGTATTTTTAGCGTTATTGATTATTTGGTTAGCAGGCGATGGTTTTTTGTTTTTTTAATTGTGCCAATGACGGCTTATTTAGTAGGGGTATTTAGCGCCTTCACCGCAATAAATGAAGGCGCAGGAGTGACTTACATGCTGGAAAAGACGTTCATAATGATGCCGCCGGAGATGATCAGCACCATGGCGAGGATGGCCGGAATATCCGGTTTCTGCTTATAGAGGATCATCGAGCAAATCGTGACGCCGACGATACCAAAGCCGCACCATAACGAGTAGGCGACGCCGACCGGAATAGTGCTCATCGCGCGGGTGAGGGCGAAGTAGCACAGGCCGTAGGCGCAGACCACCAGCACCGACGGCGCCAGTTTACTGAAGCCGTTGGTCTTTTTGATCATCGACGTGCCGGTGATTTCGGAGCCGATAGACAGCGCCAGCCATAAAAATCCGAGGTTAAACATATGCGATTCCTTTTCAGTTAGTTGGCGACTTTTTTGTCCAGCGATGAAGCAGCCGAGGGTTCTGCGGGCGCTTCCTCGCTCTCTTCGCTACCCATTTTGGAAAACAGATTCATGATCACGATACCGCTGGCGATAACCGCCATGCCGATAATGGCGGCGGTATCCGGGTGCTGGCCGTAAAACGCCATTCCCAGCGTCGATACCACGAGGATGCCGGTACCGGACCAGGTGGCATAAGCCAGACCGACGGGAATATCTTTCACCGCGCGGGACAGCGAGTAGTAGCAGGTGCAATACAGCAGCACCAGCAGCCCGAGCAGCAGCATTTTGGTTATCCCTTCACTGCTGCCGAACATTTTGAGGGTGGAGGTGGCTGAGGTTTCGGAAACGATAACCAGCAGCATCCATAGCCAACACTTTGTTTTTGAAGACATAAGTTAAACTCCGGGTTTACTATTTAAGGTAAGGTTCTTTTTTTCTGTTTTTTAAAAAATCGATAGCGGCATCGGTTAACTGCGCTTGAGGCGCACCGGCCAGCGCCGGATTATTCACCACGTCTGTGACAGTGAGATAACGGCGCGGACCGCTCGCCGGCGCCACCGTTACTTCGCGACCCGACGCCAGCTTCTCCAGCAATTCGTTCATGGTGCACAGCGTGACGCCGCATTCGGCCAGGCGGGAAAGCGTGGCCTGCATATGCCCGGCGTAAGCGGTATCAGGCTGCGCGCCCCGCAGCTGGTTAAGCTCGCTGGCGGGATCGCAGTGATAGCGCAGCGCCAGCACCGGCAGACCGCTCAGCAGAGCATCGTGCACGCGGTGGGCAAGGGGACTGTGCAGAGAACCATTCACCAGATCCGCCGCCAGCGGGTAGTCGAGAAATGGCAGCAGCAGCGCTTTATACGCAGCGGACGGCAGCCCATATTGCCAGTCAGTCGCCGGTAGCGTTTTACCGATACTCTGCCACTGCTCGCCGTCGTCAATGCCGCTATCCAGCGCCAGGTGCAGGCTCTCGCCGCAGCCGGCCAGCCGCTGGCGAATAGCGTGCCGGTAGCCCGCCGCGGCGGTCACCATTACCAGTACCGGCGGCCGCAGACGCTGGATAATGCGTTCAACCAGCTCTTCCATCTGTTGGTTGGTCATGGCGAGCCTCCGTTAGCCGATGAGCGCGACCTGCGCGCCGTTTTTCAAGCCGGCGGCGTTGGCCTCTTCGGTATCAATATGAAACTCCAGCGCGAAGTCTTCGCGTACCCGCACGACTACTTCATCGAAGGTCAGCTGGCGTTCACCGTTGCTGCGGACGCTAACCTTCTGGCCGTTGGTGACGTTCAGCTGGCGGGCGTCCTGCGGCGACATATGGATATGCCGCCAGGCGCAGATCACCTGAGACCGCAGTTCAACGTGGCCTGCCGGGCCGATCAGCAGCGCGCTGCCCGCATTCTCCAGCTGGCCGGATTCGCGAACCGGTGCTTTGATGCCGAGGGTAAAGCAGTCGGCGCGGGAGATTTCCAGCTGCGATACCGGGCGGGTTGGGCCGAGGACGCGCACGTGGGTGAGCGAGCCCTTCGGACCGACCACAGTGACGCACTCCTGGGCGGCGAACTGTCCCGGCTGACGCAGCGGCTTAAACGGTGTCAGGACATAGCCCTTGCCAAACAACGCTTCGACGTCCTGCTGCGCCAGATGGACGTGACGGTTAGAGATGCCGACCGGGATAGCCGGCGCAACGTGGCTCAGGCGGGCGGCGATTTTTTCATGGAGCAGGGTGTCGATCATGCCTTCTTCCCTTTCCTCATCGCCGCGTTTTTATCTTCCGTCGCCGCGGGCGCGGCGGCGGGCTCAGTGGGTTCCCTTGTTTCCACAGCGGCGGGTGCGACGATTTCAGCCTCAAGCGGGGCTGCAGCGGCAGCTTTCGCACGCGGCGGATGGCCTTTGAGGGTGCTGAGGGCTTCCACGACGCTGCGTTCCGGACGAGCAATCGTCAGGGATTTCACCTGCGGGTCGATAAGCTCAGCGACGGCCACGCCGCGTTCGATGGCGGTGTGAATCGCGCTGATCTCCCCCTCAAAGCAGACGCTAACCAGCCCCGATCCGACTTTGCGGTAGCCAAAGCAGGTCACTCCTGCGCTTTTACAGGCGGCATCTACGGCCTGAACGGCGGCAACTAACCCTCGCGTTTCAATTACGCCTAAACTTTTCATTGTCGGCTCCTGTTAATGGCGGACTAAGCGAATATCAAAATCAAACTGCGTGAAGAACGTTTCCAGCCGGTCTAACTCTTCGGCGGAATATGTCGGGTCCCGGGCGATGGGGTAGGGCATATCGAGGCGCTCATATTTTTTGCGCCCGAGCTGGTGGTACGGCAGCATATCGATGCGGCGGATATTTCCGCGCTTCGCCAGCTTTTGGACATAATCAATGGCCCCGGTAATGGCATCGAACGAGTCGTTATAGCCGCGAACCAGCGGCATGCGGATAATGACGTTAGCGCCGGAATCCACCAGCCACTCCAGGTTGCGGCGAATGCCTTCGTTGCCAATGCCAAATAACGCTTTATGGTGCTCGCTATTAATTTGCTTAATATCGAATAAGAAGGTGTCGGTCACCGGCGCCAGCTTTTGATAATTAGCCAGCGGCGTAGTGCCCTGCGTTTCCACGGCGGTATTGAGCATCATCTTTTTGCATTCGCTAAAGAGCGCTACGGCAAAATCGGTCTGCAGGCTCATTTCTCCGCCGCCGATGGTGACGCCGCCGCCGGAGGAGATATAAAAGTCGTAGTCCTGCATGATGATCTCCATCAGTTCGCTGACGGTGACATCTTTACCCATAATATCCAGCGCGTTCTGCGTGCAGATCTCTTCGCACTTGCGGCAGCCGATGCAGTCTTTATTGCGGTTGACGAAGTGCTTCATTTCGCCGTTTTCTTCCGCCCGATAATGAATTCCCGCCGGGCAGACGTTGACGCAGTCGCCGCAGTTAATGCATTTATCCTGGGAGAACATCACCTGAAACTGGCTATTCAGCCCTTCCGGGTTAGCGCACCACGGGCAGCGAATATTGCAGCCTTTGAAAAAAACCAGCGTGCGGATCCCATCGCCGTCATAGATCGAATATTTCTGAATATTGAATATTCGCCCGGTTAATTCTTGTTTTGCGCTCACATTTACCTCCAGAAATACGATCGGGACATCCGTGTCCAAAAACGTCCGTGTTTTTATCAGAACTTCTCAATTACCGTACGGCTGATAATCTCGTCCTGAACTTCTTTGCACAGCTCAACGAAGTAGGCGCTGTAGCCCGCGACGCGGACGATCAGATCGCGGTATTTTTCCGGCTCCTGCTGGGCTTTTTTCAGCACTTCGTTATCGACATAGCTGAACTGCATCTGGCCATTGCCGAGAATCGACGCGGTGCGCAGCAGGGTAATCAGGCCGTGACGACCTTCCGGGGTATCCAGTAGCCCTTTGAGGAACTTGAAGTTGTGCACCATGCCGATATTCATGGTTTCGACGTTCATCTTGCTCACCGACTTGATGATCGCCGTCGGACCCTGCTTATCCGCGCCCTGAGTCGGGCTGATACCGTCGGAGAGCGGCATCCACGCCAGGCGACCGTTCGGCGTGGCGTTGGTCAGCTCACCGATCGGCGTGTTGTTGGAGATGGATAGTGTGCCGTGGCTCAGGGTGGAGTAGAGCATCTTGTACTTACGGCACTCGCGCTCGGTCCACTCGGTGATATCCAGTGCATACTGGTCAACGTAGTTATCATCGTTGCCGTATTTCGGCGCGTTAAGGCAGTCGCGACGCAGGCCTTCAAAGCCTTCGAAGTTCGCCAGCAGCGCGTCGCGCATCTGCTCAAGGGTGTATTTCTTATCTTCAAACACCAGCTTACGAATCGCCGCCATGGAATCGACGTAGGTCGCCAGACCGGAGAAGATCAGCCCCGGGCCGTGGTTGATCATCGCGCCGCCGGCGGCAACGTCTTTCCCTTTTTCCATGCAGCCTTCTACCAGCAGCGACATCAGCGGCTTCGGCGCCACGTCGCGGTGCACGCGCTGGCTGATGACCGTACCGATCGCCGACAGGCGTACGATATGGGCAATCTGTTTTTTCACCGCCGCGTCGAACGCTTCGAAGGTGTGCAGGTCGCGCAGGTCGCCGGTATCCAGCCCCTGATAGCTGTCAAACAGCACCATCCGACCGCGGTTTAAAACGAACTCAATGGCGATGGGCCACTGGGTGTAGCCGGTGGAGGTCCACTGGTAGATGCGGCCGGATTTCTGCGGCTCAACGCAGCCCATCAGGCAGTAGTCGCGGGCGTCTTCGAAATCGAAGCCTTTTCGCAGCATCATCTTGATATGGGAGTCGTCGAAGTGGCAGGCCGGGAAGCCCATCCCCGCTTTGACGACGTCGACGATTTTTTCCATATACTTCTGCGGCGACTGGTTGTGAATACGGCAGGCCAGCGACGGCTGGTAAACCTTCACGAAGCGCACGGCGTCCATGATCAGATAAGTCAGGTCGTTACAGGCATCGCCGCCGGAGCGCTTCTGACCGCCGACGGTCAGGTTGATAAACGGCTGATAGCCGGCGAAATATTTCGCCCCCAGCTCGCTGGACATCCACATCAGCTCGGCGCATTTGATGATAAACGCCTGCAGCAGCTCCAGAGCGGTGTCGTGAGTCAGGCGGCCTTCGCGGATATCGGCTTCAAACATCGGGTAGCAGTACTGGTCTACGCGACCCAGGGACAGCCCGGTCTGGTTCTCTTCAATTTCAAACAGCGATTCCACGGTCCAGATGCTCTGCAGTGCCTCCTGCAGCGTTTTCGGCGGGTTCGCCGGCACGTTCTGGTTCACCTCAGCGATGGTCAGTAGCTCGGCGCGGCGCTGGGCGTTCTGTTCAACGGCGGCCAGTTCGCGGGCGCGGGCGGCGATGCGGTGTGCGTAGTTAATCACCCCTTCGCAGGTTTCAATGGCCGCCTTGTAGTAGTAAATACGGTCGATATCTTCCGGGTTTTCCATGCTCAGGCTGGCAAGATGCGCCTCGGCGTCGGCTTTAATGCCGTTCATCCCTTTGGTAAACAGCAGCACATCGTAGCCCGGGCAGGTGTCGCCGCCGCCGTTGATCTGGTGGTAGGAGAGGTCGCTGACGAAGGTTTCGCCGCTGAATGCCCATACGCCGGCTTCGCGGTACTGGGCTTCGCAGATTTCGTCCAGCGAGCGGCCTTCCCAGAACGGTACGATCTCTTCGCGGATGGTTTTTTTATCTGCTTCGCTGATCTCAAACGGATCCTGCGGACGTGTGCTCATGGTGTCGAGTTCGTCGCGCACCCAGCGCCAGGCGATATCCGGCGAGAAGGCGCCCGCGCGCGGTTTGCCGCACGGATGACCGACGATCAGCTCATCATCCTGAATCAGAATCGGCGCGGTTTCGCAGGCGTGGCGGAAGGCTTTGGCGCGCAGCAGAATTGTCGGCATGCCGGGGTTGGCTTTGACCACTTCGGTAAAGGCCAGCGCGCGATAGATAGAGACGCTCGGGCGCACGGTCAGGTAGTGGTTGCGCAGGCGCTGCATGCGCGGAGTCAGCCCTTCTGCTGCCGGCGTATCGCCGGCGGCGGCAAACGGGGCGGCGGAAACGTGTTGTACTCCCTTGAACAGACGCACCGGCAGATTCAGGGCGCTCAGGTTTTGCTGCGCGCTGAGGAACATGTCGGAGAGTTCGTTGATGCGCGCATTCTCAAGGCTTGCGCCGTGCAGCATGGCGTCAAACATCGGATAACCGTCGATCGCGCAGGCGGCGCGCACTTCGCACAGTTCCGCCAGCTTGAACCACAGCGATTCGACGATTTCATACGCCTGCTGCGGGGAGAGCGCGCCGTTGTTGATATCGTGCTGGTAGTAAGGCAGCAGGGCTTTGTCGGCGCCTTCCGGGTTGACGGCGTAGCTGCCGTTATCCAGCTGGAGCGCCAGCTGGAACAGATAAAAGGCCTGGCACGCCTCTTTGAAGCTGCGCGCCGGATGCGCCGGAACATGGTGCAGAATGGCGGCGCTGTCCAGCAGTTCCGCCCGGCGGTAAGCGTTGGTTTCCGCGGCGGCCAGCTGTTCCGCGCTGTTGGCCAGGTTTTGCGCCAGCGCCAGCAGGGCATCGCAGGCGTAGATGGCCGCACGGCAGCCGTTGACTTCGTCCATGCCGCTGCGGCTGACGGCGCTGCCCAGCGCGCGGGTTTTCTCTTCCAGCTGATGTTTTATCGCCAGTACGCCTTTTTCGACCACCAGCTTGTAATCCGGGGAGTCGAGATCGCTATTCAGATTGAGAAACTGGAACGCGGACGGGCGACGGGCGGCGCTCTCGTCGTGGAAAATCGCCCCGTGCGGTTTGCGGGTCTGGTTGCCGACGATCAGCTCGTCGGCGCTGATGCACAGCGGCAGCTGGCGCATCAGTTCATAGAAACGGCGCGCCGGTTTGACGGCGGCGGGAACCCCGGCGATATCGCCATCAAGGGCGTTGAGCGTGGTGGCATGTTCGGTGCACAGGGTGCTTTTTTGTGAGAGTAAACGTTCTGCCAACACTTTGACGCGCGGCGTTAAGCTGTAGTGTGCCATGGGTAAGGTTCTCCAAATCTTGTTATCAGTGGCCCTGAACGGCGTTGCCGGTCCATGCCCGGCGATAGAGTTCGGTCAGTGCGTGAGCATCCGGCGCGCGTGGGTTCGTCGGGGTACAGCTGTCGCGTAACGCCTGGCCGACCATCTCCGCCAGCCGTTGTTCAAACTCGTCTGCAAGGACGCCGGTATCGCGGATGCCGGCCGGCATGCTCATTTCGTCTTTAAGCGCCTGAATGGCGACCAGCAGACTGGCGACGCCCTGGCGGGTAGTGGCCGCAGGCAGATCCAGCAGATGGGCTAATCGGGCATATTTGCGGGCGGCATCGGTATCGCACAGCCCGTGATAATCGGCGTTCCAGGCCACCACGTCCGCCATCAGCAGGGCGTTGGCGCGACCGTGGGGGACGCGAAACACGCCGCCGAGCGCGTGGGCAAGGCTGTGGGTAATGCCCAGCGAGGCGTTGGTGAAGGCCATGCCCGCCATGCAGGAAGCGTTGTGCATCTTTTCCCGCGCCAGCAGGTCGGCACCGTTGCGCCAGCAGGTCGGCAGAAAGCGAAATACCTGCTGCACCACTTTCTCCGCCAGCGCATCGGAAAAGTCGCTGGCGGCGAGGGAGACATAGGCTTCCAGCGAGTGACACAGCACGTCCATACCGGTATCGGCGGTGATCGCCGGCGGCACCGAGGCCACCAGCGCCGGGTCAAGAATGGCGATATCCGGCAGCAGCGACGGGTCCACCAGTACCAGCTTCTCGGCGTGTGCTTTTACCACTGAAAAGGCGGTGACTTCAGAGCCGGTGCCGCTGGTGGTGGGGATCGCCACAAAGCAGGGCGGCTCGCGGTGAGCGTCCGGACGGGTTTGCGCCAGGGCGAAAATAACCGCTTTGGCTGCATCAATCACCGAACCGCCGCCCAGCGCGATAACCAGATCCGGATAGCTGGTATCCATCCGCTTCATACCGCGCACCACGGTGGTGATATCCGGGTCGGCCACCACGTCGTCCCAGACCTGGAAAGCGATGCCGCGCGCATGGAGGATCTGCGTGACGCGATCGGCGAGGCCAAACTTAACCATCGCCTGGTCGGTGACCAGCAGCACGTTGCGGGCGGGCAGCTCGTTCAGGATGGCAAGCGCATCCTGACCAAAGCGAATCCGGGGTTTCAGCAAAAATTCACTCATTGGGTTATTGACTCCTTAAGCGTCCCGAAACACGTTCTCGACAATGGCGACCACCGACATGGCCTTGTAGCGCTCTTTGTTGAGCGCCAGGTACTCTTCGGCCAGCACGATGTCGTGCATACCGGCGCCGACGCTATCAACGGCAACCCAGGTCTGGTCTTTCATCGGCTGCTGGTCATCATCCAATTTGACGATCAGCAGCAGGTTGCTGCCCCGTAGCTCATCGCACTTCTGCGTGGCGACGACATGTCCGACTACCTTTGCGAGAATCATTGTTTTTATCGCCTTATATCAATGTGTTACTTACCGAGGCGTTCCAGCACCTGGCGGATGACGCGTTCCACGTTTTGCTCATTAATCTCGCTTTCCGCGCCGACGACGGCGGCAGCCGCAAAGCGATCGTCGGCGCTGGCCGGATGGGCTGCGGTGGCGGCGGTCGCCGGGGCGTTAAAACGTTCATCGTCGAAGATGCTGCGGTTCGGGCCGGACGCCGGGCTGACGATGGTCGGCTGCGGTTCCGGGCGGCTACCCGGCGCGCGCAGTTCATCGATGGAGCGAACGCCGTAGCCCACTTTGCGGATGTTGAGCAGGTTCATCGGTCCGACGTTATCTGAGCTGGAGCCGCCGCCGACTGCGCCGCAGCCGAGGGTCAGGGCCGGAGTGATATTGGTGGTCGCACCGATGCCACCCAGCGCCGCCGGGGTGTTGATCAGAATGCGGTTAACCGGTTTTTCCAGGCAGAACTGGCGGATGACGTCCTGATTGCGGGTGTGGATCACCAGCGTGTGGCCGAGGCCTTCGTTGGTCAACAGTTCCACGACGCGGTGACAGGCGGCTTTCCAGTCCTCTTCGACGTACAGGCCGAGTACCGGGCACAGTTTTTCCCGCGAGTAGGGGTTGGTATGCGATACCGTGGTCTGCTCGGCAATCAGCACTCGGGTGCTGGCCGGGACGCAGAAACCGGCCATCTGGCTCAGATAGAGCGCGGTTTT
The DNA here is from genome assembly GCF_040065315.1 of Klebsiella sp. CN_Kp100. Lineage (NCBI taxonomy): Bacteria > Pseudomonadati > Pseudomonadota > Gammaproteobacteria > Enterobacterales > Enterobacteriaceae > Klebsiella > Klebsiella sp. CN_Kp100. Next base: position 22,119 of record NZ_JBEAIJ010000039.1, read on the forward strand.
ACCCACCACTTTAGGGTTGATGGTGCCGTTGGGACGCAGCAGCAGGGCCGCCATTTTCGCCGCTTCGTTTTCGTTCATGAAGTACGCGCCCTGCGCTTCCAGTTCGCGATGCACTTCGTCGTAGATGCAGCGTTCGACGATAATCGACTGCTCGGAGGCGCAGATCACGCCGTTATCGAAGGTTTTACTGGTGATGATATCTTTCACTGCGTGGGGGATATCGGCGCTGCGTTCGATAAACGCCGGGCCGTTACCCGGACCGCCGCTAATGGTCGGCGTGCCGGACGCGTAGGCGGCGCGCACCATGCCTTCGCCGCCGGTCGCCAGGATCAGCGACACGTCTTTGCTGTGCATCAGCTCTGAGGTGGCTTCGAGGGTCAGTTGGCTAATGGCGTCGACGCTACCGGCAGGCGCCCCTGCCGCTTCCGCCGCGCGCTTCACGATTTCAATCGCTTTCCAGCTGCACTGGCGGGCGCCGGGATGCGGGGAGAAGATAATCGCGTTGCCGGCCTTCAGGGCAATCAGCGTTTTGTAGATGACCGTGGAGGTCGGGTTGGTCGACGGTACCAGCGCACAAATCACCCCCAGCGGCACGCCCACGTCCATCACTTTTTGTAGCGGATCGTCATGAATGATGCCGACGGTCTTCATATCTTTGATGGCGTCGTAGACGCGCAGCGAGGCGAAGCGGTTCTTCAGCACTTTGTCCTGCCAGTTGCCAAAACCGGTTTCTTCCGCGGCCATTTTCGCCAGCGCTTCTGCATGATGCGCTGCTTCCTGGGCCACGTTCTTCACGATGGCGTCGATTTGCTGCTGCGAAAAGGTGGCCAGAATCGCCTGCGCCTTTTTGGCATTGCGCACCAGTTCCCGGGCGTTCTGCCGGGACTGCAAATCGTTATCCAGTTCAATCATGAGTCTATCCTTCATCAGACTAAAAGAGTGGAGACGGGGCGCGCCCTGTCAGGTCATGCTTTGTGCTGCGCCGCGATTTTTTCGATGTCGTTATGCGGACGCGCGATGACGCGAGAGGTGACGACTTCGCCGATGCGTTTTGCCGCTTCCACGCCGGAATCTACCGCGGCATTCACCGCGCCGACGTCGCCCTTCACCATCGCGGTGACCAGGCCGGAGCCGACATTTTCATAGCCAATCAGCTCAACGTTAGCGGCTTTGCACATCGCATCCGCCGCTTCAATACAGGCCACCAGACCTTTGGTTTCGATAAGCCCTAGCGCTTCTTTCATCAGGTTTTTCTCCGGTTAATCTATGATTTTGTAATGCGAGACGATTTTGTTGATGTCGTTATGCGGGCGGGCGATAACCAGAGAAGTCACCACTTCGCCGATGCGCTGCGCGGATTCGACGCCGGAATCCACCGCCGCTTTCACCGCGCCGACGTCGCCCTTCACCATCGCGGTGACGAGGCCGGAGCCGACGTTTTCATAGCCAATCAGTTCAACGTTGGCGGCTTTACACATGGCATCCGCCGCTTCGATACAGGCCACCAGACCTTTGGTTTCGATCAGACCTAATGCATCACCCATTTGCGTTCTCCTGGCCATCAGGCCTTGTGTTTAATGACGATTTTGTTGATGTCGTTATGCGGACGAGCGATAACCAGCGAGGTCACCACTTCACCGATGCGCTGCGCGGATTCCACGCCGGAATCCACAGCCGCTTTCACTGCGCCGACGTCGCCCTTCACCATGACGGTCACCAGCCCCGAGCCGATGTTTTCATAGCTAATCAGCTCGACGTTGGCGGCTTTACACATCGCATCCGCGGCTTCAATGCAGGCCACCAGACCTTTGGTTTCGATAAGCCCTAATGCATCACCCATGGTTTCTCCTCCAGAACAGGTTTTGTGATTCGGAAAACCGACCGCGTAACGGCGTCAGGACGCGGATGCGGCGTTCGGGGTTCACTATAGGGAATGGCGAATGAAGTGAAATTTAAATCTGCTGACGTGGTATTTTTAGTCTTTTACTCTGTGATTTAGATTAGTTAAGGCGATTATTTATGCATTTGTGCTGCGATGGCGGGGAGGATTGAGTGACGATTGTGGCGCTTTTTTCACCATTTAGCCTGAGGCGGATTGATGTTAATAAGTTGCTAATTTATTGCAGATCGGGGGTAATTTATTCCCATGCTAAGTGTGGGGAGGATCGTGTTTTCTTCGGCAGGCTAAATGCAAAACGTGCGGTTTTACTAACGGGAAAGCGAGGAAGGAAAAGCGGGTGTGAGCTTAGTCAAGCTTGCTGCCGGACTTCAGCGTGCAGACGTAGAGCGGGGAGTTGATAGAGCTGAGAAGAATGGCTTTCTCATTGAGCTTCTGTGCGTTCAGGAACAGGCCATCGTGGCTGTCGGACATCTCGCGCATAAAGTAGTCGAAGATCACGTCCGGCGACTCATCGATGGACGAGGCGCTGGATTCCCACTTGCTGATGCGATAGTGGCGCTCGGTGGTGGAGATGCGCTTGCTGGTGTAGCTGAATTTGACGTAGCGCTGGAGGTAAAGCCAGCCGGCGGCGGAATCGGTGTAGCCTTCAACGACCATCGACCCTTTGCCGTTGGCGGCAAAGTTGAAATGGATATTGCCGTTAACGTTCTCCTTCTCCATGTTCTCAAAGCGCATAATCGCTTTTGTCGAACAGCTCATTACCCCGCCTTTTTCGACCGGCAGCAGCTTCCAGGCGCAGAACCCGGCGGCGGCAATAAACACCAGGCTGGAGAGGGCGAAAAAGGGGCGCGGGGCGATTCTCATTGCGGCTTCCATGAATAATAAAAATAGTTATCGCAGTAGCTGAACGGGTTATCTTCATGCATCGCGCAGTGGGCGAGGAACACCCGGCCCAGACCGTTGGTTTCCAGCCGGTCGCCATAGAAGAAGACGAAGCGTTCGCCGGGCTTGCACTCCAGCTTCAGGCGCTGGCGTACAGCATCAAAATTCTTGCCGTAGGCGCTTTCGGCAACGGATCGCAGCATCTCATCGCTGGCCAGCAGTTCGCACTGGCTGTGGCGTATTTGCGTCAGGGTAATGGGGTGCGCTGTGCTGCCGCCGAGAAAACTGCAGACCACCAGCAGCAGGGCGATGGTGAGCAGGCAGCCGCCGGCCAGATACCAGCAGGTGCCGCGCGCGTGGCGACTGGAGACGGTCTTCTGTTCTGCCGGGGCGGTGGCCAGATCTGGCTCAGCTTCTGCCGCAGGCGCCGGTTCCGGCTCCGGGCTGGCGTCGAGCATCTCGATAGCGAGGTCCGGATTGAGCTGCAGCAATCCGCGCGATACGGTGACGATAATGTTGTCGATATCGTAGTGGCGAAAGGTTTTGCGCAGCATGCTCAGATATTGATTGAGATTGCTGTTGGATGAGGTTAACCCATTGTCATCCCAGACTTTTTTAAGCACTTCGTCGCGGCTGACCACCTCGGTGTGGCGCAGGAAGAACCACAGCAGCGCGTTGGCGGTGATGGACAGCTGGCTGTCCGCCTCATCGCTTCCCGGTAACGTTAGCGTGCCGTCCATTGCATCATAAATAAGACGGCCATGGATGTTATAGCGCATCGTGGCCTCAACATGCTTCACGCAGGAAGCGTCATCTTCGTCAAATCGCTGACCAGCGACTGCCGGTGCCTGGGGCTCATGGTGCGCCCCTCGGTTAATTCCGATAGCCAGATGCCGTCCGCCGCATAGCGCACCAGCGTGCCGGTATGGCTATTGTCCAGTTCATCCCCTTTCGCCAGATGGTCCAGCATCCAGTCGCGCCAGCATTTTCGCAGCACCGGTTCATCCGGCATGGCCAGCGACAGCACCATCAGCTGGCGGCTCTCCTGGGTGTCCGTGAGTTCCGGCGCCGACAGATAGCGCAGATAGGCGCGGGTAAATCGGCCATAAGAGACGTTATCCGCGGCCATAAGCTCTGAAATCGCTTCTTCCATAATCGCCAGCAGACGGGCAAAGAGAGCGAAAATCAGCGCCTGCTTGTTGGGGAAATGGTGCAGTAAGCCGCCTTTGCTGACGCCCGCTTCGCGCGCGACGGCGTTCAGCGACAGCGAGGCGATACCGTCCCGACCGGCGATAGTGGCTGCGGATTCCAGCAGCTGCTTATGCAGGCGGACAGGATCTTTTTTACGATGTTGGGCTTCCATATTCATGGCCCGAATCATACCGACCAGACGGTATGATTATTCTTGATCGCTATCAATATGCGAAGGGGCGTAGCGGGGCGCGATGCCGTTATTGCGTGGAGGCTCACAGTTCACCTTATGAATTGTGGTGATATTCGCCGCGCCGCGAATATCACCCACCGAGATTCACACAGGCTTCACGTGGATAGCGAGGCCATTTTCTCCAGGCGCCAGCTCCGGACGCAGGTTCAGAGAGGGGATCAAATAGTCGCCGTGATTCTGACGGCGGAAGGGAATGGGCGGCGTTTCAGAGAGGGTATCCAGCCGCCGGGCCAGCTCCTCGCGCAGGATGGCGAAGCGCTGTTCATCGAGTTTGTCGGTGCGGTAGAACACCACCGGCGGCAGCACCTCAAATCCGGGATAGAACAGCATCCCGTGCTGAATGGGGAACAGAATGTCGTCGATAGACCCGTTAATTCCACGCGGAGCATAGTGCTCCGCCCATCCGCCGGCGGTAACGACCAGCATCGCCCGTTTACCCGCGAACGTGCCTTCGCCGTAGCGATCGCCCCAGTGCGTATCGCTGTGCTCGCCGACGCCGTAGGCAAACCCGTAAGCGTAAACCCGATCAATCCAGCCTTTCATGATGGCGGGCAGTGAAAACCACCACAGCGGGAACTGGAAAATCACCGTATCGGCCCACAGCAGCTTCTCCTGTTCGCCCACGATATCCGCGCTCTGCGTGCCGTGAGCGAAAGCATATTGCGAATCTCGCGTCGCCCGCCAGCTTGCACCCACCGGCGGGGCGCTGCTGTCGTCGGCATCAAATCCCGCCTTCCAGCGCATGGCGTAGAGATCGGACACCTGCACGTCGTGACCGGCGTTTTGCAGATGCTGCACGGTAAAATCTTTCAGCGCGCCGTTAAGTGAACGCGGTTCAGGATGGGCGTAAACCAGTAATATTTTCATTGAAATCATCTCAGCATAAGGGAGAGCTGCAGAGTAGAGTTGGCGGCGCTATAGTAGAAATGAATTACTTTAATGACAGGTATAGTCATGGTTAATCTCCAGCGTCTGGATCTCAATCTGCTACGCACGCTTCACGTCCTGCTTAGCGAAAATAACGTCACCCGGGCGGCGCAGCGCCTCAACCTGTCGCAGCCGTCGGTTAGCGTCCAACTGGCGAGACTGCGGGAAATTTTCGCCGACCCGCTGCTGCTGCCGGGGCCACGCGGAATGCAGCCCACCGCCCGCGCCGATGAACTGCGCGGGCTGCTGCGCGATGCGCTGCTGGCGCTGGAGCTGGCGGTGGCGCCGGTTCAGCCTTTTGACCCGGCCACGGCGGCGCAGACCTGGCGGGTGGCGGCGACCGACTATATGGCGTCGGCGATTTTGCTGCCGGCGCTCAACGCGCTGCGCATCGCCTCTCCGGCCAGCCGTCTGGCGCTGTTTGAGCTGCAGCCTTCGCGGCTGGTTCAGCAGGCGGATCGCGACGAAGTGGATCTGTTTTTTCACACGCGCGATGGTGCACCGCCCGCGCTGCATCAGCGTTTGTTGTTCCACGAACGCTACGTGCTTGCCGGGCGGGCCGGGCACCCGGCGCTGCAGTCGGCGTTAACTCTGGCGCAGTTCTGCCAGCTGGAACAGGTGATTGTCTCGCCGGACGGCGGAGGATTCAGCGCCGCGACCGATAGCGCGCTGGCGAATCTCGGTCTGGCGCGGCGAGTTGTCCTTTCCGTGCCACATTTCCTGTTTATGCTGGAGACGCTGCGCAATAGCGAGCTGGTGGCGGTGCTGCCGGAGCGGCTGGTGAGCGGAGCAGAGGGGCTGACGGTGGTCGAACCGCCGCTGGCGGTCGCCGGGTTTGAGATGCTGATGCTGTGGCACGAGCGCTGGCACCGCGATCCGGCGCACCGGTGGCTGCGCCAGCAAATCGTAACGTCATTAGAGGATAAACCATGTTAAGCGGATTAAATCACCTGACCCTGGCGGTCAGCCAGTTGGTACCGAGCGTGGCGTTTTATCAGCAGCTGCCGGGGATGACGCTGCACGCCCGCTGGGATAACGGCGCGTATTTTTCCTGCGGCGACCTCTGGCTGTGCCTGTCGCTGGACCCGCAGCGGCGCGTTACCCCGCCGGAGGAGAGCGACTACACCCACTATGCTTTCAGCATTGCGGAGGCGGATTTCGCGCTTTTTGCCGGACGGCTGAATGCGGCTGGCGTTCCGGTTTGGAAAACCAATAAAAGCGAAGGCGCGTCGCACTATTTTCTCGACCCGGACGGCCACAAGCTGGAGCTGCATGTTGGCAACCTCGCCCAGCGCCTGGCGGCGTGCCGGGCGAAGCCCTATAAAGGTATGGTGTTTTTTGGCGAGGACGAACAGGCGGCCGGGAACCCGTAGCCCGGCTAAGCGTAGCGCGAGCCGGGGAAAAGCGGAGGCTGCATTGCGCGTTGTTTCCCCGGAGGCGGCGCTTGACGCGCCTTGTCCGGGCTACCGGCTCGCAGACGGCCGGGAACCCGTAGCCCGGCTAAGCGCAGCGCGAGCCGGGGAGATAAATCGCGCTAGCCTTCCAGCTTCAGTTCCACATTGCGCTTGAGCACCAGGCGCATCAGCAGGTAATAGACCACGCCAACCGCCAGCCAGCTCAGCCCAAGCACCTTGGCCTGCACGTCCATCTCATAAATCACAAAGCCGATAATGCACAGGCCAATCACCGGGAACAGCAGGTGCATCAACAGATTGCGTGACTTATTGCGGATCAGATAGTGGTTGATGACCGCAATATGCAGCACCAGGAAGCCCATCAGCGCGCCGAAGTTCACCAGACGGCTGAGGTTATCAATATCACCATAGAACCAGAGGCCGGAAGCTAGCGAAATCAGCGCCACAAACAGGGTGCTAACGTAAGGCGTTTTCAGCCGCGGGTGCACTTTTGCCAGCAGCTGCGGCAGCTGCTTGTCGCGCGCCATCGCAAACAGAATGCGCGACACGGCGGCCTGCGCCACCAGGGCGTTGGCAATCCCCCAGGAGATCACCGTCGACCACATGGTGACATACTTCAGCCAGCCGCCGCCCGCCAGATTCGCGGTATCGTAGAAGGCGGTATCGAGGCTGCTAAACGTCATGCCCTGCGCCAGATCGGCGGCAATCCACGTCTGCAGGATAAACAGCGAACCGACCAGCATCAGCGCGCCCAGCGACGCCTTACCCACGGTATCTACGCCGCCTTTCGTTTCCTCCGACAGCGTGGAGATCCCGTCGAAGCCGAGGAAAGAGAGCACGGCGATGGAGACCGCGCCCATCACCAGCGGCAGGCTGAACTTATCGGCGTTATAGAGCGGGTCGAGGGTCAGATGGCCCGCCCCGGCGCCGGAGTAGAGCGCAATCAGCCCGAGAACGACGAACACCGATAGCACCACGATCTCCGCGATCAGAATCGTGTTATTGGCGCGCGCGGTAAAGGTAATGCCGCGCAGGTTAATCAGGCTGTTAATCGCAATAAAGCCGACAATCCACAGCCAGCCCGGCACGCCAGGCAGCATAGGCGCCAGCGCCGCCGCGCTGACGATGTAGAGCAGCGAGGGCACCAGAATATAGTCCAGCAGGATCAGCCAGCCGGCAAAAAAGCCGACAATCGGATGAATACCGCGCTGGGCATACGCGTATACCGATCCGGAGACCGGGAACGCGCGCGACATCGACCAGTAGCTCATGGCGGTAAAGAACATCGCCATCATACCGATGAGATAGGCCAGCGCCACCATGCCCTGCGCGCCGTCCCAGACGTAGCCAAAGACGCCAAACGGCGCGATGGGTACCATAAATATCATGCCGTAGACCAGCAGATCGCGGAAGGTCAGCGCCCGATGCAGCTCCTGCTTATAGCCAAATTGTTCAACGCTCATGCCTGCTCCCCTTCGATGCTCAGGGAGAGCTGCTGCGCCACCGATTTGGGTAACGCATAGCGGCAGGTTTTCAGCGGGTCGACTACCTGACAGATTTGCAGGTCGCCGGCGATGCTCAGAATACTGATCGCTTCAGCCAGCGTCAGGGAGGTATTGTCGGCGATAAAATGCGCCATATTACGGGTGGCCAGGGCGGCGGCATCATCAAGCGTCTGTGCCGAAGCGAGGGTAAACAGGGTCTCGCTGTTTTCGAGCATCGGCAGCGGCAGGCGGCGGTTTTTAACCACCGTCAGTTCGACCAGCACTTCGCCGGGGATTTCCAGACCGCAGACCGAGACTTCACCATCGCCCATCGCGGCGTGTAAATCGCCCAGCCCGAACAGCGCGCCGGGAACGTTGACCGGCAGCCACAGGGTGCTGCCGGCGGTAATCATTTTGCAGTCCATATTGCCGCCGTGGCTATCCGGCGTGCCGCAGGAGATGGCTTCCCCGGCAGGCGCGACGCCGATCACGCCGACCATCGGGTTGAGCGGGACGCGCACGTTGCCGGGCAGCACGGCATGGTCGTTTTCAATCGGGACGATAGTGACCTTCGGGGCATCAAGCTCATCGCCAATCACTCCGAGCTGCGGCGCGGTGACCATCACCGCCTGATTGCTCGTCAGGGTAATGCGCTTGATGGTGACCTTGAGCGCATCACCCGGCTCGGCGCCCTCGACGTACACCGGCCCGGTCGCCGGGTTGATGCGTTGCCAGTCCAGTTCATTGAACACGGCATCGGCGGAGGTGATTTGGTCGGAGAAGCAGTCGCAGGTTTCAAACAGCACTTCGCTTCCGCTGCTGACGGTAGCGACAGGAGCGTTATCGCGCGACATGGCGTAGACCACCTGGTCTTTGGTTATTTTCATGACATTCATCCCGGTTATATTGTTGCGTTTTTTATATTTAGAGTTTCCCGCAGGGGGAAGGAGTGAATTTATCGGGATTATTACAGGAAGGCAATCAGGTCAGGTTTTCCAAAAATAAATGATATATATTTGCTGATGAATCATGCGGTTAAATATTTTATTCTAATATTTTTATATGCTGGTTATTAAATTGTTTGGCTGTTCAATGTTGTATTACTGGTTGTCATTTTTTCATTATTTACTGATATTAATCGTTTATATAGCAGATTACTCTGCGAAAATTTACATGCTGGTCATTTAGCGCAATATGCCGGGGGAGCATTGATGATAATACCAAGGGATTTGGGCTCTCAAAGAGGGAAAACCGGAGGCGGTGCTGGCGCACCCGAGCGGGCTACAGGCCCGCAGGCGGCGGTGAACCTGTAGCCCGGTCATACGCAGCGCCACCGGGACCACCCTATAACCTCACTCCGGCGCCCACTCCATCGCCACCTTCACCGCCATGCCCAGCTGCACCATCACCTCTTTATGTTTATCTATCGGCGGCAGAGCGCAGTTGATCCTTAAGCAGTTGCGGTATTTCCCGGATGCGGAAAACAGCGATCCCGGCGCGACCTGGATTTTCAGCCGGCACAGCTGCTTCGCGACGCAGACCATGTCCACCTGCTCCGGCAGCTCGACCCACAGCATAAAGCCGCCTTTCGGGCGGGTAACGCAGATCCCGCTGGGGAAAAACTCCCGCAGCCAGCAGGTGTAGATCTCCATATTGCGCTGGTAGATCTGCCGCATTCTTCGCACGTGGCGGTGATAGTGGCCTTCGCGAATAAAATTACAGGCCGCCAGTTGGGTGGAGGGAACGTTGGTGCCGCTGGCGGCATACTTCATCTGCAGCAGACGATCGTAATAACGGCCGGGGGCAATCCAGCCGATGCGCAGGCCGGGAGCGATGGTTTTGGTAAACGAACTGCAAAGCATCACCCGGCCGTCGATATCCCAGGAATGGATCGTGCGTGGGCGCGGGTATTCGGTCGCCAGTTCGCCGTAGATATCATCCTCAAAGATAACGATATCGTGGCGCTGGGCGAGGCATAGCGCCGCCCGCTTGCGGGCATCCGGCATGATAAATCCCAGCGGATTATTGCAGTTGGGGACCAGGATCACCCCTTTGATCGGCCACTGCTCCAGCGCCAGCTCTAACGCCTCGATGCTGATCCCGGTTTCCGGATCGGTGGGGATCTCGATGGTTTTTAGCCCTAATCCGCGCAGCATCTGCATGGTGCCGTAGTAGCAAGGGGATTCGACGGCGACGATATCGCCGGGCTGACACACCGACAGCAGCGCCAGCGACAGCGCGCTGTGGCAGCCGCTGGTAAGTACCAGATCGTTGGCGGTGACCACCGATCCGCCGTCGAGCATCAGGCGGGCGATCTGTTCGCGCAGCTCGCGACGCCCGGCCAGCTCGTCGTAGTTCAGCACTTCGCTAAGGTTGTGCTGAATGGCCCGGCTCAGCTCGCGCCAGATAGGCTTCAGGCTTGGCTGGGTGACGTCCGGCGAGCCGCCGCCGAAGGGGATAATCGATTTATCGTGGCGGGCGTCGAGCATGGTCAGCACCTGATCCCACTGAGTGATCTCTACCGGGCGCTGGACCGGCCGCGACATCGGCGGCACCGGCGGCTGAGCTTTACGCGGGGCTACAAAATAGCCGGAACGCGGCTGCGGTACGATCAGCTGCTGCTGTTCCAGCGTCTGGTAGGCTTGCTGAACGGTGCTGATGCTGACGCCGTGCTCCTGGCTCAGGCTGCGCACCGACGGCAGCTTTTCGCCGGGGCGATACAGCCCCTGTTCGATGCGTTCTGCCAGCAGGCTGGCCAGATGTTGATAGCGGGTCATGCTGTATCCTTGATCGTCGCCATACAGATCAATAAACCAGTACAGATTGGCGGTAAAAGTGAGGTCTGCTGTACGTTTTAGCGAATCTGTATGTTAAAGAAAAGTATTTTGTGAATCTGTATTGTTTGGCCGCGGATCCGTGAAGATAAAGCCTCTGGCAAGGTGAGGAGGTAGAGGATGGAATTTCACGAAAATCGGGCAAGACAGCCGTTTATCGGCTTCGTATTTCTGGCGCGTGCGTTCAAAAAGTGGTGGCTTCGTGAGCAAACGCGCAGAACATTGCAGCGTATGAGCGACGAACAGCTAAAAGATGTCGGGCTGCGCCGGGATCAGATCAATTAAAAAGTGCGATTTGTTACCCGGCATTTTCCCGGAGGCGGCGCTTGACGCGCCTGTCCGGGCTACCATACCGCGCAGAGCTGTAGCCCCGGTAAGCGTGAGCGCGGCCGGGGATTTCCCCGGAGGCGGCGCTTGACGCGCCTGTCCGGGCTACCAGAACGCGCGGAGCTGTAGCCCCGGGAGCGTGAGTTCGGACGGTGGATTTCCCCGGAGGCGGCGCTTGACGCGCCTGTCCGGGCGAGCAGACCGCGCAGAGCTGTAGCCCCGGGAGCGTGAGTGCGGACGGTGGATTTTCCTGGAGGCGGCGCTTGACGCGCCTTGCCGGGCTACCAGACCGCGCAGAGCTGTGGCCCCGGTAAGCGTGAGCGCGACCGGGGATGATACATTCACATAATTTATCAATTCATGCTTATCCACTCTTCGTTTCTTGATACTTATCGTGATAAGTATTATTTTCTTCACAGCTAAGTGAGGAAAGTAAAATGACCGAAGACGACCTGTTTGCCCGCCGCCCGATGGGCATGCGCATGGCGATGGTGGTGCGCCAGTGGCGCGCGATTATTGATTCTGCCATTACCGACACCGGCCTGACCCAGTCAAGCTGGACGGTGCTGATGCAGCTGCACCAGTTGGGTGATAACGTCTCGGTCAGCGAGCTGGCGGAGGTGCAGGGCATAGAACTGCCGCCACTGATGCGCACCCTCACGCAGCTGGAAAAGCAGGGCTATCTGCTGCGTTCAACATCGCCTTATGACAAACGCATACGCCTGCTGACGCTGACGGCGGAAGGCCGCGCTATTCTGGAGAAGCTGAACCGCGTGATTGAGGCCTATCAACAGCGCGTCACCGAAACCCTCCCTGAAGCGCAGCTCGCCGCCTTTAGCGCCACGTTAAATCAAATCGCCTGCAATCTGCGGACTATCCGCGAAGAAGATAACAAGATCTAAAACACTATGATGACCCCTGAACAGAAATTTGCCCGCTGGGTAAGGGTGAGTATTGCCGCCTTCCTGGTCATATTCGCCTGGTTTATTGTTGCCGATATCTGGATCCCGCTCACGCCGGATTCCACCGTGATGCGCGTGGTCACGCCGGTCTCGTCGCGCGTCTCCGGCTATGTCTCCCATGTCTATGTGCATAACAACAGCCAGGTGAAGAAGGGCGATCTGCTCTATGAACTGGATCCAACGCCGTTTATCAATAAAGTGGAAGCGGCGCAGATCGCGCTTGAACAGGCGAAACTCAGTAACCAGCAGCTGGACGCGCAGATCGCCTCTGCCCGCGCCAACCTGCGTACCGCCCAGTACACCGCGCGTAACGATAAGGTCACGTTCGATCGCTATCAGCGCCTGAGCACCATGCAGAACGTTTCCCAGTCGGATCTGGATAAAGTGCGCACCACCTGGCAGACCAGCGAACAGTCGGTGAGCGCGCTTAATGCCAGTATCCAGAATCTGCTGATCCAGCGCGGCGAGCGCGACGATGGGCGCAACGTGACGCTGCAAAAGTATCGCAATGCGCTGGAAGAAGCGCAGCTTAATCTCGGCTGGACGAAGGTCCGCGCGGAGACTGACGGGATGGTGAGCAACCTGCAGCTTAATCCAGGTCTGTACGCCACTGCGGCCACGCCGCTGCTGGCGCTGGTGAGCAACCAGACCGATATCGTCGCCGATTTCCGCGAGAAGAGCCTGCGCCACACCGGCGTGAATACCGATGCCGCGGTGGTGTTCGATGCGCTGCCGGGCAAAGTCTTCCCGGCGCACGTCACCAGCAGCGATGCCGGTATTCTGGCTGGACAAGAAGAAGTTAACGGCCAGCTATCGCAGCCGGAGCAATCCACCCGCTGGGTGCGCGACGCGCAGCGCATGCGCATTCACGTCGCTCTGGACGAGCCGCTGGATAAGCCGCTGCCCACCGGCGCCCGCGCCACGGTACAGCTCTATAACAGCGATGGCCCGTTCGCCCGTACCTTCGCCGGCGCGCAGATCCATCTGGTGAGCTTCCTGCACTATGTCTATTAATACCCTGGCGCGGGTCTTCACCCCGCACGGCAACATCGTCTATACGGCGAACGATTTTCGCCAGACCCTGCGTATCGCCGTGGCCGGCACTATCGCGCTGAGCATTTCCACTTTCTATGACGTGCAGTACGGCGTCTTCTTCGTGGTTTATCCGCTGATGCTGCTGTCGCTGGTGCCGGTGTTTAACCGCCACGTGGCGCGGCAGTTTGTGTTCAGTGCGGCGGTGAACTGCGTCGAAATGGTGTTAATCGTCGGCTATTTGTCGCAGTGGCCGGTCATCATGACGCTGGTGGTGTTTGGCCTGTACGTGATGCGCTTTCGCTTTATGAGCCAGGGGCCGCTGTTTCTGCTGGGGTCGATGGGCGTGGTGTGTCAAAGCACGATGCTCAACTTTATGAGCTATCCCACCAGCAACTGGCACACGCTGATGTTCTCCAATATGGAGGCCTGCGTGATGGCGGTGGCGCTCAGCGCGCTGCTGAACTACTTCATCCCGGACGTTGAACCGCGCAAGCCGCCGCCGCGCATTGAAAAAGATGCCGCGCGTATCCGCCACGAATCGCTGCTTTCCGGCAGCGTGGCGACGATGATCTTTGTGATTTTTCAGGTCTGCGATCTGAGCGACTCGCTGTCGGCGCTGATGGCGGGCATCTTAATTCTGTTCCCGATGCACTATCGCGGCGCGGTGATCAGCTCGATCTGGCGCGTGGTGGGGGTGGTGCTGGCCTGCCTTTATATCCTGGTGGTGCAGCTGATTATCTACGACTTCAGCAACCATATGGTGCTGATGATGCCGTTGATTGGGCTGGGGCTGGCGTTTAGCGCCCGGCTGCACGTGATGGAGAAAGTGGGGGCAGGCGTTGGCTTCGCCAGCATCACCACTATCGGCATCATGTTCGGCCAGAACCTGCATCCGGACCAGGACCTGGTGTTCAGCGATCTGTACCGCATTACCTCCGTGACCGTGGCGCTGATCGTTACGCTGACCATGGTCTTTCTTATGCATCGGCTGCTGAACTGCTTTGCGCCAACCCGGTTCGTGGTGACCGAATAAGCTCAGGCCGCCAGCGCCCGCTGCGCATCGCGAAAAGCGTTATGCAACAGCCGCCACATATGATGCGCCGCCGGGGAAAAGCGGCGATCGGAGTTGCGTAGCAGATGGCACTGGGCGCTGCTGGCAATAGGATGGTCGATAGGAACCGCCCGCAGAATACCGTGGGCGATCGCCTCCCGGGCGGCGTATGCGGTCATAAAAGAGACGCCTAATCCCGCCTGGCTCAGGCTCATGGCGGTCGAAAAGAGGTTGCAGCGATAGGCCGGGTGAAACTGCCGTCCTGCAGTTTTAAACATGGCGTTCATATGGCGCTGCAGGCCAAAGCTGTCGGTGAGCGCGATCAGGCGATAGTGCGTGAGCTCATCGATAGTGACGGCGGGCAGGGCAGCGATGGGATGCTCAGGAGAGACCACCGCGCAGATGGGGCCCCACTGAAAGCTGTGGCGTTTAAGCTCAGGGTTGCCGATGGGGCCGAAGGCGACCGCCATATCCGCTTCGCCGCTGGCGATATCGTTGAGCATCTCCTGCATGCTGCCGACAATAATATCCACGAACACGTTAGGCCAGGACTGAGAAAAGGTGCTCATCACTGATTCAATAAAGGTCGTGACCAGCCCGCCGCCAATCCTCACTGAAATTGTCCCGCCGCGCATATGGCGTAAATCCTTCAGGTGACTTTCCAGCTTTTCCCGGCGCTGGCGGCTTTCGTAGTAGTCCTCCGCCAGCAGACGCCCTGCTTCGGTGAGCACCACGTTTCGTCCCTGGCGTTCCAGCAGCGGCAGCTCCAGCGCCCGTTCCAGCTGCGCTATCTGGCGGCTGATGACTGACGGGTTGATGCCCAGCATATCGGCGGCCCGGCGAATGCCTCCCTGAATCCCGACTTCATACAGATAGCTCATAGGCCTCTCATGCAACATCGTTTCTCACTCCTTTGTTGACCTGTGGTCAACAATAACACCCTTTCACAGGTATTTATCATCCCGACGAGTTATAGATAATCGTAATTCGGACAAAAACTGGCAGGGAGGAAAAATCTCAGCGCTTATTCCCGGCTTGCTATTAAGTTTGCAAGGCTCAGGAAGTCGAAGAATAAGAAATCGTGATGGTACTGACTGCGGGAATATGGAAAAGCTTATCAGCCGAAATAATAAATTTGAATAACAATAAATTGACATAATTTCAAATTGCAAACAATCGCACTAACATTTCATTATGTGAGGACAGGGTATGAGTGAAAATAAAACGTTGGAATGTTCCTCCGACGAAACGACAAATGAGTGGAAAGTCGGGCCCGGGGCCTGGATTTCACTGGTCATCGTATTATTAGTTTTCTCCGGGCTGCTGTTTAAAGTGGAGGGGATGGCCTGGCTGGGGGCATTTGACTTTACCACTCTCGGCGGTGCGTTCGGCACCATGAAAACGCCGGAAACCAACACCTTTATCGGCAGCGGCGGTATCAGCGCCAAGGCCGGTTTTCTGTTTGCGCTATCGCTGGTGCCCACGGTGATGCTGGCGCTGGGGCTGCTGGAGATATTTACCCATTACGGCGCGATTCGCGCCGCGCACAAACTGCTGACCCCACTGCTGCGCCCGCTGCTTGGGATCCCGGGTTATACCGGACTGGCGCTGATTACCGATTTACAGAGTACCGATGCTGGTGCTGCGCTAACCAAAGAGCTGTATGACAGCAAGAAAATAAATCGTAAGGATCTGGTCATTATGGGGGCCTGGCAATATTCCGGCGCCGGTCTGATAAATAACTATTTCTCGATTGGTTCAGCGCTTTTCGCTTCGTTAACCATTCCTATCATTATTCCGCTGCTATTAATGTTTGTGCTGAAATTCGTCGGCGCGGCAATCACCCGTCTGGTACTGAATACTGCTTATAAAGGCGATTTTGAAAATGAATAATTCGGCAAAAGTCTCCAGTAACCCGTTCGATATTTTCGTTATCGGCGCGCGTAAAGGATTTAATATCGCCATCAACAATCTGATGCCGAATGTATTAATGGCTTACGTGATCGCCGAGATGCTGAATTTGCTCGGCGTGATGCAGATAATCGGCCACGTCTGCGCGCCGCTGATGGGCCTGTTCGGCCTGCCGGGCGAAGCGATTACCGTGCTGCTGACCTCCTGGCTTTCCGCCTCGGCGGGAACCGGCGTGGCGGTGAGCCTGTTGAGCAAAGGCACCCTCAACGTGGCGGATATCACGATTCTGATCCCGGCGATTTTCCTTATGGGGTCGCAGCTTCAGTACATGGGGCGCCTGCTCGGCGTGGCGGATGTCCCGAAAAAATATTGGCCGCTGCTGATGGCGGTGAGCATTATCAATGCCGTCATCGCCATGCTGGTCATGCGCGTGATTGCATAATAGAAGGCAAGGAGTCAAACGTGTCGCGAACTTTAGAGCATTTCAATTATCTGCACCAAATTCCTGAACTGGGCTTTGAGGAGTACAAAACGTCGGCATACATCGGCGATGCATTAGAAGCCGCGGGGTTTCAGGTGCAGCGCAACGTCGGCGGTACCACCGGCATTGTTGCGCTGCTGGATAGCGGTAAGCCGGGGCCGGTCGTGGCGCTGCGGGCGGATATGGATGCGCTGGGCCATATGATTGATGGCCGCCTGGAGGCTCGCCATACCTGTGGCCATGACGGGCACTCTTCGGTGGTGTTGACCGCCGCGGAAGAGATCCTCGCCGAGGGGCTGGTAAAACGCGGGAAGCTGAAAATACTCTTTCAGCCTGCCGAAGAGCTGGGTACAGGGGCGATCGCGCTGACGGAAGCGGGTGTGCTGGACGACGTGGAGATGCTGTTCGGCTTCCACCTCAGGCCGCTGGAGGAGTGTCCGAAGGGCAAGGCGGCGCCGGCGATGTACTACTCCGCCTCGGCGACGGTGATGGCCGACTTTCACGGCAAAGCCGCGCATGCCGCCCGGCCTCATCTGGGCGTTAACGCGCTGGATGCCGCGTCGCACGCGGTGCAGGCGGTAAACGGCATTCATCTGGCGCCTTCGCTGACCTGGAGCGCAAAAGCGACTCGCTTCCTGTGCGATGCGGGGGTAACCAACTCGGTGCCGGCGAAAGCGCACGTGTGCTGGGATTTGCGCAGCGCGGAAAATGACGGTATGGCGATGCTGAAAGAGCGGGTGGTACGGGCGATAGAGAGCAGCGCGGCCGCTTACGGCGCCACCGTCGATATCCAGATCGTCAAGGAGATGCCTGCCGCGATTATCGATGAACAGGCCACGGCTATCGTCAGCCAGGCGATTCGGGAAACGTTTGGCGAAGCCGGCTTAACGGCAGCGAAGAGTACGCCGGGCAGCGAGGACTTTTTCCACTACCTGCGCCTGCGTCCACAGGTGAAGGGCGGGTTCTGGGGGCTGGGCTGCGACCTGCTGCCGGGGCTGCATCATCCGGAGATGCACTTCGATCGCGCCGCTCTGGCGGATGGCGTGCGGGTGTTTAAATCCTGCATTCGCCAGCTGCTGGGATGAGAGGATAAATCCCGACCTTGCGCTCGTTTCACGCCGGGCAGTACCCGGCATACAAGCGGTGATTGCGCTCGCTGTACGCCGCCGGGCGATGATTCACGCCCTGGTTACGCCTACTGCGGAAACTGAGCCAGCAGCTGATAATCATCCCCGGCCACGCGAAACAGAGCTTCCGTCTGGCCGGGGAGAATCCACCTCTGCTCTTCGCCCGGCTCACAGCTCAGATAGATGCAAAGCCCGCAGCCGCCGCGCAGCTGGCGCGGAATGTCCTTCACCCGGAAGGTCATGCCCGCCGCCTGCAGGGCTTTGCGCATTCGCACCACCCCCACCGTTGAGTGAAATAAAAACAGATATTCCGTCACCGGCGGCTCCTCTGACGTAAACCGATCAGCGCCGCGCCGATCGCCCCGGCAAACTGTGCGTCGGGATGCGTCTGTACCTCCATACCCACGTGCCCCTCCAGCCTCCGCGCGAAGGCCGCACAGTGGCTGACGCCGCCGGTAAACAGCAGCGGGCCCTGCGCCGACAGACGGCCGATAAAATTGGCGCTGCGTCGGGCCATGGCGTTGATCACCCCGGCGAGGATCGCCTCCGGCGGCACCCCGGCCGAACGCAGGCTAATGACCTCCGATTCGGCAAATACCGTACACATGCTGGTAATCGCATGGGGCTCAATACCATCGGTGATGCTGTCGAGCTGCTCGACGCTGGCCCCCAGCGTACGCGAAATCACCTCCAGGAAGCGCCCGGTGCCCGCCGCGCATTTATCATTCATCAGGAAATCAGTCAGATTACCCGCCTCGTCAAGCTGGATAACCTTACTGTCCTGGCCGCCGATATCGATGACCGAGCGAGTATGCGGGGCCAGCAGGCGTGCGCCGAGTCCGTGGCACGAGATCTCGGTGACCTGCTTATCGGCGAAATCCACCAGCTGGCGTCCGTAGCCGGTTAAGGTTAAAAAGGGGGGCTCGCTTAGCCCAGCGCGGAGCGTTTCCCACGCCTCAACGATGGCGTCGGCGGGGCGAAACGGCGTCGGGCAGAGAAAGCGGCGCTGAATCACGCCGTCGTCGAGCAGGATGCCTTTGGTGGCGGTCGATCCGGAATCAATCCCTACGGTAACTGTCACGCGCGCTCCTAAAGCATCTCAATGAAGGCCGCCACGCGGGTGCTGAGCTGACCGATATCCGCCGTCGAATAGTCGGTCTCAATGGCGATGTAGGGGATGTTGTGCTGCTGGCGCACGTGGCGTTTTATCGCCAGCGATTCCACCGCATAGGTATGGCAGGCCTGCAAAATAACATCCACCACGCCGTCTGCCTGATACTCGTCCACCATCTGGCTGAGCAGATCCAGGCGCTGGTCGTTCGGCGAGATGCAGGAGCAGCCGATAGCGAGATACTTATCGGTCAGGGCGTCGTAAACGTCGCCAGTCTCCTCCACGCAGCGCTCGGTGGCTTTCGCGCCGGTGCAGTTTTCAAAACCGACCACCCAGCCGCCGTTGTCTTCAATGGCCTTCACCACTTTTTCCGCCGCCCCGCCGATTGGGCAGCCGGTGATCAGAATACGCGGCCGCGCCTCCAGCCGTTTCCCCTCTTGCCACTGCAGACGCACCCGATCGGCCATGCCGTTGAGTTCATCGATTAGCGCCGCTTTATCGAAGCGAAAGGTCGCACCGTAGACCACTTTTAAAATATCGCTACCGCTGAGCGCGGGCGGATTGAGCTGGCCGACGCGATAAAAGTTCGCCAGCGCCCGCCTTTCGCGGTTCTTGAGGATAATCGCGTCGCGCAGGGCGGCTTCGGTGATCGGCGTACCAAAGCGATCTTCCACCGCCTTTTGCAGGCGCAGGATTTCCGCTTTCCACAGCGCTCGCGAGGCATCATCGCTGGCGCTGTTCGGCAGCTGCATCACGTGCACGGCTTTGAATTCAGCCATGTATTCATACATTTTCTTTTTGCCATCGCAGGTGGTTTCGCCCACCACGAGGTCGGAAAAGTAGAAGTAGGGGCATTTGTCGGTCTTGCCAAAACCGTAGCTGCTTTTTATCAGCGGGCAGAGGTTGCGCGGCAGATCCTTTTCGGCCTCTTCAATCGTCTCGTCGGAGGTGGAACACAGCGACACCACCACCGCGCCCGCGGCCAACGGGATCTCCTGCGGCATAAAGGTGCAGTAGGTGCCAACCAGCGGAATATTTTGCTCTTTAAGCTCCATGACCGTGAGGAAACCCTGCTGGCGGGCTGAAGAGAAGTGGTCAAAAATGGCGGGTAGATCGGTGATAAGCGACATGGTTTTCCTTCCCCGTACACGGGAGATGATGAAAGAGGTCGCATTATAGCCACATTTTGTATGGGTATTTATTGATCTTCCGCTAATAGACTTTTTTCAGATCCATCTCTTCCTGAATTCGATCGCTCCATGCAAGGTGGGTGGCGATGGCTGCATCAATCCCGGCGTTATAAAACATTGGACCCAGCTCTTTCGCGATAAAGTCGACAAAAAATTCCGCGTCAAATTGCTCCAGTTCCAGTTCAAAATTCTCCTGGCAGTATTTATACAGCTTTTCGCGTAGCAGATCGCGTTGCGGCGGGCTGAGATCTATATCGCTCATAGCGTTCCTTAATCAATATTGTTACGGTTAAACAGGGCTGCTGATTATATCCGATCGCGGGGAGTCAGTTGTGATATGGCGTGATGTTTTTGGCCACAACGAAGGAGGTTGATTAAATCGCTCAGGAGCTAATTGTGACTGAGATCACAGTATTCTCGTTAAAATGAAGACAATAAGAGCGATTCTCATAACTTCATGAATTTAAATGAGATAACATGTTTTTCATGGTGTGAATAACATTTAGTTGCGCTCGCCTTTTTTCAGCATGCGGTATCTGGATGAATAATCTATAGACCTGTTTTCAGGTTATCTGGCTTACGGATTTTTTCTATAAGTACATTCTGACGGCGATTCATTTATCAGGGGTGAAGGATGAAACGCGTAAAACTGGATATGAATGTTTTTGACGCTGCTCTGATGCGCCTGGATTGGGTATTTGATACCTTCGAGCAGGTCTGTTTATCTTTTTCCGGCGGTAAAGATTCAACGGTATTATTTCATCTGGCGGCAGCCGTTGCGCGTAAAAAAGGGAAAAAATTTGCGGTGCTGTTCGTGGACTGGGAGGCGCAGTATTTATTAACCATCCAGCACGTGCAAAATATGAAAGAGCGCTATCAGGATGTAGTGAGCCGCTTCTATTGGGTGGCGCTGCCGATGACGACGGTGAGCGGCGTATCGCAGCATGAGCCTGAATGGGTCGCCTGGCGGGCCGGGGTTGAATGGGTCAGGCAGCCGCCCGAGGATGCCATCACCGATGCCGGTTTTTTTCCTTTTTATCAGCCGGAAATGACCTTTGAAGCGTTTATTCCGGCCTTTTCCCACTGGCTGGCCGCGGGGAGAAGTCTTGCTTCGCTTATCGGCATCCGCACCGACGAGTCGCTGCATCGCTACATGGCGCTTACCTCGCAGACCAAACTGCGCTTTGAGGACGATAAGCCGTGGACGACCGCCTCGCCGGAGGGATTCAGCTATACCTGCTATCCCCTTTATGACTGGCGGACCCGCGACATTTGGATCTTTAATCATAAGTCACGACTCCCCTACAACCCGCTTTATGACCTGATGCATCGCGCCGGGGTGCCGCTAAAAAATATGCGCGTCTGCGAACCCTTCGGCCCCGAGCAGCGGCGCGGGCTGTGGCTGTATCACATTCTTGAGCCGGAGACCTGGGAGCGGATGTGCCGACGCGTATGCGGCGCGCACAGCGGTGCGATTTATGCCAACGCCAGCGGCGACTACTTTGCGCTGAAGACCAAAATCCGCAAACCGGCGCATTTTAGCTGGCGCGAGTACGCGCTCTTTCTGCTCGACAGCATGCCGGAAAAAACCGCCGAGCATTACCGTAATAAAATCGCTATTTATCTGCACTGGTACCAGACCCGCGGGTTTCCCGACGATATCCCCGATGAGCAGGAAAAAGATCTCGGCTATCGCGATATCCCTTCATGGCGCCGCATCTGTAAGACGCTGCTGAAAAACGATTTCTGGTGCCGGATGCTGTCGTTCAGCCCGACGCAGCCTAAGCACTATGAGCGCTACTGTCGACTGATGAGTAACAAACGTAAAGAGTGGAGGACGCTCTGATGTCACCGGATGTGGCTAAGACAGTGATTGAATATCTCGAGTCGTTTGACGATGTTGACCTGAAAATCAAAGCGATTAACGAGCTGAAGAGCCTGATCCACCAGCACAGCCCGTTCTGCCGCGAGCCGGTGGACTGCGTGCTGTGGGTTGAAGCCAAAACGGTTGAGGCGAATGACTACAATCCTAACGTGATGGCGACGGTGGAAAAAAAGCTTCTGGAACGATCTATCGAACTGGATGGTTTTACCCAACCGGTAGTGGTGGCTCGCCAGCAGCGACGGCACCTGGTGGTGGATGGTTTTCATCGCCACCTGATTGGGAAGAGCCGCCCGGAGCTGAGCCGGCGTCTGCATGGTTATCTCCCGGTGACGCTTATCAATGCTGAGCGCGAGGGGCAGAAAGAGCGTATCGCCGCCACTATTCGCCATAATCGCGCCAGGGGTAAACACCAGATCGCGGCGATGTCCGATATCGTCCGCGATTTACATCGTCAGGGCTGGGACGATCGGCGCATCGGCGAAGAGCTCGGTATGGATGCTGATGAGGTGCTGCGTCTGAAACAGATCAGCGGCCTGACGGAGCTGTTCGCCGACGAGAGCTTTAGCGAAGCCTGGACCGTGGAGTAGCGCCTTTCGCTACTCCTGCTGTGCCAG
Organism: Klebsiella sp. CN_Kp100; assembly: GCF_040065315.1. NCBI lineage: Bacteria > Pseudomonadati > Pseudomonadota > Gammaproteobacteria > Enterobacterales > Enterobacteriaceae > Klebsiella > Klebsiella sp. CN_Kp100. Next base: position 44,699 of record NZ_JBEAIJ010000039.1, read on the forward strand.
CATGGCTTCGGGACGCTGGCGTATCCGGCTTAACAGCCCCGCCAGACAGCACGCGGCCGCGATCCCTGCCGTTACCCCCAGCAGATGGAACGGCAGCCTGCCGCCGTTAAACCACAGCCAGCGCGCCGCTTCGATAGAAAGTGCGCTGACGCTGAGGATCACGATATTCAGCGACGCGGAAACGGTGCCCTTTGGCAGATCGTTGGAAAACAGGGTAAAGCGGAACAGCGTCGGGAAGATCAGGCCAATGCCGAAAGCGTAAAAGCAGGTGCCGATCACCGACCACAGCCAGACGTGCGGCCACAGCAGGTTGCCGAGGATCAGGATCGCCAGCCCGGTCATCTGGATGGGCACCGCGCGCCAGATAAAGCGCGGGCGGGTAGGGTCTTTGACCCAGCGCGCTACCGACAGGTTGGCAATAATCACTGCGCTGAAGACCGGTACCTGGGTCCAGGCAAACTCGGCGGTGGTCAGTCCGCCGTCGTCAATCAGGATAACCGGCGAGACCGCAACCCAGCTCATCAGCGGTATATAGCTGAGCGAGAGCGTGGCGGCGCCGAACAGGAAAATGCGGTTGCGGAAGACATCGCGAAAATCGCGCAGTACGCCGCTGGCGCTGAAGGGAACGTCGCCGCGCCGGACGGTTTCCGGCATGTTCAGCAGCAGACCCAGCCAGGCAATAAACCCCATCGCCGCAATGATCCCGAACAGCACCTTCCAGTGCACGAAATGCATCAACGCGGCGCCGGAAAGCGGACCAATGATCGGCGCGATCAGCACGATCGAGGTAATAATCGCCATCAGCTTAATGGCTTTTGTCTGGCCAAATGCCTCCTGCACGGTGACGTAGCCGACCGTGGCGATAAAGCAGATGCTGGTGCCCTGAACAAAGCGCGCCGCGAGGAACTGCTCCATTGAGGTGGTGAACAGGGTCGCTACGCAGGCCAGGGTAAAGATCAGCGCGCCGGTGAGCAGCACCGGACGGCGGCCGATACGATCGGAGAGCGGCCCGAGCAGCCACTGTAGCGCCATGCCACCGGCCATATACAGACTGACCGAGGCGGGAGCCAGCGCCACGTCGGCGTCAAAATCGCGCACAACGTGGATAATCCCCGGTTGAATAAGGTCGGTGGTCAGATAGGCGGCAAAGTCATACAGGATCAGCGCCGCCGGAAAGAACAGCGTGGCGGAATGGCGGGCGAAAAAACGGGTCATCCATTGCAACATCGGTGGGCTCCTTGTTGAGTCTCTACGCAACGACGATCGGAAAGGGGCGAATCTATCCTGAGCTTGCGTGTTAAAACAGCGGTACGCGCTTAGCCGGTGCCCGCTGTTTCAGCACTTCACACTGCAATAAATTTAGGATCAACTTAAAAATCCCTGCTTTTTTAGTGGTTAATATATATTTATGGAAGAAATACTTTTAAAACAAAAAGTTGAATTAAATATGTAAATGCAGCAGCGACGGAATTTGTGAAAACAGCCACAGCAGCAGACCGATGGTGCCGCCAACCAGCGTGCCGTTAATACGGATAAACTGCAGATCCTTCCCGATATTCAGTTCGATTTGCCGCGACATATCGCGGGAATCCCAGCTTTTGACCGTATCGCTGATATGGCGCGTCAGGAAGGTGGCAAACTCCGGTGCCACCCGGTGCGCCGCCTGCTCGAGATGTTCGTTCAGCGATTCGCGCAGCGCCTCATCGTGGAGCAGCGTTTCGCCAAACCACTGCCCGGCTTCGGCAATGCGCTGTTTAATGCGTGAATCCTCGCTATTGACGTCGTTTTTGACCCAACCGCGCAGGTCGGCCCACACTTCGCCCAGATAGCGGTTAAACGTCTCATCATTTTTCAGATACGCTTTGATACTGTCCGCTTTTTCCGCCATCTGCGGATCGGACTTCAGGTTATCGATCAGCTTAAGCGCCGCGCGATCGAAGGCCTGGCGGATCTGATGAGCGCGATCCTGACTGACTTCGTCGAGCAGCGTGTTAACCGCATCGGTAACCATTTCAGCGCTGTGCTCGCCCAGCCATTCGGTAGGCAGTAGCCTGGCTTTAAGCGGATGCTCGGTCTCCAGCCAGTGCACGATACCGCGGGCAATAAATGCCCGCGAGCTGTCGCGCTGGAGCAGGGCGATCAGCTGGCTAATTAGCGAATCCAGCAGCTTCTGATGGCGGTTATCGCGCGTCAATCCTTCCAGCATCATGGCGCTGGTTTGGGTTAAATCGACCTTATCAATCGCTTTATGCACCGCACGACGCAGCAGGCGCTGAATGCGCGCGTCGTCGGTAAGCTCCAGAAAGCCGCTCATCACCTGCAGCAGATGCTGGCCGACCCGACGCGCGTTTTCCGGCTGGCTGAACCAGTTGCCGAGCATCAGCGCCGGTTCGTAGCGGCGGATCAGCGCGACCAGCGAGGGCGTGTCGAGAAATTTTTCTTGCACGAAATAGCCGAGATTGTCGGCAATTCGGTCTTTATTACGCGGGATAATTGCCGTATGTCGCGACACGAACGGCAGCGGAATGCGGCGAAACAGCGCAACCACCGCGAACCAGTCCGCCAGCGCGCCCACCATCGCCGCTTCGGAAATAGCCTTTAGCGCACCGACCCATGGCGTCGGCGGCAGCACGAGGGTAGTGATAAAAATGGCGACTGCAATCAACAGCAGCGAGAGCGCCAGCAGCTTGGCGCGTTTCAGTTCAGCGAGTTTTTCCATAGGTCTAAGCATATAGCCTGACGGCTAATGCGTAAAATCTTCGCTATTTGACTTCCTGGGCATGCGGATTCTTTTTTCACGTCGATAGCGATGATGAGGGTTAATTTAATTTTCGTAGCTTAAGTTCCATTTTTAAATATTTAAAGTTAAATGCATTCACAATATATATGTTATATAAGGTTTTTCTTAAATTAATTATTAATAAGTGACCATTATCACATTATGGTTAAGGATAAATAAGGCATTGTTTATTTCAAGGAGAACGGTAATCACTTTCTCTTACTACTAATCTTTTATAAAAGGAGTTGAGCATGATTGGTATATTTAAATATGCAGCAAAAAAAGACATGGTATTAGGTATTAGCGATCAGCAAACCGGGGCTCGGGCCGTTATATTACCGATGTCCTCACCGCTAAATAAAATTCTGTGGACGGTTGATGACAGGACCGGCGAGATCGCTCTGGCCGCCAGCGAGGAGCTGCTGCTGGGTATCCACGGGGATCAAATGGGTTCAGGCGCAGCGATTGAACTCCAGGCGCGGGGGAGTAAAGCGACACAGCGGTGGGATTTAGTCAGCTCACGTCGCTTTATTAAAAGCAAACAAAACCCGAGCTTTGTTATTGACAGCGTCAACCGCGGCACGCACCAGGGGAATCCGATTATACTTTACGAATTTAATGGCTCGGAAGCGCAGCAGTGGGTATTTGTGCCGATGGATATGTTGACGGCAAAAAGCCCGGAATAAATATTGCTTAATAGAGAAATAGAATCGAGCCTCGTTTATTCTGGTACAGAGAATAACGAGGCTATGTCCTTATTGTGGCGTCGACAATATTAATTAAAAATAAATTGCCAGACAATCCAGCCGCCAAAAGCCATCAGGATGGTGCCGGCCGTGCGCTCGACTCGCCAGACGACGGCGGAAAGGCGGCGCTGCACCGACGGTAGCGCAATCAGCGTAACCAGCAACAGATCCCATATCAACACCACGCTGGTCATCCATGCCCCGCTGACGGCCTGCTGCACCAGCGTGACGTTCGGTCCCAACAGGGAGGTCATCAGCGCGAGGTAGAACAGGGCGTTTTTCGGATTGAGCAGTGAAGAACCCAGCCCGAGAAAAAGCTGTTTCACCAGCGACGGGCGCGAAGCCGAGGCGCCATCCAGCGCCAGCGTAGTCGGACGGCTTCTTATCAGCAGGCTGCCAATCCACAGTAAATACGCCGCGCCCAGCAGCTCAATCACCGTAAACAGCAGCGGCGCGTGGCGCAGGATCCCCCAGCCGATTACCGCCAGAATAATATACAGACCGTTTCCGGCGGCAATGCCGATACACAGGCCGACGCTGCCGCGCAGGCGATAGCGGATGGCGTAGCCCACCAGCAGAAAAAAATCCGGCCCGGGGCTCAGCAGGGCGACAAAATGAGAAAGCGCCAGCGCGGGGAAGGCGGAGGGAAAGAGCGTAGCGAGTATGTCCATAGCAACCTCAGTAGTAACCTGAGGTCACCCTACGCCAGCGTGAACGCTAATTATTGTCTGTTATTGATCGGGACTGCGCATACTGGCGCGGCGTGGCAGCGGTATAGCTGACAAAGGTTTTATGAAAGTGACTCTGATCGGCAAACCCGGCCTGGTAGCCCACATCGGCAATATTATCCCCTGCGCGCAGGCGCGTTTTAGCGAATTCAATACGCGCGATATTGATAAAACTGGCGGGCGTCAGGCCGGTCTCCTGCTTGAAGGTGCGGATCAGCGTCTCTTTACGTAGAGCAAACTCGTCGGCGAGGCTATCCAGCGTCGGCGGAGCCTGCAGATCGGTTGCCAGGCGGCTGAAAAGACGGGCGCTGGTCTCGCTTAGCGCCTGAGGCGCATGCGGGCGCAGCGGTAGAGTATGAACCAGACGAGCGACGCTTGCAGGGAGCTGCATGGTCTGCTGCTGCCTCATCTGCTCCACGATCTGCAGATACTGCGCAAAGAGCCCGGCATCGCAAATGACGGGCGATGATGTGATCAACCTTGCCTGATGCACACCGTCTGTCAGCTGTTGCCAGCACCAGCTTAGCTCGAGATAGAGCATATGGTAGCTGCGCGGCTGGCCGTCGCGCGGATTACAGCTGTGGGGTGCCTGCGCGGGGATAATAATCAGGTCGCCAGGGCGCAGCAGATACTCCTGCCCGCTGCAGATACAGCGCGTTTCCCCCTCGATAATCGCCCCAATGGAGAGCTGCGGATGACGATGCCGTTTATAGGCCTGGCGGCTAAGCCATGTGCTGCGCAGCTCCAGCCAGGGAAGCTGTTCGTTACGCCAGAAAGTTTGCTGAATGTCGCGCGTATGGCTCACGGCTGGCTCCTGAGCTGAAGGGAATAGCTGTTTATAACATGCCATCAGCCGGTGGGAAAACTGCGAGTCGCGTTGGACAAAAATGTTTTGCTTGCAGCCGAAGAAAAATAGCTTTCGTCGCGGCTCGTAAAGACCAACAGCAGGGCGTGTGGTGAGAAACAGGGCGCAGTAGAGTGGCGGCAGGATTTCTTACGCAGGCGGATAGCCATGGAAAAGGGTACTACGTCCACGCCGCACGATGCGGTATTCAAACAGTTTCTACGTCATGCTGACACCGCGCGGGACTTCCTTGATATCCATCTGCCGCCAGCGCTACGAAAAATGTGCGACCTGGATACGTTAACGCTTGCGTCCGGTAGCTTTATTGAAGAGAACCTGCGGGCTTACTACTCCGATGTTCTGTGGGCGCTGAAAACTGCCGCGGGAGAAGGCTATATCTATGTGGTCATCGAACATCAAAGCTCCCCGGATGCGTTTATGGCCTTCAGACTCATGCGTTATGCTATTGCCGCGATGCAGCGCCATCTGGATAACGGGCATAAAACGCTGCCGCTGGTGATCCCGATACTGTTTTATCATGGCGTCGCCACGCCATACCCCTGGTCGTTATCCTGGCTTGACATGTTCGCCGACCCAGCCCTGGCAAAACAGCTTTATACCGGACTATTTCCGCTGGTGGATATTACCGTCGTACCTGATGACGAAATTGTGCAGCATCGAAGAGTCGCCCTGCTGGAGCTGATGCAAAAACATATTCGTCAGCGCGATCTGCTGGGTATTGTGGAGCATCTGACGGCCATTTTGCTTAATGGATACGCTAATGACAGGCAGCTGAAAACGCTGTTTAATTATCTGATTCACTCGGGCAAAGCGCTTCGGTTAGGTAAGTTCATCCGCGAAGTGGCCCAGCGGGTACCGCAGCACAAGGAGAAGCTAATGACTATCGCCGAAAGGTTACGTGAAGTAGGGCGCAGGCAGGGGAAGCGGGAAGGCCTTGAGAAAGGTCGTCTGGAGGGGGTTGAAGAGGGGCAGCGCGCCGAAGCGCTGCGTATCGCCCAAACGATGCTCGCCGAAGGTATGGCGTTGGAGACGGTGCTAAGAATTACCGGTTTGCCGGAGGCGGCGCTTGCGGTCAGGCATCATTAGGCCCCTGATGCGCCGGGGGGCAGCTGGAGCCGTTTAGCCCTCCAGGCGTTCACCATTTCATTCCTGGAAAATTCCGTATCTACCTGATCCGGAGCGCATCCTCAGCTATCTCGACTACCCTTAATAACCTGTGCGGTATTTATGACTGCGTTAACAGCGATAACAAGGAGACATGCGATATGGCTTATCAGACGGTGAATCCTGCCAATAATCAGCTTATCAAAGCGTATCCGGCACACAGCGATGCTGACGTGGAAGCGGCGCTGCAAAAGGCGGATGCGCTTTATCATTCGCAGTGGGCCAAGGGAAATATTGACCAACGGCTACCGATCCTGCACAAGCTGGCGGACCTGATCGACAGCCGGGTTGAAGAGCTGGCCAAAATCGCCAGCCAGGAGATGGGTAAGCTTATCGAGCAAAGCCGCGGTGAGGTCAAACTGTGCGCGCAAATTGCCCGCTACTACGCCGATAACGCAAAACAGTTTCTGGCGCCGGTAAAATATCCGTCAGAACTGGGTGAAGCCTGGGTCGAACACCATCCCATCGGCGTACTGATGGCGGTAGAGCCGTGGAACTTCCCTTATTATCAGCTGATGCGCGTGCTGGCGCCGAACCTGGCGGCAGGGAACCCGGTGATCGCCAAACATGCCAGCATCGTCCCGCACTGTGCGGAAACCTTCGCTCAGCTGGTTCGTGAGGCCGGCGCGCCAGAGGGCGCATGGACTAACCTGTTCATTTCTCAGGATCAGGTAGCGAAGATTATCGCCGACGATCGCGTACAGGGTGCGGCCCTGACCGGCTCGGAAAAAGCCGGTGGCGTGGTAGCGGCGCAGGCGGCTAAACACATTAAGAAAGCGACGCTTGAACTGGGCGGCAACGATGTATTTGTCGTTCTCGACGATGCCGATCTGGAGAAAGCGGTGAAGACCGGCGTGCAGGCGCGGCTCAATAATGCCGGGCAGGTGTGCACCGCGGCGAAACGTTTTATCCTGCATGAAAAAATTGCCGACGCTTTCCTCAGCCAGTTTACACAAGCCTTCCGCGAGGTGAAAATTGGCGATCCGCTGGACGAAAGTACCACGCTGGGCCCGCTCTCCTCAAAAGACGCGCTGGAAACGTTGACCAAACAGGTGGACGAGGCGGTGAAAAATGGCGCGAAACTGCATCTGGGCGGCAAACCTGCGCAGCGAGAAGGCAGCTTTTTCGAGCCCACCATACTGACCGGCATTACCCGCGATAATCCGGCTTATTTTGAAGAGTTCTTCGGTCCGGTCGCGCAAATCTACGTGGTGAAAGATGACGATGAAGCGGTGAAACTGGCCAACGATTCGCATTACGGCCTCGGCGGAGCCGTGTTCAGCCAGGATATCGACAGGGCGAAACGCATGGCTTCGCGGATTGAAACCGGGATGGTCTATATCAACTGGTTAACCGATACCGCGCCGGAGCTGCCGTTTGGCGGCGTTAAGCGCTCCGGGTTCGGCCGCGAGCTTTCCGATCTTGGGATTAAAGAGTTTGTGAATCAGAAGCTGGTGGTGGTTCGCCGCTAAGCAACCGAGCGCGCAGATGCTCTGACTCCCCCACCGGACTAATGGCCCTCCCGGAAGACATCGATTGGCGAGGGTTTCTTCCTCAGAAAGAGGGAGGGGAAGGGTAATTTTGCGCCTCCTTCGCTCATCCTGACCCTCTCCCCCAAGGGGAGAGGGAACCGTCCATGCGGCTATTTGCGCAAGCTGGCAAACGCCGCGCGAATTTCTTTTTCCGGTAGATTGATGCCGATAAAGACGAGGGTACTGTGAGGCCGCTCATCGCCCCATGGTCGGTCCCAGTCGGCGCTGTAGAGGCGCTGAACGCCCTGAAACAGCAGGCGATTCGGTTCGCCGTCGATCCACAGCATCCCTTTATAGCGCATCAGCTGTTCGGCAAAAGTGAGCAGCAGATTTTCCATCACCCTGGAGACTTCGCTGATATCTACCGGATAATCCAGTTCCACTACGATTGACGATACGTCGTTCTGCTTGTCGGCCATAAAGTGGAAGCGCGGTTTGCTGCTAACCACGTTCTCCTCCAGCATAAAACCGCTGGTGTTAAACAGCAGATTCAGGTCGATATCGCCGTGGATGACGCGGTAAATGGGCGCGCGGACGTTGATGCGCGTCAGCCGCTCGCGGAGCTTGTCGCTGTCGCCCGCCACGTCGGTTTTGGTGAGCAGGATACGATCGGCGTACCCCACCTGCGACTGGGCAATGGTGAACTGGTTCATCTGCTGGTCAGCATGTGCCGCATCAACCAGCGCAATCACCCCATCCAGCAGGTAACGTTCGCACAGTACATCATGAGAGAAGAAGGTCTGAATAATCGGGCCGGGATCGGCCATGCCGGTACACTCAATCACCAGTCGGTCAAAATCAATTTCTCCGCGATCGCGGCTGTCGAGAAGATCGAGCAGAGCGTCTTCCAGTTCGTTGGAGCGGGTACAGCAGATACAGCCGTTGGTCAGGGTTTTAATCTGCGTCGCGCGGTCGCCGATAAGCTGGTCATCGACGGCGACTTCGCCAAATTCGTTTTCGATAACGGCAATTTTAAAGCCGTGCCGTTCGTTCAGGATATGGCGCAGTAGAGTGGTTTTACCGGCGCCAAGAAAACCGGTTAATAGGGTAACTGCAATCGGTGCCATATTTGCCTCCATTAGCAGCAGCGCACGCCGCCTTTGCCGTCGCCGCCGTAGCGGGCCTGCTGGCGTTCGCGAAAGAATTCATCATAGGTCATGTACGGCTGGTCCGGATGATTGGTCTGCATATGCTCGACGTAATTATCGTAATCCGGAATGCCAATCAGCATTTTCGCTGCCTGACCGAGATATTTTTTTGCCTGACCTAAGTTACCAAACATTATGCTTTCCAGAGAACGAATAAAGCCGGATGGCGGCTAGCGCCTTATCCGGCCTACAAACATTCGCTTGTGTAGGCCGGGTAAGCGTAGCGCCATCCGGCATTAGGGGTTAGTGACGTGAAGAGGTCTTCACGCCGCCTTCCGGTACCGGTACGTACGGTGTCTCTTTGTCGGTACGCACTTTATTGTTGCGTACGTTGAGCCAGGTTTTGATGCCGTAGAAAATGATGCTGTAGACCACGACAAGGAACAGAATGCTCAGACCGGCGTTGGTGTAGTTATTCACCACGATATGGTTCATGTTGGCAATCTGCTGTGCGGTCAGTTCGCCGCCGGAAGCGATCTTCTCTTTGTACTGCTGAGCCATGAAGAAGAAGCCTTCCATCTGCGGGTTGGTGCTGAACAGTTTCAGGCCCAACGCCCAGGTGGTGCACAGCAGCAGCCATGCAGCCGGGATCACGGTGACCCAGATATATTTGGTGCGCTGCATTTTGACCAGCACCACGGTACCGAGCACCAGCGCCACGGCGGCCAGCATCTGGTTAGAGATGCCGAACAGCGGCCACAGGCTCTTCACGCCGCCCAGCGGGTCGACCACGCCCTGATACAGCAGGTAGCCCCACAGACCAACGCAGCCCGCAGTACCGATAATGCCTGCTACCAGCGAGTCGGTTTTCTTGAGGAACGGTACAAAGTTGCCCAGCAGGTCCTGTAGCATAAAGCGGCCTGCGCGGGTACCGGCATCCAGTGCGGTGAGGATAAACAGCGCTTCAAACAGAATACCGAAGTGGTACCAGAAGCCCATATCCGCCATCGGGATGATTTTGTGGAACACGTGAGCGATACCCACGGCCAGCGTCGGCGCGCCGCCTGCGCGGTTCAGGACCGACGGTTCGCCGATATCTTTCGCGGTTTGCAGGATTTGTTCAGGAGAGATCACGAAGCCCCAGGAGCTGACGGTCGCTGCCGCGTGAGCGGTGACATCCCTCAGTTGGGCGGCAATCAGCGCGGCGTTTTCACCGCCCATTTCGTGCAGGTTCGGCATGGTGATGCCCAGACCCGCCGGCGGGGTGTTCATCGCGAAGTAGAGACCCGGTTCGATAATTGATGCCGCCACCAGCGCCATCACCGCCACGAAGGACTCCATCAGCATCGCGCCGTAGCCGATAAAACGGGCGTCGGTTTCGTTAGCCAGCAGCTTCGGCGTGGTGCCGGAAGCGATCAGGGCGTGGAAGCCGGAGACCGCGCCGCAGGCAATAGTGATAAACAGGAACGGGAACAGCGCGCCTTTCCACAGCGGACCGGTACCGTCAATGTACTGGGTCACCGCCGGCATTTTCAGGTCAGGGTTAAGGATCACGATACCCAGCGCCAGGCCAACGATTACGCCGATTTTCAGGAAGGTCGCCAGGTAGTCGCGCGGCGCCAGAATCAACCATACCGGCAGCAGAGCCGAGATAAACGCGTAGCCAATCAGGGTAAAGGTAATAGTGGTGTCTTTAAAGGTCAGCGCCGGGCCCCAGTAAGGGTCGTGGGCAATCACGCCGCCGAAGTAAATAGACGCCACCAGCAGAACGATGCCGATAACCGACACTTCGCCTACCCGACCCGGGCGCAGGAAGCGCATGTAGATCCCCATAAACAGGGCAATTGGCACGGTCGAGCAGACGGTGAACACGCCCCATGGGCTTTCCGCCAGCGCTTTAACCACGATTAACGCCAGCACCGCGAGGATGATGATCATTATCAGGAAGCAGCCGAACAGCGCGATGGAACCCGGTACTGGACCCATCTCCTGCTTGATCATCTCACCCAGCGAGGCGCCGTTACGACGCGAGGAGATAAACAGCACCATAAAGTCCTGTACCGCGCCTGCCAGCACGACGCCCGCCAGCAGCCACAGGGTACCCGGCAGATAGCCCATCTGCGCGGCGAGCACCGGGCCCACCAGCGGACCGGCGCCGGCAATCGCGGCAAAGTGGTGGCCAAACAGCACGTAGCGGTTGGTCGGAACGTAGTTCAGGCCATCGTTATTAATTACCGCCGGCGTCGAACGCGTAGGATCGAGCTTCATCACCTTTTGCGCAATGTACAGGCTGTAATAACGGTAGGCGACGAGGTAGACGGAAACCGACGCTACCACGATCCACAGCGCACTGACGTGCTCACCGCGGCGCAGAGCGACGACCGAGAGGCAAAATGCCCCGATGATTCCAAGAATCACCCAGGGTATGTGCTTGAATAACTTTTTAGTATCCATAGTAAAACCTGGCGTTAATGAGATGAATAATGGGCCGAAGCCGTTTAGTTTTGAGTCAGGGTTGGTGGAGGTATTGATTAGCTATGCTGGAGACGATCTTGCCAGAACTTCGCGCGCGTAAAGATGGGTAAATCTGTGAGTGGTTATATTCGGGATTAAGCGGTCACTTGCCGGGGTAAGCGGTTGGGAGGGAAGTTAACAGGGGATAATTATGTGATTGAGATCACAGGAAAAGATGGAGTAGATTGGATTCTTCACGGATAAGCAATGCTGCACCGTTTTCTCCAGTCTGCATCATGGTTTCATTCAATGATATTCACCCCCGGGGGGGGAAGTTAATTTCTTGAATATAAACACTGAAAATATAAGACAGAACGATACAAATATATAACCTAATTGATTCGGTTATTTATCGCGATTTATAATATGACACGTCAATAGGTTATAACAAAAATGCTGTAAATTAAATAATAAGTGCATGGCTTGCAGTGAGTTTGTAATATGAGATTCCTGGACGATCAAAAACTATGAACGGATGCGAAAATGTTAAAGAATTATATCAAAGAAGCGCTTGCTATACAGCAGGAAGAAGGGGATGCTTCGGATGAAGCATTGAAGAAATATTTGGCAAGGATAAATTCATATAATCTAAATCAAGATCAGGAATACGACTTTCTGTATGCAAATTATCAGGCGATGTGGATTTACTCTAATTTAGGTGAGTCGGGAAAAGCGCTGCCTCTGGCTAAACAGTGTATGGCGTTGATGGCTGATACCATAAGTGCGGGTGCGATATTTCATTATACTGATATGGGGCGGTTTTATGAGGAAGTGATCCGCTATGCGACAAACAATATAGCATGGTATGCATACGAACACTCCGATAGTACCGATGAACTAGAACGCGCGCTGGAAACCATATCTCTTGGCTGTAATTATATTGACAGCCCTGATTACTTTTACGCTTTCGATACTAAAGTCCGTATCTTACTTAAATTGGGCCGAAAAGAAAAAGCTTTTAAAATCGTTTTTACTTGTCTGCAGCAATTTCCCGACTTCTCTGATTTTTCTGATATCAAGAAACAAAAGGAGTATCAGGACTGGAAAAATAACTTCGATACAGGAACTATTGAATATTCTGAGCAGGAAATGGCGTTTCTACAAAAAGCAGCCAGAATTACCACTCATTTTAAATCACTGACTTCGAAAGAACCGTTAAAGTCCCCCTTGAAGGAAGAGTCGATCCCCGAAAAGCAAATCGTTCTTATCAAGGAGGCAAGAGGTAAATACGCATTTACCGAAAATTTTTACGACGATGATGATTGCTTTTTATTGTACAAGGGTAACCTGCATATTAAACAAAACCTCGATGAAGAATGGTATGAAAAACAGCTTGAAGATATCACATGGCAAAATGATCTATTCGGCATCCTGATTGATGGCAATCTCACTGTAGAAGGCGATATCGCCCTCGACCGATGTATTCTTTCAGTCGTCAACGATGTCACCTGCGATTGTCTGTATTCCGGTGATGGCCATACATTAATACAGGGGGATGCGTATATTAAATACGGAATTTACGGTGCGTATAATGATGGTTCGCTGGAGGTAAAGGGGATACTTACTACACCCTATTTACTGGCCTACGATCATTGCATGCCCAGGAAGTCTGACGTTGGAGAATCTATTTATATAGAAGTTGGTGACTTATCTGAAACTAAGAATATACGTATCGGTGAAAGCTATGGTAGCGGATGGGGTTGGAACTGGAATTATTTTGATGATGCCGCCCGGTTGCTTACCAATGCGGTATTTATAGAGAACGATGGCGACACCGTGTTTTCCGTAGGAAAATTTTTTGACATCGTAAAACGTGGAGAAAATCCCTTTCGCCAAATCAAATAAAAATTGCGTAGCGAAATTATGTTGTCAACCAACGCAGCAGATGGCATGAACCCCCTGACGAGATCATCAGGGGGCGAATAAATATAGAAAACTACGCCACGACCTCCATCTCCATCATCACCGGATGGAAGCGGCGCTTAAAGTAGATCAGCCCGTGGCCCTGCTGGCTCAGGGTTATATTCCTGATTTCTACCAGATAGACCAGGTGGCTGCCGATGGTCTGTACCTGGCTAATCTCGCCTTCGAGACTCGCCAGTGAGCCTTTTAGCACCGGCTGGCCGAGCTCGCCTTTTTGCCAGCAGCTGAGGCCGAAACGGTCGTCCATCGTCATCCCGGTCATGCCGGCGAAGTGGCGCGCCATCTCCTCTTGCTCGTGGTTCAGCACGTTGATGCATAGCTTGCCGTTGCCCTGAAACACCGGATTCATCGCGCTGTTAGCGTTGATGCAAACCATCACCGACGGCGGCGTATCGGTCACCGAACAGACCGCGGTGGCGGTGATACCGCAGCGGCCCGCCTCGCCTTCGGTGGTGATGACGTTAACGGCGGCCGACAGGCTGGCCATGGCATCGCGAAAACGCAGACGTTGTTCATCTAATTGCATTGTGACCTCCCGCTGCCGCTTACTTCAGCAGCTTATCCAGCATGTTGATATCGGTATTGTTGTGCAGATGCGGCACCGTCCAGCCGTTCTGGTCGTACTCGGACAGGCAGCGATCCACCATCGCCATCATTTTGTCCATGTTGCCGGAGCTCTGCGCCTGACGCAGGCACTGCAGGCGAATTTCATCCTGGCTACCTGAGTAGTTGATTTCGTACAGTTCGTGACGCCCACCAAACTCGCTGCCGATGGCGTCCCACATCAATTTGAGGATCTTGATACGCTCGACGTGATCCATGCCGTTCGATCCGCGCACGTATTTCGCCAGATATTCGTTGATCTGCGGATTGTTGAGATCGCGGGCGCTGGACGGCAGATAGATCAGGCCGCTGGTGACGTTGCGTTCAATAATGTTTTTGATTTTGGCGTAGGCCATCGGCGCCATCACGCGATAGGTTTGCAGCGCGGCGTGATCCGGCAGATACGCGCCGTTAACCCACGGCGTGGCTTCGGCGCACATCGAGTCGCTCAGCGCCCAGAACATATTGCGCCAGGCTACCACTTCGCCGAGATCCGCCTGTACGCCGCGGAACTCCAGGGTGCCGGTGCACTCCAGCGAGCGCTTGAGCAGGGCGGTGATAAAGTCGAGCTTCACGGCCAGACGCACGCAGGCCTGCAGCGGATACATGCGGGCGAAACCGCCTTCCATCGTCCAGCGGCGGCAGCGATCGAAGTCGCGATAGATCAGCACGTTTTCCCATGGGATCAGCACATTATCCATCACCAGGATCGCATCGTTTTCGTCGAAGCGGCTGGAGAGCGGATAGTCGTACGGCGATCCGGTTGCTCCGGCGACCAGTTCATAGGAGGCGCGGGAGATAAGCTTAACGCCTTCGGCATCCATCGGCGCGACAAACATCAGCGCGAAGTCCGGGTTTTCGCCCATCACCTGCGCCGAGCCGAAGCCAATCATATTGTAGTGGGTCAGCGCCGAGTTGGTGGCCACCACTTTCGCGCCGCTGACGATGATCCCGGCATCGGTCTCTTTCTCCAGCTTGATATAGACGTCTTTCACTTCGTCGGCTGGCTTATGGCGGTCGATCGGCGGGTTGACGATGGCGTGGTTAAAGTAGAGGCCGGTTTCCTGGATGCGGGTGTACCAGTTATGGGCGTTCTGTTCAAACTGACCATAAAACGCCGGGTTTGCGCCGAGCGCGCAGCCGAATGCGGCTTTGTAGTCCGGGGTACGGCCCATCCAGCCGTAGCTCAGACGCGACCATTCAGCGATGGCGTCGCGCTGCTGGCGCAGATCGTCGGCGCTTTTCGCGACGCGGAAGAACTTGTGGGTATAGCCGCCGCTGCCGGTATCGGTGCCCCAGCACAGGGTATCCTGCAGCTCGGGTTTATGCAGCGCATCGTACATCTGGGCGACGGAGGCGGCGGCGTTGCGGAACGCCGGGTGGGTGGTCACGTCCTTAACGCGTTCGCCGTAGATATAGATTTCGCGGCCGTCCTGCAGGCTCTTCAGGTACTCTTCGCCAGTTAACGGGCGTTTAGCGTCTGCACGGAAATTTTCAGGTTTCATAGGTGACCTCTTCAGTATTAATCGGAATGCGATGTTAAATTTATGTTTTGTTTTTGTTGTTCAATTGAAGCGGTTAACGCGGCTTTCGTGAAGAGACTTTTAGGTCAATGGTCGGTACTTTTCAGGCGGGGTTGGGTTATGTGATCGGGGGTTGGTTTTTCTATTTTCCGGCCTGGCTCTCCGGTGAACCGACGACAAGCCAGGGCGGGTTTTGAATTTGTAGCCCGGACAGATGCGCAGCATCGCCTCCGGGAAATTCAGCGACTCTACGCTCTGCTCCCGGGGGCGGCGCTTGACGCGCCTTGCCCGGGCTACCGCCTCTCAGACGGCTGCGAACTCGCCGCGCCGTCGCCGGAAAGATCTTACGACACCGGTACTTTCTGCGCCCGATAGGCACTCGGCGAGCAGCCGACTAAGCGGTTAAAAAAGCGGGCAAAATAGGCCGGATCTTTAAAGCCCAGCTGCCAGGCTATTTCGCTTACCGCGTTGTCGGAAAATAGCAGCAGCCGTTTGGCCTCGCGCAGCTGCCTGTCGAAAATCAGCCGCTTGGGCGGCCGGTTGGCGAAGCGGCGGCAGATATCGGTTAGCCTTGATTCGGTCAGATGCAGCTCGCTGGCGTAATCCGGCACCGTCCAGTGCTGGTGGTAGTGGCTATCGATCAACTGGTTAAACCGCTGGAACAGCTTGAGCTCGCCGCGTATCCCGCTGGCCGCATGATCGTCAAGTTTCGCGTTGCGCAGCAGCAGGGTGAACACCGCCTGCGCCAGCAGCGTCAGGGTATGTTCCCGCCCCGGCAGCTGCGACGTCGATTCCCGTTCAATCAGCCGCCAGTAATGCGCCAGCGCCGCCAACTCCTCGGGCTTATCGGCCAGCGACAGGCAGATGCCCGGCAGACCGAAAGCCTCCCGCGTGCCGGGATAGAGCACCTCCAGCAGCGGCCAGACCAGATCCTCGCGCACCGTCAGCACATGACCGTCGCTATCGGACTCGGTGATAAAAGCGTGCGGCACCGAGGGTGGCGTCAGGACAAACAGCGGCGCCTGCACCGAATAGCGATGATCGTCGAGCTGCAGCTCAATCTGCCCGGTATCGAGAAAGTGCATCTGAAAATACTGGTCGTGACGGTGCGCCTGCATATCGCGGCCAAAAAACTCCGCCATCCGGGCAAAGGATTGGTAATGTACCTCCTCCGTTCCCAGACTCTCATCGTACTCTTTATTAATATCGATATTGGCAACAGGACTCTGGCACATAGCGGCTCCTTACGGCGTCGCGCGCGGACGCGATCCTTTCATCGGAATCGCCCAGATAATGACTGCGCCAATGATCAGCAGGGCGGCGACGAACCACAAGCCGCTGCTGAAGCTGCCGGTAATATCCTTCAGCCAGCCGATCATAAAGGGGCTGAGCGCCGATCCGATATTGCCGGTCGCGTTGATCACCGCGATACCGATCGCTCTGGCGCGCAGACTGATCGACTGATCCGGCGTGGTCCAGAAAATGGCCATCGCGCTAAACGATCCGGTCGAAGCCATCACGATCCCGAGCAGCTGGATCAGGTTATGATCGGTCGCCGACGCCAGCAGCCAGCCTGCGGCGGCGAACAGGAACGGCAGGGCGGTGTGGTGCTTACGCTCCTGGTGCTTATCGGAGTGCCGGCTCCAGTAGATCATTCCCAGAATGGTACAAATCTGCGGGATCGCCGCCAGCAGGCCGATGGTGATATTGCTGCTGCTTTCGTTAAAGCTTTTGAGGATCTGCGGCGTCCAGATGCTGATCGCGCTGAGCGTATTGGTCAGGCAGAAGTAGGCCAGGGTGTACATCAGCACGATCGGCGTGAATACTTCCCGCCACAGGCTGCGCTGCTGCATGGCGTGATGGCTGATCGCCCCTTCCGGCTGGACCAGCGTCAGGCGGTCGTTGTCCATCATCTCCTGCAGGCATTTTTTATCTTCTGCGGTCAGCCATTTGGCCTTCGACGGCGAATCATCCAGCCAGAACCAGACCATAATACCGAGCAGCACCGACGGGAAGCCTTCCAGCAGGAACAGCCACTGCCAGCCGTGCAGGTTCAACAGGCCGTCCATCGACAAGATATAGCCTGAAACAATCGACCCCAGCGCGGTGGTCACCGGCATCGCGATCATAAACAGCGCGTTGGCGCGGGCGCGGAAAAAGGCCGGGAACCAGTAGGTCAGATAGAGCAGAATGCCGGGCAGAAAACCGGCCTCGGTGATCCCCACCAGCATGCGCAGGATATAGAGGCTATTCGGCCCGGTCGCGAACATGGTGGCGGTGGAGGCGATGCCCCACAGCACCATGATGGTGGCGATCCAGCGGCGGGCGCCGACGATGCTGAGCATCACGTTGCTCGGAATGCCGAAAATGACGTAGGTCGCGTAAAACAGGGTGGTGGCAAGGCCGAACATGGTGGCGTTAAGGCCCAGATCCTGCCCCATGGTCAGCCCGGCAAAGCCGATATTGATGCGATCTAAAAACGAAAAGATAAACAGCACGAACAAAAACACGATCAGGCGACGAAAGAGCTTGTTGATAACCGACTGCTGCTGCGCCGTCAGCTGCTTGTGCTGATTAGCCGGATCGAACTTTTCCGGGATGGCAGATGATGTATCGCTCATTATCATTTTCCTCTAATGGGAATTTTGTAGGGTACTGCGGGTTGCCGGGTGGCGCTGCGCCACCTGGCGTTAATAGACGCCTGACGAACCCTCGGCGGTTTTTTCTGCGCCAAATCGTGCCGCCAGCGCTTCCGCACCGCGGGCCAGCAGGGTGGTATCGACCCCGACGGCGACAAACAGCGCGCCGAGCTGCAGGTAACGCTTCGCCAGCTGTTCGTTGGCCATCAGGATCCCCGGCGCTTTGCCCGCTGCGCGAATTTGCCCGATGGCGTGCTCAATGGCGGCCTGTACTTCCGGGTGCTGAGGGTTGCCGCTGAAGCCCATGTCGGCGCTCAAATCCGCCGGGCCGATAAACACGCCGTCCACGCCCTCGACATCGAGGATCTGCGGCAGATTGCTGAGCGCTTCGCGAGTTTCGATTTGCACCAGCACGCACATCGCGTCGTTAGCCTGATGGAGATAATCCGGGACGCGGTTCCAGCGCGAGGCCCGGGCGAGGGCGCTGCCGACGCCGCGAATACCCGCGGGCGGATAGCGGGTGGCTTTCACCGCCAGCCGCGCTTCGTCGGCGTTCTGCACCATGGGTACCAGCAGGGTTTGCGCGCCGATATCCAGCAGCTGTTTAATCTGCACCGGGTCGTTCCACGAGGGGCGCACCACCGGCTGGCTGGGATAAGGGGCGATCGCCTGCAGCTGGGTCAGTATCGTCTGCACGCTGTTTGGCGCGTGCTCGCCGTCGATCAGCAGCCAGTCGAACCCGGCCCCGGCCAGCAGCTCAGCGCTGTAGCTGCTGGTCAGTCCCAGCCACAGGCCAATCTGCGGTCGACCCGCTTTTATGGCGTCTTTAAAGGCGTTATTCATCATATTCCTCCTAGACGAACCGGCAGCTAATCGCGCCCATGGTGCCGTAATCAACGTGGAAGGTGTCGCCTTTGCGCGCCGGTACCGGACGCGTAAAGGAGCCGCCGAGAATAATCTGCCCGGCTTCCAGCTGGACGTCGTAAGGCGCCAGCTTGTTCGCCAGCCAGGCCACGCCGTTGGCCGGGTGATTCAGAACCCCTGCGGCGACGCCGGTCTCTTCAATCACGCCGTTGCGATAGAGCAGGGCGGAGATCCAGCGCAGATCCAGCTCGTCGGGTTTAATCGGACGGCCGCCGAGGATCACCCCGGCGTTGGCGGCGTTATCGGAGATGGTGTCGAAGACTTTGCGCGGGCGCTGGGTTTCCGGGTCGATGTTGTGGCAGCGAGCGTCAATCAGCTCCAGCGCCGGGATCACGTAGTCGGTGGCGTTGTAGACGTCGAACAGGGTGCAGTTGGGGCCGCGCAGCGGTTTGGCCAGCACGAAAGCCAGCTCGACTTCGATACGCGGGACGATAAAGCGGTCGGTAGGAATATCGCCGCCGTCGTGGAAAAACATATCGTCCAGCAGCGCGCCGTAGTCCGGTTCGCTGATTTGCGAACTGGCCTGCATCGCTTTCGAGGTCAGGCCGATTTTATGCCCTTTCAGCACGCGGCCTTCGGCGATCTTCATATTTACCCATTCGCGCTGTACCGCGTAGGCGTCTTCGATGGTGATCGTCGGGTGATCCAGCGAAATAGCGCGGATCTGTTCACGCTGTTTTTCCGCCTGGTTCAGCCGCTGGGCGATCAGGGTATGGGTATGTTTATCGAGCATAGTTGCTTCCTGTTACGTCATTCGGTGCTGCTGCGCCGGGTGGCGACGCGGAGGCGTCTTAGCCGGCCTGGGGTTTGTGGCAGTACTTGTTTTCACCCTCTCCCACCGGGAGAGGGGCGGGCCGCACCTATTTAAACAACGCGTGTACGTTGTTCTGCTTGTAGTTCAGCGTCGGGTGCAGTTCATCGATCTCAAACGACAGCGCCAGATAGCGGCTCTCCATCAGCGCGGCGAAATGGGCTTTGATCAGCGTGAACAGCATATCGCCCACGTCCTGACGGCTCTCCAGGCTGCGTCCGGTACCAATCTTTAGCGTCATATGCACGAAGGCGTAGTCATGCTGGCCATCGGCCATCTGCCAGGTATCCAGCCAGATGGCGCGACTGCGAATGCCGCCGATAGGAAAGATGCCGGTTGCCGCCAGCGCGGCGTTCACTTTGCTGAACAGACCCGGTAAATCAGCCTGCTCACGGATGTTGTTGGTACATTCAGCGATAAAATGCGGCATTCTGCGTGCTCCTTACGCCGTTTCCGGCAGCGGGAAGACGGCGTTGACCTGACCGGTGCCGGAGCTGGCAAAGAGTTCGGTAATAAACTCTACTTTGCCGTCGTATTTGTCCCAGCCCAGCAGGCCCAGCAGCATCACCGTGTCGTGCATATTGCCTTCACCGAAGCAGTAGTCGGCGTACTCCGGCAGCATGGTGCAGAACTCTTTGAATTTGCCTTCGCGCCACAGCTTCACGACCCGTTCGTCCATCTGGTGATCGAACTCGCGGGTATAGCTGTTCATTCCCTCTTCGGCGCGCTGGTCGTCGATAAAACGGTGCGACAGCGAGCCGCTGGCAAAGACCGCCACGGTGCCGTCATATTTCTCAATCGCTTTAAGAATGGCTTCGCCCAGCTTGCGGCTGTCGGCAAAGTCATGGACGGTACAGAACGCCGAGATAGAGACCACTTTGAAATGCTTATCGCTGTTCATGTAGCGCATCGGCACCAGGGTGCCGTACTCCAGCTTCAGGCTTGGAATGTTGTGCGCTTTGGCGCGGACCCCGAGTTTGACCGCTTCGTCGGCGATCAGGTGGCCGAGCTCCGGATTACCGTCATAGTCATAGGTCATGTCGCGAATAAAATGCGGCAGCTCGTTGCTGGTGTAGACGCCCTGGAAATGGTCGGCACAGTTGATGTGGTAGGCGCTGTTGACCAGCCAGTGGGTATCAAAGACGATGATGGTATCCACACCCAGCTCGCGACACCGCTTGCCGATTTCTTTATGCCCATCGATGGCTCCCTGGCGGCAGCCGTGGTTTTTACCCGGCAGTTCAGAGAGATACATCGACGGTACGTGAGTAATTTTTGCTGCTAACGCTAACTTTCCCATATCAGACTCCCCATTTTGGGATCGGATGGTCGCCCATCGAGATGCAGACGTTTTTCATTTCAGCGAACACTTCAAAGCTGTATTCGCCGCCTTCGCGGCCGGTACCGGAGGCCTTCACGCCGCCGAACGGCTGACGCAGGTCGCGGACGTTCTGGGTGTTGACGAACACCATTCCGGCTTCGATGCCGCGCGCCAGGCGCAGCACTTTGCTGACGTCCTGGGTCCAGATATAAGAGGCGAGGCCGTACTCCACATCGTTGGCCAGGCGCAGACCTTCCGCCTCGTCTTTAAACGGCAGCAGACAGGCTACCGGGCCAAAAATCTCTTCCTGCGCCACGCGCATGCGGTTATCGACGTCCGCCAGCACCGTTGGCCGCAGGAAGTTGCCGTTTCTCAGATGGGCAGGCAGATCGGCGGGCTTATCCGCGCCGCCGGCCAGCAGGGTCGCTCCTTCTTCAATGCCGAGGCGGATATAGCCGGAGACTTTCTCCCAGTGCTGCTGGCTAATCAGCGCGCCCACCTGAGTGTTCGGGTCGGTAGGGTCGCCGACGCGCAGGCGATTCGCGCGTTCGGCAAAGCGTTTAACGAACTCGGGGTAGATGCTCTGCTGAATGAAGATGCGCGAGCCGGCGGTGCAGCGTTCGCCGTTGATCGAGAAAATGGTGAACAGCGCGGCGTCGAGAGCGCGCTCAATATCGGCGTCTTCGAAAATCAACACCGGCGATTTGCCGCCCAACTCCATGGAGTACTTTTTCAGCCCGGCGTTTTTCATGATGTTGCGCCCGGTAGCGGTACCGCCGGTAAACGATACCGCGCGTATGTCATGGTGGCGTACCAGCGCATCGCCCGCCGTCGCGCCGTAGCCCTGAACCACGTTCAGTACGCCCGCCGGAATACCCGCTTCCAGCGCCAGCTCGCCAAGACGGTCAGCGGTTAGCGGCGACAGTTCGGACATTTTCAGCACCGCGGTATTCCCCAGCGCCAGGCACGGCGCCACCTTCCAGGTCGCGGTCATAAACGGCACGTTCCACGGCGACACCAGCGCGCAGACGCCGACCGGCTGCACGAGGGTGTAGTTGAGCATCTTGTCATCAACCGGATAGGTCTTACCGTTCATTTGCTGGCACACTTCGGCGAAGAATTCGAAGTTGTGCGAAGCGCGCGGGATCAGCACGTTTTTGGTCTGGTGGATCGGCAGGCCGGTGTCGGCGGTCTCCATGGCGGCGATCTCCGGGACGTTCTGGTCGATCAGATCGCCCAGTCGGCGCATCAGACGCGCGCGCTCTTTCATCGGCAGATTGGCCCATTTCGGAAACGCCTCTTTTGCCGCCGCCACCGCCTGATTCACCTCGTCAGCCCCGCCGGAGGCGACCTCCGCCAGCACTTCGCCGGTGGCCGGGTTAGTGGTATGGAAATACTCCGCGGCGGCGACGTTTTTGCCGTTGATCCAGTGGTTAATTTTTTTCATGACAGCTTCTCCTCATATGCCTGCTGGCTAATGATGTGGTTGACCAGACGGCCGACGCCTTCCACTTCGACGATCACTTCATCGCCCGGCACCACGTCCGACAGCCCCTTCGGCGTGCCGGTGGCGATCATGTCGCCCGGCTGCAGGGTCATAAATTCGCTGAGGTAAGCGATCAGGAACGGAATGCTGAAGATCAGATCGGCGGTAGTGCCCTGCTGGCGCAGCTCGCCGTTGACCCAGGTGCACAGCGCCAGGTTGTGCGGATCGGGGATCGCCTCTTTGCTGACGATCCACGGGCCTATCGGCGTCAGGGTGTCGCGGCTTTTGACCCGCAGGTTGGGGCGATAGTAGTTTTCCAGGTAGTCGCGGATGGCGTAGTCGTTGCAGACGGTGTACCCGGCTACGTACTCCATGGCGTCGGCTTCGGCGACCTTACGCGCGGTTTTGCCGATCACCACCACCAGTTCAGCCTCGTAGTGCATGTACTCGACATTATCCGGGCGCACCGACTCTTGCCTATGGCCGATAAAGGTGTTGGGCGCTTTGATAAACACCAGCGGTTCGGTTGGCGGCGTAAACGCCAGCTCGCTGGCGTGATCGGCGTAGTTCAGGCCCAGCGCGAACAGGGTGCCGTCGGCGGGCGGCAGCCAACGAAACTCGCCTTCCTTAAGCAGACTGCCGTTGGCGAGCTGGACCTGACCACGTTCATTCACCTGGACATCGTGCCGCTGTCCCTGCCACTCAATACGTGCTTGCCTCATACCAGCTCTCCTTCATCAATCACCGGGTTTTCCAGCGCCGGGAAGCCCTCGGCGAGAATACGTACGCGATCGCCGGGGCGCAGCGTAACGCAGGAGTGGGGCGTACCGATCAGAATCGCATCGCCGGGATTGAGGGTGGCGAATTCGCTCAGGGCGCTCAGCAGCTCGGCGGCGGAGCGCTGGAGATCGGCGGTAGTCCAGCTGTCCGCCTCGCGACCGTTGATTTCGGTGATGATGGTCAGGTTATCGACATCGCTGAGCGGCGCGAGTGCGCCAAGCGGACAGAAGCCGTCGCGGCATTTGGCTTTGATGGCCGGACGATAGAAGCTCTCTTCCGGCAGGCTGACGTCGTTCGCCAGCGCGTACCCGGCGATATAAGCCGCGGCCTCTTCTGCAGCGACTTTGCGCGCGGTTTTACCGACGATCAGCGCCACGGTGGCGCCACTCTGCACGGTTTCGCCTTGCGGGTAGGGAATGCTCTCGCCATCGCCGATAACGGTGTTGCGCGGTTTGATAAACCAGACCGCGGTCTTCGGCGGCGTTTTATAGGGGGCCTGTTGAAACGCTTCGCGCCAGGCGTCGAGCTGGCTGCGGTGGTTAAGCGCCACGGCGAAGATGGTACCTTTCATTTACCACTCCTCTGCTACGGATTTGGGAAGTCAGTTAATTCATTAATATGTTAATGATCATCTTTTATGCTTTGCGGGAATGTTTGGCAAACAGAAGTGAATGTTTTGTGATCTGATTAACAATAAATTTACAGATTTGTATTTTAATTATTATTAATCAATTAGATAACAGAAGCAGTTGTACCATCTGGTACTTTTCAGAGGCAGAAACCGGTTGCCTTCGGAGGGAATTAGCGCTAATTATTAACTTATTAACAGATTGGGGATTTACTTCAGAGGTATGTGATGCATGATTCGTTAACTATCGCGCTGCTGCAGGCGCGGGAAGCGGCGATGGCCCACTTTCGGCCCATCGTTAAACGCCACAATCTGACCGAGCAGCAGTGGCGTATCGTGCGTATCCTCGCCGAACATCCGTCGATGGATTTTCACGATCTGGCCTTTCGCGCCTGTATTTTACGTCCGAGCCTGACCGGCATCCTGACCCGTATGGAACGCGACGGCCTGGTGCTGCGTTTAAAACCGGTAAATGACCAGCGCAAGCTCTACGTTTCGCTGACGCCGGCGGGTTCGACGCTTTATGAAAGCGCCCAGGCCCAGGTAGAAGAAGCCTATCGCCAGATCGAAGCCCAATTTACCGTCGAAAAAATGCGTCAGCTTACCGCGCTGCTGGAGGAGTTTATCGCCCTGGGGAATGGAGCGCAGGGAGAGGGAGAGGAATAATACATTGTCCGCGCGAAAAACATCCCGGAGGCGGTGCTGGCGCACCTGTCCGGGCTACGGGTTCACAGCACGGTAGCCCGGACAGGCGCAGCGCGCCGCCTCCGGGAGAAAGCGTCCTTCAGAACAAGGTATCGAGCTCTTCCAGCACGTTATACTGCTCGTCCACCAGCAGCAGGGTTTTCCATTTATCAAACGTCAGGCACGGATGCGAGGTACCGAACACCAGAATATCGCCGACCTGCACGTCGCTGCCGGGCGCGAGGCGCAGCATACAGTGCTGGTCCATAATTCCCACGCTCTCGATCCCCTCCGCGGATAGCTGCGCGCCGTTGCGATAGCGGGCCACAGGCTGCGGCAGGCCGGCGTCAAAGGCGCAGTCGCGCTTGCCGAAGTTCACCACCGCGCGATCGGCTTCCGGCACCGACTGGACCATCGCCATCAGCTCCAGCGCTGAGGTTAAATCACCGCCCAGATCGCAGGCGATCGGATCGCGGGCCACCAGCGCTTTCTGCGCGATATCGTAGATCCCGCGGTCGTGGGTGATATAGCACCCGGGGCGGATAACGATTCGGCAGCGCGCCGGTTTCTTCGCCGCCAACCAGATATTGCACACCACGTCGTACCAGACGGTACCGGCTCCGGTCAGCACAAACTCCCCCTCAACCAGATGTTCCATCCGGCAGGCCAAATCGGCGGCCTGGCGCAGCAGAGCCTCCACCTGCGGCTGCGGATCGTCGCCGTGTAACACCCCTTCATACAGTTCGAGACCGCGCAGCCTGAGGCCCGGAAGTTCCGCCGCAGCCTGCGCCAGCGCCAGCGCATCCTCAACGCTGCGGCAGCCGCAGCGCCCACCGGCCACGCCCAGTTCAATCAGCACGTCCAGCGTTTGCCGCCGTTCGTTGAAGAAAGTCGACAGCGCGCGGGCATTGGCGAGGCTATCAATGCAGCAGATAAACTCCGCCGCCCGGTAATGCGCTTTCAGGCGCGATACCGCCCGCATATTCGCCCTGCCGACCAGCTGATTGACCATCAGGACGCGCTCAACGCCGCTGGCCATCGCCGCGCTGGCCTGCCAGGCGCTGCCCACGCCGATTCCCCATGCGCCCGCCCGCTGCTGCGCCTGAAAAATCCACGGCGTCATCGTTGTTTTACCGTGCGGGGCCAGCGAGACGCCGCGCGCGTCGGCGTAACGCTGCATCCAGGCGATGTTATTTTCCAGCGCCGTTTTTTTCAGCAGCGCGGCCGGAAGGCAAACCTCCTCCGCCAGCAGATTGGCCGGTGCGGACATTATGGCGGCTTTGTGCGGAATAAGCGTATCGGAATGGTATTTCATAACACTATCCTTTTAGGGTTTAAGATCGGATTAAAGCTAAGTATCAAACTTAATTAATTGAAATATATAGAATATATAATTTGTTTATGTTGTTTGTGAATAAAAGTATCACAATTTGATCTGGTTTTTGCGTAGTTTTCCACTGTTTTTCCTCCTTGTAAATGGTTTACTTGTCGGCAGAGTTGAAAGGGAGTAATTGCGATGAAAGTTAACTGGCTTTTCAAAAACGTCACGGTCATTGACGGCAGCGGCGGACCACAGTTTCGCGGCGACGTGGCGGTGAAGGGCGATCGAATTGTGGATATGGCCCCGGCGCTGAACCTGGCGGCGGAGCAGGTGATTGACGGGCAGGGGCGCGTGCTGGCTCCCGGATTTATCGATGTGCATACCCATGACGATATCAACGTCATCCGTATGCCGGAGTATTTACCGAAGCTGAGCCAGGGGGTGACGACGGTGATTGTCGGCAACTGCGGGATCAGCGCGGCGACGGCGACCATGCGCGACGGCGTACCGGACCCGATGAATCTTCTGGGTGAGGCGGAGCACTTTGTTTATCCCACCGTTGACGCTTATGCCCACGCGGTGGCGGCGGCGAAGCCGTCATTAAACGTCGGCACGCTGATTGGCCATACCGCGCTGCGTAATAACCATATGGACGATCTGTTCCGCCCGGCGACGGAGATCGAGATTGCCGGAATGCGGGTGCAGCTGCGCGACGCGCTGCGTCAGGGCGCGCTGGGGCTGAGTAGCGGGCTGGCCTACGCCAGCGCGTTTCAGTCCACCACTGAAGAGGTGATGGCGCTGGCCGAGGAGCTGGCGGCAGAAGGGGGAATTTATACTACCCACCTGCGTTCGGAGTTCGAACCGATTCTGGAGGCGCTCGACGAGGCGTTCCGCATTGGCCGCCACGGTAACGTACCGGTGGTGGTATCGCACCATAAGTGCGCCGGCGCGAAAAACTGGGGTCGCACGAAGGAGACGCTGGCTTTCTTCGATGAGATGCGCCAGCGCCAGGAGATCGCCTGCGACTGCTACCCCTATTCTGCCAGCTCGTCGACGCTGGATATGAAGCAGGTCACCGATGAGTTCGATATTGTCATTACCTGGTCGGAGGCGCAGCCCGAGCAGGCCGGAAAAACCCTGCAGCAGATTGCTGACGGCTGGCAGGTTAGCCTGCACGAGGCGGCGGCGCGGCTGATGCCCGCAGGTGCCATCTACTACAACATGGACGAGCAGGACGTGCGGCGGGTACTGCGTTATCCGGTGACCATGATCGGCTCAGACGGTCTGCCGAACGACCCGATGCCGCACCCGCGGCTATGGGGCGCGTTCCCGCGGGTCCTGGGCCACTACTGCCGAGATGAACGGCTGTTTCCGCTGACCACCGCTATCCACAAAATGACCGGTCTGTCGGCGGCGCGTTTCCAGCTGGCAGAGCGTGGGCTGGTGAAAGTGGGCTATTTTGCCGATCTGGTGCTGTTTGATCCGCAGACGGTGCGCGATGTCGCCAGCTTCTCCGACCCGAAACAACCGGCGGACGGTATCGAGGCGGTGATGGTTAACGGCGTGATGAGCTACGGCAGCGATAAAAAGATTACCGGGCGCGCAGGGCGTTTCCTGCGCCGCCGAATGAACCAAGGAGAGAAAAATGAGCATTAAACGTTATGGCGTTGAGGGCGGTACCGGGACCGGTGGGCAGCATCTGCCGTTCGCGCGCGCGGTGGAGGCGGGGGGCTGGCTGTACGTTTCCGGCCAGACGCCGATGAAGGAGGGTGAAGTGGTGGAAGGGGGCATCGTTGACCAGGCGCGTCTGGCGATTCAGAACTGTGTGGATATCATGACCGAAGCGGGCTACACCCTGGCCGACGTGGTGCACGTCAAGGTGATCCTCACCGATGCGCGCTATTTTCAGTCTTTCAATAAAGTATTCCGCGAGTTCTTTGGCGACAATCCGCCTGCCCGTATCTGCTGCGTAGCGGACCTGGTAGTGGATTGTAAAGTTGAAGTGGATGTGACCTGTTATAACGCGGCTCGCGTATAAAAATTTATTAACCAGAAATATAAACAGGATTTTTGAGCGCTGAATTCATTCAGCGCTTCGTAGCCTTTTACCTTTTACCTACTCAACTGGCAGGATGTGAATTATGAATAGTCATATCTTTTTAGTCGGCTTTATTATTTACGCGCTGGCCATGATTTGGCTTGGCTGGTACGTGTCGCGTAATCAAAAAAGCGGAGAAGATTTTTTACTCGGTGGCCGTTCCTTACCGCTGTTTCTGACCCTGGGCTCTACCGTGGCGACCATGGTGGGCACCGGTTCAAGCATGGGCGCTGTTGGCTTCGGCTACAGCAACGGCTGGGCCGGGATGCTGTACGGCGTGGGCGGGGCCATCGGTATTTTGCTGGTCGCCTGGCTGTTCGCCCCGGTGCGCAAGCTGCGCTTTATGACCATGAGCGAAGAGCTCTCTTATTATACCGGCGGTAGTCATTTAATTAAAAATATCGTCGGCATAATGATATTTGTGGCCTCTATTGGCTGGCTGGGGGCGCATATTCTTGGCGGCAGCATGTATTTATCCTGGGCGACGGGAATAAATCTGACGCTAGCGAAAATTATTATCGCTCTGGCCTTTGCGATTTACGTCATCATCGGCGGTTATTCTGCGGTGGTGTGGACGGATACCATTCAGGCATTAATTCTGTTTTTCGGTTTTATCCTGATGGCGATTCTGGCGGTGGTTCACGTCGGGGGATGGGATGCCATCGTCCAGGCGATGGATCCCAAGGCGATGAGCCTGTTTGCGGTCGATAAACTGGGGGTCATTCCGGCGCTATCGCTGGCGATGGTCATCGGCGTCGGCGTGCTGGCGACCCCTTCCTATCGCCAGCGTATTTACTCGGGGAAAGATGTCTCTTCGGTGCGCCGCTCGTTTGTCTATACCGGCGTGCTGTATCTGTTTTTCTCGGTGCTGCCGGCGATTATCGGCATGGCGGCATGGACCATGAACCCCAATCTCGAGAACAGTAATTACGCCTTCCTGTTCGCCACCAGCTTCTTACCGGCGATCCTCGGGCTGGTGGTGCTGATTGCCGGGCTTTCGGCCACCATGTCCTCGGCCAGTTCTGACGCGATAGCCGCCGTGGCCATCATGATGCGTGATGTT
This sequence comes from Klebsiella sp. CN_Kp100, assembly GCF_040065315.1. NCBI lineage: Bacteria > Pseudomonadati > Pseudomonadota > Gammaproteobacteria > Enterobacterales > Enterobacteriaceae > Klebsiella > Klebsiella sp. CN_Kp100. The sequence goes on from NZ_JBEAIJ010000039.1 coordinate 73,919, forward strand.
TATACCCTCATCACCGGGAAAATGCCCCCGGCGGATAAAGCGATAACGCTCTCCCGCTGGATGCTGGCGTTCGTTATCGGCCTGGCGATGATCTTCGCCCTGACCTCGAACGATATCATCAGCTATATCACCAAAATGATCTCCATGCTGATGTCCGGTCTGTTCGTCTGTTCGATTCTCGGCCGCTTCTGGCTGCGCTTCAACTGGCAGGGCGCGTTTACCGCGCTGCTGAGCGGCATGCTGGTTTCTCTTGTGGTTCTGATGAAAGCCGACTGGCTGGCTTACTGGGGGAACCCGTGCATTCCGTCGGTCGTCGGCAGCTTTGTTTTCGCGATTTTTGTCACCCTATTGACGCCAGCCAGCAAAGTCAGCCGTGAGCAGGCGCTGGAAATGATCACGCAGGAGCGTGAAGGGCAGGCGATGCCGGCGAAGACGACGGTGCAGGTCTCAGGAGAAGCACAATGAAGGACTATATTGCCGTCGACTGGGGCTCTACCCAGCTGCGCGGCTGGCTGATTCGCAATGGCCAGTGCGTCGAAACAAAGCAGCTGCCGCTGGGTATCACCCGCCTGAACGGACGAGCGCCTGCCGACGTATTCGCGGAGCATTTGGCCCCCTGGCGCGGCGCGGAGGCGCTGCCGGTGCTGATGGCCGGGATGATCGGCAGCGATGCGGGCTGGCAAGCGGTGCCGTATCTGGACTGTCCGGCAGCGATCGACGCGCCAGGGCAGCAGCTATGCGCCGTTGCTGAAGGCGTGTGGATTATTCCCGGCCTCAAGATTGAACAGGACGGGGATTTCAACGTGATGCGCGGCGAAGAGACGCAGCTGCTGGGGGCCTGGCAGCTGGCGCCGGCGGAGTGTTACGTGCTGCCGGGCACCCACTGCAAATGGGTACAGGTGGCGAACGGCGCGGTGCGTCATTTTGCCACGGCGATGACCGGTGAACTGCATCATCTGCTGATGACGCAATCGCTGATCGGCAAAGGGCTGCCGGTCCAGCAGCCGGACGAGACGGCGTTTGAACGGGGGCTGGAAAAAGGACTGGCGCAGCCGTCGCTGATTAGCGAACTGTTTGTCGCCAGGGCCGCCCGGGTGCTGGGAGGCCTGGCCGCGACCTCGGTCAGCGACTATCTCTCCGGGCTGCTGATTGGCGCGGAAGTGGCGACCCTGGGGCAGCGTTACCGTACCTCTGGCGTCACGCTGGTTGGCGACCCGGCGCTGAATGCCCGCTACAGTCGGGCGATGAAGGCGCGCGGAATGACGGTTAACAGCTGCAGCGGCGATGAGGCGCTGCTGAGCGGCATGGCGAGGATAATGCATGGACAAGATTAAACTGGTGGCGATTTTACGCGGTATTCGCCCCGCTGAGGCAGCGGAGCATATTGAGACGCTGATAGAGGCAGGATTTCGCTATATCGAAATTCCGCTCAATTCGCCGGACTGGCAGCAGAGTATTCCGCAGATGGTCGCGCGCTTTGGCGAGCAGGCGGTGATTGGCGCGGGAACGGTACTTAAGGTGGAACAGGTCGATTTTCTGGCCGATGCCGGAGCGAAGCTTATCGTGACGCCGAATACTGAGCCGACGACGATCCGCCGGGCGGTGGCGTGCGGAATGCGGGTTTGCGCCGGGTGCGCCACCGCGACCGAGGCGTTTAACGCGCTGGATGCCGGGGCGCAGTGGTTGAAAATTTTCCCGTCTTCCACTTTTGGCCCGGACTACATTCGGGCGCTGAAAGCGGTGCTGCCGTCGGAGGTGCCGGTGCTGGCGGTCGGCGGCGTGACGCCGGAGAATCTGGCAAGCTGGGTAGAGGCCGGGTGCGCCGGCGCTGGCCTGGGAAGCGATCTGTATCGCGCCGGGCAGGCCGTGGAACGTACCCGTCAGCAGGCGGAGAGGTTTATCGCCGCCGCCCGCTGCGGTTAATCGCCCAGCGGCTGGCGATCGACGCCGCCGCGGTGGCTGTCGAGCGCCAGCTTAATCCGGCGCAATCTGCCTTTTGCCTGAGTTTTGTTGGCCATCGCCAGTTCGGTGGCCAGCACGTCAACCATCGCCAGCATCGCATAGCGTGAAGTGCTGGGCTTGAAAATGTAGTCGTTTTCGCGCACCAGCAGCGGCAGCACCAGATCCGCCTGCTCCGCCAGCGGCGTTCCGCCGGGGGTGATGGCAATGACCTTTGCGCCGTACTGCCTGGCAATCGCCGCGCTCTCGATGATTTCCTGGGTATAGCCGCCCAACGACAGCACGATAACCACATCCTTTGGCGTCACCGCCGAGCTCATCATGCGCACCAGCAGACCGTCGTTCTGGCTGACAACCGGGAGGCCGAGGCGAAACAGGCGATACTGGATCTCCTGAGCGCAGATGGTAGAGCCGCCGCCCATCCCGAGCGCCAGGATCTGCCGCGCGTCGCTCAGCCAGCTCACCGCACGCTTCAGCGCTTCAATGTCCAGCGCCCGGCGGTTGGTTTCCAGCACGCCGATGATCGACTCGTAGATCCCCTGTACGCCCTCAAGGTCCGGGACATCGAGGATAAATCGCTGTCCGACCGCCAGAGATTGCGCGAGCCTCATCTTCAGCTCACGGACGTCTTTACAGCCGAGCGCCCGGGCAAAGCGGGTAACGGAGGCCTGGCTGGTGTGGGTCAGACGCGCCATCTCCGCGATGGGCAGCTCCGCCGCCGCCGCGACATCATCGAGAATGAACTGCGCGATGCGCTTTTCGGTCGCCGTGAGTTCCACAAAGCGATCGGTTATGCAGGAAATGATATCGATTGACCAGGACATACGGGTATCAACAGGTAAGTTATCAATGATACTTTGTACCATATTCCGCCGCTGAAATCAGCGCCGGAGGCTACAGCGTTAGGCGCATGGCGCAGCGCGTCTCCGGCGGCAGACCGTGTTCCGTTTCCAGCTCCCTTTTTGCCGCCAGTCCCGCCAGTAGTCTTCGCTCACTTAACATTGAAAACCCCAGTCGCGTGTAAAACGGCGCGTTCCAGGGCACATCGTGGAAGGTGGTGAGCGTGACCGCCGGATAAGCCGCCTGGCGGGCTGTCTCAATGACCTGCTCCAGCATCATGCGGCCAATGCCTCGCCCCTGCCATGCCTGATGAACGGCGATCTCGACGATAAACAGCGCATCATCCAGCGGTTCGCTCAGCAGGAAACCTATCGGTTGGTCATCGGCCACGGCCAGCAGGCTGTGGTCAGTTTCAAGGAACAGGCGGTGGCGCTCGGGGCTTATCACTTCGCTTTCCGCCAGCCAGGCCAGCGCCGGAATCTGGCGAAAAGCCTGGGCCGCCGAGCGCTCAATGGCGGGCAGAAGAGGGATGTCTCTCTCCTCAGTCAGGCGTAACGTCGCGGCGGCGGTTATAGTGTTAGTTTTCATCACCTCAGCATAGCAGCCTCCGGGAGAAATGTATGGAGCTTACCGCCGTTTCCGCCACTCAGTTTAGCGTCGCGCAGCTGACGACGATCCTCAGCGACTGTTTCGAAGATTACCTGGTTCCCGTCACGCTGTCGGTAGAGGTTTTTGTCCAGCGTTTTAGCGCCGAAGGGCTGAGCCTGCTGGATTCCTGCGTCTGGCTGGATGGTGATGTCCCTGCGGCGATGGCCGTTGTCGCCCGGCGCGGCGATGAAGCCAGGCTGGCGGCATTTGCGATGCGACCCGCGTATCGCGGAAAGGGCGTCGGACGCCGGCTGATGGGGTCGCTGCTGGATGCATTGCGCGAGCAGGGCGTACGGCGGATGTGGCTGGAGGTTATTCGCGATAACCACGCTGCGGTAGCGCTGTATCACTCGCTGGGCTTCGAGGTGCGGCACGGGCTGTGCGGCTATCTGAGCGCGCAGACCGCGAGCGAGGAGTCATCCGTATTGCAGGAGTATGACGTGCTGGCGCTGACGCGCAGGGCCGGCGCCGAGCTTAATGGCCAGCTGCCGTGGCTGATGGACCCGCTCACCTTCAGCACCCTGCCGTGCCGGGCGCTGAGCCTCCATCAGCAGGCTTTCGCCGTGCTGGCGACCTTATCCAGCAGGCCGCAGCTGCAGTTTTTATGGGTCGAGCCCGCCGCACGCGGGCGCGGGCTAGGGCGGGAAATGCTGATGGCGCTTGCCCGACAGTTTCCAGGGCTCGGGACCTCGGTGACCATCCCGGAACGCTTTACGCCCCTGTTCCAGACCGCCGGCTATACGCCTGGGGTATTAAAACAGTATGAAATGAGCGCAACGCTGAGCGCCCTGCCATCAGCAGGGCGTTAAGATTCAGCCGTTACGCGGGTCGCTAATCGGCTGACGGACCAGGAAGATATAGGCCAGCGCGCCGAGGGCGGTGACGCAGCCGCAGATCACCAGCGCCAGCTGGAATGAGTGGGTGGTATCGACAATAAACCCGGTCACTACCGGCGCGAAGGAGGCGCAGATAAAGCTGGCGAAGTTCTGGATGCTGCCGACGGACGCGGTCATTCTTGATGCCACCGCGACGTGAATCAATCCCCAGCAGGAAGTACCGGCAAAGTGGATGCAGAACAGCGCCATGCCGATTAACAGCACCGCAGCGATAGAGGTGGTGGCATGCGGCACGATCAGCGTAAACGCGGCGGAACAGAACATCCCGGCAATAATACAAATTTTACGGCTTTTGATCGGCGCCATGCCGCCTTTAACCAGCCAGTCGGTAACGTAACCGTTGATGAGCATACCGGCGGCGCCGAACAGAAAAGGAATGGCGGCCATAAATCCGGTACTTTTCAGATCGAGGTTATACGCCGTTTGCAGGTAGCCCGGCAGCCAGGCCAGATACAGCCAGGCGGTATAGTTGATGCCGCTGAAGCCCAGCATCATTCCCCACATGGTTTTGTTTTTAAACAGGCTGCGCCATTCGGCAAAGCTCAGCGGGTCGCGGCGAACGTTGACGCTTCCGGCATTAAGGTAGGCCTGCTCATCGGCGGTGAGGGGGACATCCTCCCGGTTGCGATAGAGCATATACCAGCCGATAGCGACGAAGATCCCCAGCACGCCGATGGTAATGAACATCCAGCGCCAGCCCATCATCAGCATCATCGCGGCAAGGATCGGCGGGCTGATCGCGACGCCAATCGTCGAGGCGGCGTTAAAGAAGCCCATCGGGCGGCCGCGCTCTTTAATATTAAACCAGTCGTTGATCACCTTGACGCCGCACGGGTTCATCGGCGCTTCGCCGATCCCCATGCCGATACGCACCAGCACGAACTGGGTAAAGCTATGTACCATCCCGGAGACCGCCTGGAACAGCGACCAGAAAAACATGCCCAGCCCCAGCATGATGCGCGGGCCTTTACGGTCCAGCAGCGGCCCGCAGGGGAGCTGGGCGATGCCGTAGGCCAACGAGAAAACGGACAGCAATGCGCCGATTTCGGTGGCGCTGAGCCCCAGCTCTTCGCGAATCGTTAAGTTCGCGACGGACAATGAACTTCTGTCGAGGTAGTTAATCACCGCCGCCAGAAATAACAGGATCATTGCCGTTGTCTGAATTTTTTTAATGCGCGCGCTGCGCGTTAACGTATTATTTAACGGAACGCTGGCAGTCTCCGCCTTTCCTTTATCAAAGGTTGTCTGCGGGTCGATAGTTATATTTCGTGATTCCACGCCTGACTCCTGGTTATTCTATTTGAACGACAAGTGACATCGAATGGTTTAAACCCACCCACCTATTTCACAGTAAAGTAAGTCGACTTGTTTTCAGCATAAATAACCTTTTTTCTGGCACTGGATTATGTTTTGAGAACTGTGCTGCTGATAATCATTTTCTGTTTTTAATCGGTACTTAATGAGCCAGGGATTCGCTCTGCCTGAGCGAGTTAATCATCGATTGCTTCGCCGAGTTCAGGTGGTTACGCAGCGCCAGATTGGCGTCCAGATCGCTGCGGCAGATAAGCGCGCTCAGGATGGTCATATGTTCATCAATGGCGATGATATTACGCTGTTTAAGGTCACTCTCATCCCACTGATAGTGAAAGTGGAAAATCACGGAAATAATCTCAAGCGATTGATTGAAAAATATATTCTCAGCCGCGGACAGGAGCAGCGAGTGAAAGTCGCGATCGAGCTGGGAAAACATACGAAAGCTGTCGCCGATGCTGTCACGCAGTGCGCGATGGCGCTCAAGCAGGGTTTTCGCCTGCAGCCAGCGGGCGTCGTTGTCCGGGAGATTGAGAAAATGCTGAAGCGCGTGGGTTTCCAGCATTTCCCGCAGCTCGAACAGCTGCTCAGCCCAGGATTGCTCAAATTTCTTCATGTTCCACTGGCCGCGCTTTTCGCTTTCAATCAGGTTGTAGCGGCTGAATTTCAACAGAAATTCCCTCACTACGACCGGACTGACGCCGGCAGCACGCGCCAGCTGCAGCTCGGAAAACATCTCTCCGGCGCGCAGCTGGCGCTGGTTAATCATGGTGAAAAACGCCTGCTCAAAGAGACGGTTCTGCTCGGCCAGCGAGGCGCTGGAGCCATCGAAGCCGTCCTGCATCTCCGGCTGGCGAAGGATCTGATAATCCCGAGCGTTCTGACGCAATACGCCCCGCTCGCACAGGTGGCTGAGGATATGGCGCACGGTGGTGCGGCTGATGTTGTACATCTCCGCCAGCGCGCTTTGTGAGGGCAGCGGCGACGGAAGAAAGCCGCGCGCCATATCGTTAATGACCTGGTTAATGACGTTGTGACGAAGGTTTTGCGAGCGGCTCATTATACATCTCCATTTTTTTAGCTATTAAAGCCGGATTTAAAACAGTTTTGTGCGTGAGATTTCACAATTTTTGCAATGAATTTATTCTCACCTCTGTTTTTCATCGATATCTAAGCCAACAAATACGGAGGCAATTATTATGACGTCGATGAATACATTAGTTTGTCAGGAACCTAAAATATTGCGCTGGGAAAAACGCCAGATTCCCATTCCCGGTGATGATGAAGTGCTCATTAAAATAAAAACGGTGGGGATTTGTGGTACGGATATTCACGCCTGGGGAGGGAATCAACCTTTTTTTAGTTATCCACGCGTGCTCGGACATGAAATATGCGGCGAGATTATCGGTCTCGGTAAAAATATTCTTAACTTGAAAAGCGGACAGCAGGTAGTCGTCATACCTTACGTTGCCTGCCGTCAGTGTCCGGCCTGTTTGAGCGGCAGGACTAATTGCTGCGAGAAAATTTCGGTGATCGGCGTGCATCGGGACGGCGGGTTTAGCGAGTACCTCTGCGTGCCGGTAAAAAATCTGCTGGTGGTGGATGACGTCGAGCCGGAAGCCGCAGCGCTGATTGAGCCTTTCGCCATCAGCGCCCACGCGGTGCGTCGCGCCGCTATCCAGCCGGGAGAGCAGGTGCTGGTGGTCGGCGCGGGACCCATTGGTCTCGGGGCGGCGGCTATCGCTAAAGCCGACGGGGCGCAGGTGGTGGTGGCGGATACCAGCCCGGCGCGGCGCGACCATGTGGCGCAGCACCTTGGTCTGGCCACGCTCGACCCCTCTGACCCGCAATTCACCGAACAGCTGTGTGACATGTTTGGTGGTTCGCTGGCGCAGAAGGTGATCGACGCCACGGGGAATCAGCAGGCGATGAACAACACGGTAAATTTAATCCGCCACGGCGGCAGCATCATTTTTGTTGGCCTGTTTAAAGGTGAACTGCAGTTCCCGGACCCGGAGTTTCATAAGAAAGAGACAACCATGATGGGCAGCCGTAATGCGACGGAAGAGGATTTCGCCAAAGTCGGACGTCTAATGGCTGAGGGGAAAGTGACCGCCAGAATGATGCTGACCCACCGTTACGATTTCAGGTCGCTGGCCGAGATTTACGAAAGCGAAGTGATTAACAATCGCCAGCTTATTAAAGGCGTCATTCATTTTTAGCAGGAAAGGCTATGAAATCGTTAAACAGACAAGATTTTCCCGGGCCGCACTACCCGACGCGCGTGATTCAGTTCGGCGAGGGCAACTTCCTGCGGGCGTTTATCGACTGGCAGCTGGATCGGCTGAATGAGCAAACCGATCTGGCGGCAGGGGTGACCATTATTCGCCCGATCAACACCGAGTTTCCGCCGTCGCTCAATACCCAGGATGGACTTTACACCACGGTGATCCGCGGGCTGGACGAACGTGGCGAGGCAGTGAGCGAAGCGCGGATTATTCGCTCCGTTAATAACGAGATCAACCCCTGGCAGGATTTTGCTGGCTATCTGGCGCTGGCTCGTAATCCGGCGATTGAGTTCGTATTTTCAAATACCACTGAAGCGGGTATTAGCTATCATGCCGGGGACCGGCCTGATGATAAGCCGCCGGTCAGCTTTCCGGCGAAGCTGACCCAGCTGCTGCTCGAACGTTTCCGCCATTTCAACGGCGCAGCGGATAAGGGGTGGACGATTATCCCCTGTGAGCTGATCGACTACAACGGCGAAGCGCTGAAGGCGCTGGTGCTACGCTACGCCGACGAGTGGCAATTGCCCGCGGCTTTTCGCGACTGGGTTGAGACCGCCAATACATTTTGTTCAACGCTGGTTGACCGTATCGTCACCGGTTATCCGCGCGAGGAAGCGGCAAAGCTGGAGGCGGAACTGGGCTACCATGATGCTTTCCTGGATACCGCCGAATACTATTGGTTATTCGTCATCCAGGGATCGCAGGCGCTGGCGGAGACGCTGCGGCTAGATCGCTACCCGCTCAATATCCGTATCGTAGAGGATATCCGGCCCTACAAAGAGCGCAAGGTTGCCATTCTTAACGGCGCGCATACCGCGCTGGTGCCGGTGGCGTGGCTGTGCGGTGTCGATACCGTTGGCGAAGCGATGCATGATCAGGCCATACGCCATTATGTGCAGCAAACTATCGACGAGGAGATTATCCCGGCGCTGGATTTACCCGCCGATGAGCTACGGCAGTTTGCCGATGCCGTGACCGGACGCTTTCTTAATCCCTGGATTCGCCATCAGCTGCTCTCCATCGCCCTGAACGGCATGACTAAGTTTCGTACCCGGATCCTGCCGCAACTGCTGACGAATATCCGCCGGCACGGCGCGATCCCGCCGCGGCTAACGTTTGCCCTGGCGGCGCTCATCGCCTTCTATCGCGGCCAGCGCGACGGACAGACCTATCCGCTGCAGGATGATGACGTCTGGCTAACCCGTTTTGCCGAAGGATGGGCGCAGGTGGCGCGCGGCCGCCCGCTGCATGAACTGGTCACGGAAGTCCTGCAGGATGCAGCGCACTGGGGTGAAGATCTGACGACCGTTCCGGGGCTTGCCGATCAGGTCACGCGGTATCTGGAAATGATTTTGAGCGCGGGGATGCGGGAGGCCCTGAGGCGGCTGTAGTCGGTTTGTTGTGCGGCGTCCGCGGATTTGGACGCCGTTTTTTTTGTGCTCTGAACCGCAAAAAATAAATTAAGCGCCAATGGTTGGCGGATTTCCCGCATCATAAGCCCCTGTAAGGTGAAGAGGGGGATGCGATGCGTAAAACGGAACTATTGGCTTTTCTGCAAAATCAGACCGATTTTTTTGATCCGGATAACCTGAGCGAGGTCTTCACCGCTGGCTACCTGGCCCGGCGTTTTGCCATGCAAAGAAATACCGCCAGCCACTATCTGAATCAGCTGGTGGCCCAGGATGTGCTGGTGAAGATTAATACCCGTCCGGTCTATTTTCTGCATAAGGCCGCCTTCTGCCAGCAGTTTTTCCCCCTTTCCCGCAGCGAGTACACCAGCATGGCGGAGCTGCTCGCGGAGAGCGATCGACAGCCGGAGCAGGCGGATCATTTTTCATTGCTTACCGGCCATGACGGTAGCCTGCGCAAGCCGATCGAACAGATGAAAACCGCGCTGTTTTATCCCAACGGTGGCCTGCCGCTACTGATCGTCGGCGACAGCGGAACTGGCAAAAGCTATATGGCGGAGCTGATGCATGAGTTTGCCATCGCCCAGGGACTGCTGCCGCCCGATGCGCCCTTTGTCAGCTTCAACTGCGCCCAGTATGCCAGCAACCCGGAGCTGCTGGCCGCCAACCTGTTTGGCTACGTGAAAGGCGCGTTTACCGGCGCGCAGGGCGATAAAGCCGGGGCGTTTGAAGCGGCAAACGGCGGCGTGCTGTTTCTCGATGAAGTCCACCGTCTGGATGCGCAGGGACAGGAGAAGCTCTTCACCTGGCTGGATCGCAAAGAGATCTATCGGGTGGGAGAAACGGCGCAGGGGATGCCGATATCCCTGCGGCTGGTGTTTGCCACCACCGAAGATATTCACAGCACGTTTCTGACCACCTTTATTCGTCGTATCCCGATCCTCGTTAGCCTGCCTGATTTACAGACCCGCAGCCGCCACGAGAAAGAAGCGCTCACGCTGCAGTTTTTCTGGCAGGAGGCGCGCACGCTCGCCGCCCGGCTGCAACTGACGCCCCGGCTTTTGCAGGTGCTGACGCACTACGTATATCGCGGTAACGTCGGTGAGCTAAAAAACGTGATTAAGTACGCCGTTGCGTCAGCCTGGGCCAGGGCTCCGGGCAGCGAGAAGCTGAACGTCACGCTGCACGATCTGCCGGAAAATATCATGGCCGCGACGCCGGCGCTTAGTGAACCGATGGGCCATGAAGAGCCGCTGCTTATCGAACCGCAGACCAGCCTGGTCTGGCTGCTGCGCGCGCGCGACCCGGTTCAGGGGCTGATTTATGATACTCAGTGCCGCGTTCTCGCGCTGTATGAGGCGGTGCTGAGCAAAAAAAGGCTCTGGGAAGAAGCGCAAAAAAGCATGGGCGAGGAGATTGAAACCCTCTTCGATCGGCTGATATTTGATCATCACGATACCCAGAGTTCGCATATGCTGCTGCTGATAACGCATCAGGTGCGGGAGGAATTTTATCGCCTTGAAAAGCGCTTCAATATCCAGTTTAACGGCAACTGTATTTATGCTCTAAGCCACTACCTGATTCATCGTTCCCGCCAGGCGCAGTCGACGATGAGCAACGAGAAAAGCCGCCAGCTGGAGGATTTCCTGGCGCAAAAATATCCGTTGCTGTATCGCTTTTGTGAAGAGATCCTCGCCGCGCTGGCGCTGAAGCTGGACATTGAACCCCGACGTATTGACCTGTTGTTACTGGTGCTGTGGTTACAGAAAAATGGCGCCATTAGCCAGCAGCAGGTGACCCGGGCAATTATCCTCGCCCACGGTTACGCCACCGCCAGCAGTATCGCTAACGTGGCGAACCGGTTGCTGAAAAGCCAGCTGTTTGAGTCATTCGATATGCCGCTTGATGTCACGCCGGAGGCTATTGCTAACCAGGTGATGGCCTATATTGAGAGTCACGCGCTGGCCTCCGGACTGGTCATCCTGGTCGATATGGGTTCGCTGAACGCCATTCATAGCCATTTTAACCGTCGGCTGACGACGCCGATGGCGATAATTAATAACGTCTCGACCGGGATGGCGATGTACGTCGGCGAGCGAATTTTGCAGGGCGACATGCTGGAAGATATCGTCCGGGAGATCCGCGGTGACCTCGCGATCGAGCATCAGCTCTATTACCCGCAAGCGGACAAACCGCGGGCGATTCTTACGACCTGCGCCACCGGCCTGGGAGCGGCGGCGAATCTGTCGGCGCTGTTAAAAGCCAGCATCCCTGAAGCGCTGGGGATCGATATTGTGGCATGCGATGTGGAGACGCTCGCCGATCCCGCGCGGCGGCAGCCGATGCTGAGCCGCTATGAGGTGCTGGCGATCGTCGGAACCCTGGACCCGCAGCTTGCCGATCTGCCGTGGATTTCGCTGGATTCGTTAATCTCCGGCGAAGGGAGCCGCCCGCTGATGCGCATCTTCGGCGAGCTGGCCACCGCTGAGCAGGTCAGCGAAATCAATAACCTGATCCTGAAGAATTTCTCGCTGCGCCGGGTGATCGAGTCGGTGACGATCCTCGATACCGGTAAAGTGATCAATCAGGTTGAGCAGTTTTTACTGCGCTATGAGCATCTGGCCGGCTGCGATGTGCCTAACGATCGCAAGGTAGCGCTGTATGTGCATATCAGCTGTCTGATAGAGCGCCTGATCCGCAACGCCTCGCCATCCCATTATTCCGGAAGGCAGTGTCCGCAGAGCGAGCTGGCGACGCTCCGCGAGGCTTTTAGTGTCATAGAGAGTGGATATAGTGTCAAAATCCCCGCCGTAGAGCTGTACTACATTCACGATATTCTGACGCGGGAAACTGAATTTATTCAGGAAGATCAAGAGTTTTAATCCCCTTCATTAGTTGATCCTTGCGCTAGCCGGCGCGCCACTGTTTCTGGCACGCCGGTTGCAATCAAGAAAGCAGTGGAATGCGCTTTCGAGGTAAGGATGAAACGACACTATATTTTTGCCAGCCATGGCACCTTTGCTAACGGTTTGCTGAACTCCGTGGAGCTGATCCTCGGTAAACAGCCGGATATTCATACCCTGTGCGCCTACGTCGAGGAGGAGGTCGACCTCACGCAGCAGGTGGAGACGCTGCTGGCGCGTTTTCCCGCCCAGGATGAGCTGATTGTGATTACGGATATTTTCGCCGGTAGCGTCAATAATGAATTTGTGCGCTTTCTATCGCGCCCGCACTTTCATTTATTGTCCGGCTTAAATCTGCCGTTGATTATTGATTTGCTCATTTCAGCTGGCGAAGAGAATACCGAAAAATTAATTTCTGAAGCATTAATAAGCGCCAAAGAGAGCATTCAGTACTGCAATCAGACGATTGCCAGTGCGATGACTATTGATAAAGACTTCTGAAATGAGGGAACACTATGATTACGCTATTAAGGGTTGACCATCGATTACTTCACGGCCAGGTTGCCTTTTCCTGGACGCAGTATGTCGGCGCTGATTGCATTTTAATTGCCAACGATAATGTCCCAGATGATGAGCTACGGAAAACGACGATTAAGCTCGCTAAACCCCCTTCAGTCAAACTGGTGATTAAAAATATTAACGACTCTATTGAATCGATAAAAAGCGGCGTGACCGACAAATATAATCTGTTTATCGTCGTGGAATCGGTAAATGATGCCTGGCGGATTGCCAGCGCCGTCGAGGAAATTAAAAGTATTAATCTCGGCGGAATTAAAGCCAAAGAGGGCAGTAAAAATATCTCTAAGGCGATTAATTTACTCCCGGAGGAAATAGAGCAACTGCAGCAACTGGTTGGGAAAGGCGTCGAAGTTGAGATTCGCCAGGTCCCTAACGACCGCAAACAGCTTTTTGCGGAATGCGTTTAATTCCGCGGAGGACAGATTATGGTAGAGGCTCTCTTACTGGGGCTGGTGGCGTTTATCGCGCAATCGGAATATGCATTAGGAACGTCGCTGATTTCGCGGCCTATCGTGACCGGGCTGCTGACCGGGCTGGTGCTGGGGGATGTACAAACCGGCGTCATCATGGGCGCGACGCTTGAGCTGGCCTTTATTGGCTCTTTCTCGGTCGGCGCATCGATTCCGCCTGATGTAGTAACCGGCGGTATTCTCGGCGTGGCGTTCGCCATTACCTCCGGCGCGGGAACGGAAACGGCGCTGCTGCTTGGACTGCCCATCGCCACCCTGACGCTGATCCTGAAAAACGTCTATCTGGGGATGTTTATTCCGATGCTCAGCCAGAAGGCTGACGGCTATGCGGAGCGGGCGGATACCCGCGGCATTGAACGTATGCATTTGATTGCTGGCTTCGGGCTGTCGCTGATGCTCGCCACGGTGGTCACCGTGTCATTCCTGGTCGGCAGCAATGCGGTGAAATCCCTGCTTGACACGATCCCGGAATTTATCAAACACGGGCTCAGCGTCGCCACTGGCATCATTCCGGCCCTCGGCTTCGCAATGCTCGCCAGGCTACTGATTAATAAGAAAGTTGCGCCGTACTTTTTCCTCGGTTTCGTGCTGATGGCCTACCTGAAAATTCCGGTAACCGGCATCGCCATTCTCGGCGCTATTGTGGCGGTGGTCATGGTTAACGTCACCGCGTTGAGCTCACCTCGTACGACGACAGAACAAGGAGTCAGCGATGACGACGAAGATGATTTCTGAAGAAACTCTGCAGCCGCAGGCGCAGGAAGAGGCCCGTATTACGCCGCGCGATCTACGCCGGGTCTTCTGGCGCTCCTTCCAGATGGAGTTCTCCTGGAACTATGAGCGGCAGATGAATCTTGCCTTTGTTTACGCGTTGATTCCGGTGCTGAAAAAGCTCTATCCGCGCAAAGAGGAGCTGGCCGGGGCGTTAAAGCGACATCTGGTGTTTTTCAATACCACGCCGCATATCGTCACCCTGCTGCTGGGGATCACCGCGGCGATGGAGGAGAAGAATAGCCAGCAGAAGAACATGGACGCCAACGCGATTGATAACGTCAAAGCGTCGCTGATGGGGCCGCTGGCCGGGCTGGGGGACTCCTTCTTCTGGGGCACGCTGCGCCTGATCGCCACCGGCATCGGCACCAGCCTGGCCCTGAAAGGCAACATTCTCGGTCCCATCCTGTTTCTGCTGGTGTTTAACGTGCCGCACATCCTGGTGCGCTGGTTCTTTACCCGCTGGGGCTATGTGCTGGGCACCGGGGTACTGCAGCGCATCCAGAAGAGCGGAATGATGGAGAGTCTGACCTACGGCGCGTCGATTATCGGCCTGATGGTGGTCGGGGCGATGACCGCTTCAATGATTGATATCACCATCCCCATCGCATTCGGCGCCGGAGAGGCGAAAACCCAGGTGCAGGACATTATCAACGACATTCTGCCCTGCATGCTGCCGCTGGTAAGTTTCGGCATCGTTTACTGGCTGCTGGGGCGCAAGGTTAAACCGCTCTCTATTATCGGGGGGATGGCGCTGGTGGGCATTCTGGGTTCGTGGATTGGCTTGTTTTAACAGGAGTCGAAAATGGTAGCAACGATGATGACCTATATCAGTGAGGAGTCGGCCTGTCTGACGCAGATCCTGCGCGACTACCGGCAAAAGCTGGCGGCGATTGAGACTTTTGCCCGCCAGCACCCGGTGCGCCGCATTCTGCTGTTGGCGACCGGGTCGTCGCTGAATGCCGCCCTGTGCGCGCGCTATTTCTTTGAGCAGCGCTTCGGCGTCCTGGTTGAGATTAAAGAGCCGTACAACTTTACGCACTACGAGGCGGTCGATCCGCATACCGATCTGGTGGTGGCGATTTCGCAGAGCGGTAAAAGCGCCTCAACGCTGGAGGCGATGCGTAAGGTGCAGGCATTGAGCCTGCCGGTTTTTGCTCTGACCTCCGATCCGCAAAGCCCGATAGCCCGGGCCTGCGACGGGATACTGGATATCAACACCGGGATTGAGAGCGTGGGGTTTGTCACCAGAGGGTTTAGCGCGACGGTGCTGAATTTGCTGCTGATGGCGCTGACCATCGCCCGTAGCCAGGGAAAAGCCAGCGAGGCCGAGGAGCAGCGCTATCTTGCCGAACTGCAGCGGCTGGCGGCGGCGATCCCGGACGTCATTGACCGCACCTCGCGGTTTATCGACAGGCATGGCGAAGCGCTGTGGGGCGGCGAGCGCTTTGTCGCCACCGGCTATGGCGCTCTGGTTGGGGTTGCGAAAGAGTTTGAAACTAAATTTACCGAAACGGTGCGCGTGCCTTCGAGCGGCTTTGAGCTGGAAGCTTATATGCATGGTCCCTATCTGGAGGCGAATTGCCGCCATGTGATGCTGTTTATTGAAGATGCGCCGGATGGGCGGACCCGGGCGCTGCGGGACTATATGGCGCCGTCCATTGCCCGCGCCTTTACGCTGACGCTGAGCGACGAAGAGGATGCGCAGACGCTGGCGCTAAACTGCCCGTGTGAACATCACCTGGCGCCGCTGCTGCTGATTGTTCCCGTCCAGATGCTGGCCTGGCATACCGCCGGACTGAAAGGCATCGATCTGGCTAAACGTATTTTTGACGATTTTGACCGCGTCTTAAAAAGTAAAATCTGATTATTCAGGAGAAAACTATGTTGGGTTTTAATCAGGACGAGTACCTGACCAGTGCTCGCGAAATCATCGCTGCGCGCAAACAGGCGGAAGCCGTCGCCGACGATATTTATCACAGCGGCTGCAGCGCCTTATTTTTCGCCTCGGTAGGCGGTTCTTTAGCTCCGATGATGGCAATTAATGAGTTTGCTAAAGAATTAACCGGCGTGCCGGTTTATCTTGAGCAGGCGGCGGAATTAATCCATCGTGGGCATAAAAAATTAAATAAAGATGCGGTGGTGGTGACGTTATCCAAATCCGGCGATACCAAAGAGTCGGTGGCCATTGCCGAATGGTGCAAAGCGCAGGGGATTCGCGTCGTGGCCATTACCCGTAATGCCGATTCGCCATTAGCTGAGGCGGCGAGCTGGCATATTCCGATGTGCCACAAGAACGGCGTGGAATATGAATATATGCTGCTCTACTGGTTATTCTTCCGCGTCATTTATCGTCACGGCGATTTCGCCCATTACGATCGTTTTGCCAGCCAGCTGGAGTTGCTGCCGGAAAATCTTCTGCAGGCCAAACGCCAGTTCGATCCGCAGGCGGATAAAATTGCCGCTCAGTATCACGGCTGCGACTATATGATGTGGATCGGCGGGGCGGAAATGTGGGGCGAGGTCTATCTGTTCTCGATGTGTATTCTCGAAGAGATGCAGTGGAAGCGGACCAAGTCGGTGAGTTCGGCTGAGTTTTTCCACGGCACCCTGGAGTTACTGGAAAAAGAGGTCCCCCTGTTCCTGGTGAAAGGCGAGGGTAAATGTCGGGCGCTGGATGAGCGCGTTGAGCGCTTTGCTGAGAAGATCACCGACCACCTGGTGGTTATCGACCCGCGTGACTATCCGCTGAACGGTATTGATGATGCTTACCGCTGGATCATGGCGCCGTGTGTCGTTTCTACTCTGCTGGTGGACCGGCTGGCGGCCCACTTTGAACATCATACCGGACACGACCTTAATATCCGTCGTTATTATCGTCAGTTTGATTACTAAGCTATGCTGATGGCGGCCAGCCCGGCTGGCCGCCGCGCTATTCTCCGAGGCGCTTCCCAGAAAATTATCGTCAAACTCAACGGGTTAAAAACTGATGGTAGAGTCCGGCTTTCCTTCTCTTTCAGGCAAGCGGACGGCCATGAAAAAACGGATGACCTCAACGCCGCATGATGCGGTTTTTAAGCGATTTCTTCGCCACCCGGAAACGGCGAATGATTTTCTCACGCTGCACCTGCCGGAAGCGATCCGTCAGCGATGTGATTTTTCTACCCTGCGGCTGGAACCGGCGAGCTTTGTCGATGAAGATCTGCGCGCCTGGTACTCGGACGTACTATGGTCGGTACAAACCCCCTGCGGCCTGGGATATGTGTATGTGGTGATAGAGCATCAGAGCTCGCCGGATAACCATATGGCTTTTCGCCTGATGCGCTATGCGATTGCCGCCATGCAGCGTCACCTCGACGCCGGGCACAAAACGCTACCGCTGGTGGTGCCGATGCTTTTTTATCACGGAGCGACCAGCCCCTATCCCTTTTCCCTGAACTGGCTGGACGAATTTGCCGACCCGCAGATGGCGAGGACGCTGTATGCCTGTCCGTTTCCGCTGGTTGATGTGACGGTGATACCGGACGATGAAATTGTTCAGCACCGGCGGGTCGCGCTGCTGGAACTGATGCAAAAGCATATTCGCCAGCGCGATCTCAGCGGGATTACGGAGTCGTTGGCGACCCTTGTCATGCTGGGATACACTAACCGCAGGCAGTTGAGAGTGCTGTTTCATTATATGCTGCAGTACGGCAACACCGCCGATCCGAGCGTGTTTCTCCGCCGGTTGGCCCGCCGTCTGCCACAATATGAGGAGAGGTTGATGTCTATCGCTCAAAAACTCAAGCAGGAAGGGATACAGGAAGGCCGGCAGGAAGGGCGCCTGGAAGGTCTGCAGGAAGGTAGCCGGCGGGAAGCGTTGCGCATTGCCGGCAGTATGCTGCAAAACGGTTTAGATACCGAGACGGTTCAGCGGATTACGGGGCTCTCAGCGGATGAGTTAAAGCCGCTGCATAGCTAATATCCGCACCCAGTCACCGCGACCCGGCGCAAAAGCCGCCGGGTGGAAGGGGTTACCCTTCGCTTTTCACCACTTTGATTTCAACCATACCGATGCCCAACTGACGCGGGGAGTGGCCGAGAATATTGCCCTCGTTCGTGGACTGCGGGTCCGGCGGCGCAATCGTCAACGTACTGCTGCGCGACGGATTATCGAAATGCAGGGTAGTGGTGGTGACATCATTAGCCAGGACGATTGTTTGTTCGCTGCTGCCTACCCGTACCGGAATCGGCTTATTGGCATTCGGACCGTAGGCTTTGGCGGTAATCACCAGATCGAATTTCTCCGGCAGCGGCTCCTTATATTCAATTTTCACTTCGCTGCCGAGCTGAGCGTTAGACCATCGCCCCCATGTTTCCGGTCGAGAGATACCGCTAAATTGCTTCACCTCTTCCGGCGCGCCGGCAACGTTGAACAGGAAGCTGTCGGCTTTATAGCGAATGTCGTTATCGACAATCTTCAGCGTATCGACGTTGCCCTTATAACGCTCCATATCGATAAGGGTATCTTTGAACGCGGTTTTACCCTGCCACTGGGCTTTGTCAACGCGCTGGACTTTCTGTTCGCCTCCCAGCTGGCCCTGCGATACGCACCAGTCGGTGGAGAGCGCCACTTCCGGCGACCACAGCTGACCCATCTTGTAGCAGCGGTCGACCCAGACGAAATTATCACGCGGCGCGAAATCGGCCAGCTGGAAGCGCAACGGTGCGGAGTATTCGCTTTCCGGCAGCGGCTCAACGCGTTTGTCGGAGATGCGCAGCAGCAGCGGCAGGCGGAAATGGCTGCCGGAGAAGGAGATCATATTTTTCTGCGCATCAACGGTGAAGTTCTTCATCTCTTTGGGGAAATTCCACAGGCGGATGATATCCGGCTTCCACGCCAGCACTTTCTCTTTCATATTGAGGAACACAGTGGAGAGCGATTCTCCGGAAAGGCTGCTGCGGCCAAGGCCAATAAAGTTATCGCCGCCGAGAATATCGAGCACCGTCGCGCCGTTATCCATGGTATTACGTTTGACGGCCAGCGTATCCTGCTGGGGTTGATCGCCGCGCAGGACGAAAAACAGATTGCTGCGATCCTGCTTATTCAGATAATCCCAGGCGCTGTTTTTCATCGCCAGGTGATCGGATGACACCACGATGACCGTATTTTTGAACCACGGAGAAGCTTTAATCTTCTCGATTAACGCCGCAATGTGCTCCTGACTGCAGGAGACGGCGCTAAAGGAAAGGTTCTTTTTGCCGTCCATGTCGTAGCTTTTGCGCTGGCAGGTTCGGGAGATGAAACCATCCGGATGATGGGTATCGACCGTCAAAGCAAACAGCGAGAAGCGTTTACCGGACTGCGAAAGCGCTTCGAATTTTTTCCAGGTTTCATCAAGCACCGTATCATCGTAGAAGCCCCAGTCGTTACGATAGGCCGGATCGGCAACCGTGGTTTTTAGCTCTTCCGCGCCGTACAGATGATCGAAGCCGTGAGACTTCAGGAAGACATCTTTTCCGGCGAAGCGCAGATTCGCGCCCTGTACGAAGTAGTTCTCATAACCCGAGTTTTTCAGGATATCCCCAAGGCAGATATTCTGCGGGAAAAAGCTGGAAACTGAGGCCGAGGCGTTGCCTTCAAACGGCGCAAACAGCGGGATTCCGCACTGAGAGGCGACCATTCCGGCAATCGTGTAGTCGGTGCCGGGCAACTGGGCGGTATTGCTGAAATCCAGCCCCTCGCTTTTGAGTTTACCGAGCTCCGGCGTCAGGTCCGGGAAGGCGTCGTTATCAAAATAAGTGCGCTCCAGACTTTCGCCGTAGATGTACACCAGGTTCAGTTGCGGATTGGCGATGCTTTTTGATGGCTCTTTGTAGTAAGCCACGAAGTCAGGATCGCCATCGCGGGACTGGGATTTAACCAACTCGCTAATCTGGCGAAAAGCGGGGCTGGCATCCACTGAAGCCAGCGCCAGAACCAGCGCCACGAGGCTGTAGCCAAAATGATGAGGGTGATGCCGGCGGCGGCGGAGCACCCAGCCGAGTGCGCCAAATACCGCGACCAGCGCCACGACCAGCCCAACGCCAGGCAGGATATATTTGCCCACGCCAGCGCCCGTCAGGCTGTTGGTCAACGTATAAAGTACCGCGTCATTGATACCATCGCCGGTGAAGTAATTGCTGGCGTAGAGGGTAATATTCAGAATAACGAACAGGCCCAGCACCGTGAGCGTGGCGGCGAACCACCAGGTATTACGACCGGCTTTTAATGCATAAATCATCACCGAGGCAAGAAACAGGGCGATGGATAACAACTCTGACACAGCTCATCCTCATTCACGCCAGTTGTCTGCTGGCCAGATAGATCTTTTTCCACGCTACACTGTAATTGCAGCGCAATATTGCCGCAATTGTAACGTCATGAATTTGTGCTGTGGTTCAGAATTGGTTTAGAAATCGCCGTTTTTGATCTGCCTCACATCCTGTCAGACAGGAGATTCCGGGCAAAGATGTTAAAAAACAGACGTTGCCGCCGCGTTGGCCAGGGTAACCCGCCAAACGCGGCATTAAGAGGATAAATCAGGAGAGGAAGCTCACGCCCTGTTTTAAGACCAGGTCGCAGGCTTTGGTTTTGACTTTTTCCGCCAGCGGGCTGCTGCCAAGGTTGTTCAGATTCAGCTGCTGGCCATCTTTGCTGGTCAGCAAACCCTGAAGACCCTCAAGATAGCTGGTGTCTTCTTTTTGTTTTTCCGGCGTGCTGAGACCCAGTTTATCCAGCACCTGATTTTTGATGTTTTCAGTATTGGTGACTGAAGC
Source organism: Klebsiella sp. CN_Kp100 (assembly GCF_040065315.1). NCBI lineage: Bacteria > Pseudomonadati > Pseudomonadota > Gammaproteobacteria > Enterobacterales > Enterobacteriaceae > Klebsiella > Klebsiella sp. CN_Kp100. The sequence goes on from NZ_JBEAIJ010000039.1 coordinate 94,791, forward strand.
CAGCTTCTGTTTCGCGCAATAAGACATAATCCCTGCGGCATTATTCATGCTGCTGGAGGTCAACGACTGGTTGCCGCCGTTGAGCAAACCGGTCAGAGAAGAGAGGGACATCCCGCCGCTTTGCTGGCTACCGTTCTGGCTGCTGAGCTGGTTTGCGGCGCTGGAGAGAGAATCCTGCCAGGAGGTGGCGTGGGCGCCGAAGGTGAATAAAGCGCCGGCCACTATCGCCGTGCGGAACAACGTTTTTGCAGATTTCATAGACGTACTCTTCGCCGTGGCTGAACATGCAAAGATTATAACGCTGGCGGTGTTCAGAAATATCTTAATACTCTTTTCCGGTTACGCGATCGCGGTAGCTTTCCCAGTTAAAATTGACCCACAGGCTATTGCCCAGCCGCATACGGTCCATTACGCGCTCGCCAAGCAGTTTGTTCATCTCGTCCATGGTGCTGTTCGTCAGCATACCGGTTGGGCGCTTTGACGAAGAGCGGCGATCGACAATCTGATTAATGATGACCTTCTCGTAGCGTGATTCCGTTTGCATACCGATTTCGTCTATTACCAGCAGGTCGACCTTGCTCAAATCGGTGAGTAGCTGCTCTTCGCTGGTTTCCCGGTTGCCGAAGGTATCTTTCATCGCTGACATAATATCGGCGACGGTGATAATCAATACCGATTTCCCCCGCAGCAGCAGCTCGTTGCAGATAGCGGCGGCAAGGTGGTTTTTTCCGGTACCCGGCTTTCCGGAGAAGATAAAGCTGGCGATATTGCCGTCGAACTCCTCAACGTACTGGCGCGCTCTGGACAGCGCAATCATCTGGCCCTCGCACTCAACCCGGTAGTTATCCAGCGAACAGTTCTGGTGCAGCGGGCGGATGCCGGAGCGGTTAAAGGTACGCTGCATTTTCATGGCGCGGTTTTCGCGTTCCAGCGCCTCAGAGCGCAGCTTGCCCTGTTCTTTTTGCCACGCCAGCAGCTCTTCACCTGTCTTGAACGCGGGTTCGACATGGGCTGGCATCATCTTTTGCAGGCGCTTCATTAAATCGCCGACATTTTTCATGCTCATCCTCGGAATCCTCGTGGAATATGGTTATCGGGTTCGCTAATCGCGTTGACATCCCGTCGCGGCTGGCCGCCGTTGCTGGCCCGGCCAATCTGCACGCTGCGCGCCAGCTTCTGCTGCCACTGGACATGATGAAAGACTTTACCTTCCGCCTGCCAGTAAGCGACAAATGCCGCCAGCTCTTCCGGCGTGACGGGCTGGCTGAGGGCGATGCCCCACAGCGCGGCCAGACGCTGGAAATCGGCATCCGGCTGCCAGTCGGCATACATCGGAAATTTACCCATCGGTACCGCAACGGGGGCCGTCGTCGGCTCGTCAAAAAACTGCGCATCCAGCGCAATATCGCTATTAGGGCGCGATAATTTGGCTTCCAGCTCCAGCAGCTGCGCCAGACGCTCCGGCGTCAGCGCATAGAATGCGGGCGCGTTGTTGGCAAATACGGCGACGGCGCCGGCGGTGGATTTTGCCAGCACCGCCGCGTGATCCTGCATGAAGTCATCCAGACCGCTAAAATCGGTAGTTAATATTCGTGAAGACATAAATCAATCTCAACTCTGAACAACTAAAAAGAGAGGGGTAGCTGCACACATAGTAGCATAGAGGTCGCTCAGGAAGGAGCGCCGCGGGCGAACCGGCGGCGCGGTTAGCTAGACGCGCGGACGCTTGCGATACAGCCAAAGTCCCGGAATAGAAAGCCCGATGGATAATGCGCCAACGATAGACGAAGCCTTAAGAAAATTGCTTAACAGCATAATCATCATCTCTTCCGAGTAACCAAAATGGCTGATTTTCACCGCAGAGATCATCGCGGTATAGGCGGAGATGCCCGGGAACATCGGGATTACCGCAGCAACGGTGAAAATCTTCGGGTGAGCCAGATACCAGCGCGACCACTGGATGCCGATGCTGCCAACCACCAGGGCGGCCATAAACGTCGCCCATTCAATATTAAAACCTGCCGTCATCATAACCATGCGCGAGCCGTGGCCGATAGCCCCCAACAGGGCGCACCAGCGCAGCGCTCGCTGCGGAACGTTGAATACCATCGCAAACCCAACGGCAGGGATGGCGGCCAGCACCATATCCAGCGCCAGTTCGTAGAGATAAATGATTATGCCCATCCGCGTAGCCCCCACATTGTCATCGCCATCACCACGCCAATACAGGTCGCGAGGGTTAACAGGCTGGCGATTGCCCAGCGCGCCAGGCCGGTGTTGATATGTCCCTTAAACATGTCGGCAACCGCATTGATCAGCGGAAAGCCGGGTACCAGCAGCAGCACGCTGGCGGCCATCGCGATCGTCGGCGTGCTGGCGAAAGCCGGCAGGCGCAGCATCAGTCCGGAGATGGTGGTTGCGACAAAGGCGGTGAGGCAGAAGTTGATTTGCGGATGCATGGAGCGATGAGTCAGGACCTGGCGAATATACATCGCTACCGTGCTGGCGCAGAAAGTGACCAGCGCGCCGTCCCAGCCGCCGTTGTTAAGCTTGCAAAAGCAGGCGCAGGAAAGGCCGACCATTAAAACCAGCAGCCAGCGTGGATAGCGCAGCGGCTTGATCTGGGCGAAGCGTTTTTCGACGTCTTTATAATCCAGCAGCTTATGTTCCGCCATAATCACAATATGCTGAACTTCCGTGACGACGTGCATGTTGATGCCGCGATCGCTGTTTTTCCGCGTCGACGTCAGACACTCGCCATCTTTGATGGTGGTGAGAACAATCGCATTAGAAGAGATGGCGCTTTCCACGCTATCCATCCCCAGCGCCAGGCCCAGGCGGGTTGAAAGCTCCTCTACCAGCGCGCTTTCCGCTCCGTGTTGTAATAAGAAAAGACCACATTGAATGCACAATCGCGTGATTGCGCGCTGAGTTGCCCGATCTGCTTGCATAGATACCTGCTGTCCGTGATGCCCGATGCCGTAGTGTCTGGCGATACTTTTACCTGAAGTTGCGTTTTATCTGAGCGGTCCGGATCAAACAATGTGTAAAAAACCGTCGCATCCTGGGGGCGCTGAAATTTGAACTCCGCCACACTTCCGCAAGATTGGTGAAAAGTACAATTTTTGCACCAATTTCTCCCTTCTTTTTCCCGCCAGACTTATCAAAAATGCAAATTCAAACTTTTAATAAACAAAAAACAAACAAATAATTAACCATACTGAGGCGATGCTATGAAAACACAGGTGGCGATTATCGGGGCTGGCCCATCCGGACTCCTGCTGGGGCAGTTGTTACATCACGCCGGGATTCAAACCGTCATCCTTGAGCGACAGACTCCTGAGTACGTGCTGGGGAGGATCCGCGCGGGCATTCTGGAAAGCGGAACGGTAGAGCTGCTGCGCGAAGCCGGCGCCGCCCGGCGAATGGAGGCTGAAGGCCTGGTGCATCATGGCGTCGAATTTTTGTTTGAGGGCAAGCGGGTACCGGTTGCGCTGACGGAACTGACGGCGGGCAAAAGCGTGATGGTTTATGGCCAGACTGAAGTGACGCGGGATTTGATGGCCGCGCGGGCGGAATGCGGGGCGGCGACGATTTATGGCGTCAGCGAAGTCACTATTAATGAGGCAAAGAGCGATCGACCATCGGTCTCTTTTATCAGCAATGGCGAACACTGCCGCTTAGAGTGCGACTTTATCGCCGGCTGCGATGGCTTTCACGGCGTGTCCCGTCAAAGTATTCCTCCTGGGGTGCTGAAAGAGTACGAAAGCGTCTGGCCGTTTGGCTGGCTGGGGCTGCTGGCCGATACGCCGCCGGTGAACCCGGAGCTTATTTACGCGCACCACGAACGCGGGTTTGTTCTTTGTAGTCAGCGCTCACTAACTCGAAGCCGTTATTACCTCCAGGTCCCGCTCAGTGAAAAGGTTGAGGCATGGTCTGATGAGCGTTTCTGGAATGAACTCAAACGCCGCCTCCCTGAAGAGCTGTCCAGCAAGTTAGTGACTGGTCACTCACTCGAGAAGAGCATCGCGCCGCTGCGCAGCTATGTGGTGGAGCCGATGCAGTACGGCAGATTGTTTCTGGTGGGGGATGCGGCGCATATCGTACCGCCTACCGGGGCAAAAGGATTGAATCTCGCGGCGTCCGATGTGAACTATTTATGGCGCATCCTCCGTGAATATTATCACCATGGTCGCGTTGACCTGCTGGCGAGCTACTCTCGTTTTGCGCTGGATAGGGTATGGAAAGGCGAAAGATTCAGCTGGTTTATGACCCGTCTGCTGCATGATTTCCCGCAACAAAGCGAGTTCGATAGAAAAATGCAGGCTGCGGATCGGCGTTATTATCTTGGCTCACGCGCCGGATTAACCACGATCGCTGAAAACTATGTCGGTTTGCCGATGGAGCGCGTGGCATAAAGAGAAACCGTTCAGGAGTCCCGATGCAGGCAGTGAGTACCATTCCCGTTTTTAAACTGTATGGCGAAGAGCAGGGCTGGCCGACGCCCGATCTGCTGCACTGCGAGTCGATACTCCAGCGAAGCCATCTTTATGAATGGCATATCCGCCTGCATCAGCACGCAGAGCTGGTGCAGCTGCTATATCTGCACAAAGGGCAGGCGGAAATTGAAATCGAAGGTACGACGACCGTGATGAGGGAGTCCTGTATTCAGATCGTTCCGGCGCTGTGTATTCATGGTTTTCGTTTTTCCCCGGGTACGGAAGGCTACGTCTTGTCGCTGGCGCTGCCGCTGCTCGGAAGTCTCGAAAGTCAGTTTGCCAGTCAGTTGGATGTACTCGGCCAGCCGCGATGCGTGCCGGTCAAGGCGTCGCGGAGCCATATTCGGGCCCTATTCACCGCTTTGCGCGAAGAGTATCGCGAAGAGTATGACGCGCGTGAAATGATGCTGCATTCCCTGCTGGGAGCGCTGCTGGTGTGGTTGAACCGGCAGCATCGCCCGCAGCCGATAACGGCAGACAAAGCTGAGCGCAAGCGTAGCGTCATGCGTCATTTTTCTCGACTGATAGAAAGTCATTATCGCGAACATATGCCCTTAGCCGCTTATGCAAAGCTGGCGGGCGTTTCTGCAACGCATCTGAATTATTTGTGCCATGAATTCTACGGCTGCAGCGCGCTGGGAGTATTACATCAAAGATTGATGCTTGAGGCGCGTCGCAATCTGCAATACACCAGCATGACGATTGCACAACTTTCTGATTATTTAGGATTTACTGATGCAGCCTATTTTTCTCGTTTCTTTCGTCGTTATAACGGCGAATCTCCTAAAGCATTTAGGAACAAAATAAAATGAAAAAAGATTTATTAAACATATCTTAAGTTAGCGTATCTAACGAAGCTTTTAATCATTTCTAATTTATTGCTGACAACTACCTGTGTTAATGTTAATCATTGGCGGGGATAACTGCAATATGTTACTCCATATAATGTAAATTGGCTTTAGAGCGCGGTACTGCGTGCTCGCCAGGGACGATAAAGATTCATTTTGGCAAAATAATATGATGGCTATTAAGTTATTCATCCAATTGTTTTTCTGCCGGTCGTGAATCTTCGACAGGAAGCGGAGGGTTTATGTTACCAGGACAGGGTAAGTTCGGCATTATTATCAGCAGAATACCGGTTATGCAGTCCGGCTTGAAGGCCATTGTTGGGGAGCATCTACCCGATTATGAATTGAGTTTTTGCCGTTCTCAGGATGAGCTCACCCTGCTGCAACTGCGGCGCGCAGTACTGGTTATTGCAGATTTATCCGGTGAAATAGAGAATCCAAGAAATATTTGTGAACACTACTACTCCTTAATGACGCAATACAGGGATATACACTGGGTCTTTATGGTAGGAAGTGCCTGTTTCCCATTAGCGGTTGAATTATTAATGCGGCCTGAAAGCACATTAATTTCAGACAGTGAGCCGGTAAAACGTCTCATCGAAGTGGTTCGCGCGGGTGGGCTTGCCGCCGAGCGAATCAGCCAGACATTGTTCTCTCCTGAAGTGGAACACATCGGTGACGAACAGCAAAAAATGGTCATTCTGACGCTTTCTGAGCGAAAAGTGTTGCGGCTTCTCGCTAAAGGATGGGGAATTAATCAAATTGCTGCTTTATTGAAGAAGAGCAATAAAACCATAAGTGCGCAGAAAAATAGTGCTATGCGCCGCTTGTCTTTGCGTAGCAATGCAGAGATGTATGCCTGGATTAATAGTGCACAGGGAATGAAGGAGCTGAATATTTATTCAGCCTATGGAGATCAAACTGAATGGAAAAAGACCTCACAGCACGATATGTCGCTATCGTAGAGAAATGTGCGATGACGGAAGTGGCCCTTCGCCACATTTTAATTAATGAAAGTGGTAAGAATTATCGCATTCAATTCTTTAAAGATACTCAGGCATTAAAGCGGGAGTTCCAGTCTAAAGATTTTTCGGCGATTATTTTTTCTCTTTCAGGTAACCGTCGATCCCGGCTTGAAAGCTTACTCTTTCTTCATGAGATTGCACGCTACTGCCCTGAAATGCAAAGAATTGTCTTAGCCAATGATGAAGCTGAAATGCGTCTGGTTAGCCATCTGACGCCTTCACGCCTGCACGGCATTTTGAATAAATCAGCCTGTCGGCTACAGCTGCAGGAACATCTGCTGCAGCTTCTCGAACGCAGCGGCCCGGCAAATGAAAGCTCGCTAAACCAAAAGCAGGGCATGTGTAGTCAAATTCTGAGCCCGACGGAACATACCATCCTGCGCTATATGTCTTATGGCTATTCGTTGCCTGAGATTGCGACACAGCTGGAGCGCAATATTAAAACGATTCGGGCGCATAAATTTAATGCCATGACCAAGCTGGGCGTCAGTTCTGATATGGGACTACTGAGCGCGGCTGATATATTAATGCGCTTATCGGCAAACAATGATGATGCCAGGGTAATGCGCCTTGCCCAGTAGTGCTAATCGTCTATTAAAGACAAACGTCAATCCATGTAGCATCCGTCAGCTGCGCCATTCGCTCGGGTGAAATGCGAACGGCGCTATGTATTGAACCTGCTGCTGGAAGCACTTCCGGATACTGTCTTAATGAAATATCGCAATACACTGCCAGCGGAACTTCCAGGCCAAAAGGGCAAACGCCGCCAATGGGGTGTCCGGTTAACGTAATGACCTCATCGCTACTCAGCATGCGCGCTTTAGCGCCGAATGCTTCCTTGAGTTTTTTATTATCCAGGCGTGCATCGCCTTTTGCGACAACAAGTACGACCCTTTCCTTTATTTTTAAAGAGAGGGTTTTTGCTATTTGTCCGGGTTCAACGTTATGCGCCGCCGCGGCTAACGCTACTGTGGCCGTACTCTGATTAAGTTCGATGATTTCGATATCGGGGGCGCGGTCAGCAAAAAACTGCCGCACGGACTGCAGACTCATTGGAATCTCCTGATTAAGGCTTGTTAAAAATCTGTCACAAGCTTCGCAAAGTGTAAATATCCCTGATAGATAATCAAGAATCTTTCCAATTTCTGGATCTCCTTCACATTGGCCGCAACCGGTTACTGTAACCGGTTGCGGTTATTCATTTAGATATGAATACTGACAAGGTAACTTCCCTGCTTCACCTATAACAAAAGAGCCGTGGATGAATCGAAAAGTCTTGAGCTGTAGAGGCGGTAGCTTATCCAAACGGATGGGTTCTTCGCAGAAGCGCATTCATCACAACGGCAAAATAATCGTTGTTGGGCCTGTTCATCTAGCCTGTCAGGAGGGCTGCCATGTCTGCTAACCATGCTGCATTTAATCTGATATTTCGCTTTGTAGAGAATTACATCAGCCCTGTCGCCGGACGCATCTCGTCCCAGCGTCACGTGATGGCTATTCGTGATGGTTTCATCTCCGCGATGCCGTTTATGATTGTTGGTTCATTTCTTCTGGTATTTGCTTACCCGCCGTTTTCGCCGGATACCACCTGGGGATTTGCTCGCGCCTGGCTGGATCTGGCAAAAGAGTTTGAAGGGCGTATTCTGACGCCGTTCGATATGACAATGGGCATCATGTCTATCTACATCTGCGCCGCGATCGCCTATAACCTCGGAAAGCATTACGAAAAAAGCAACCAGCTCGATCCCTTCATGTGCGCCATGCTGTCGATTATGGCCTTCCTGCTGGTGGCAGCGCCAAAAACGAACGGTAACCTGCCGGTAGATAGCCTGGGCGGAACGGGGATTTTTACCGCGATTCTGGTTGCCGTTTACTGCGTTGAGATGATGCGCTTTCTTAAAGCACATAATATTGGTATTCGCCTGCCGGATCAGGTGCCGCCGATGATCAAAAACTCTTTTGATCTGTTGATCCCGGTACTGGTGGTCGTCCTGACGCTTTATCCTTTGAGTCTGCTTATCCAGCATCATTTCGATATGCTGATCCCCCAGGCCATTATGGCTATTTTTAAACCGCTGGTTTCCGCAGCGGATTCGCTGCCGGCGATTTTATTGGCGGTGCTGGTGGGGCACCTGCTATGGTTTGCGGGGATCCACGGTGCCGCTATTGTTTCCGGTATGCTGCAGATGTTCTGGCTGACTAACCTTGGAATGAACCAGCAGGCTCTGGCTCAGGGGGCTCCGCTGCCGCATATTTTTATGGAGGCGTTCTGGACATTCTTCATTGTGATTGGCGGTTCCGGGGCGACGATGGGGTTAGTATTCTGCTATCTGCGTAGCCGCTCGGCGCATCTGCGTTCAATTGGTCGTCTTAGCGTGGTGCCAAGCCTTTTCAACATCAACGAACCGGTTATCTTTGGCACCCCTATCGTGATGAACCCGGTGTTCTTTATTCCCTTTCTGCTGGCGCCGATGGTTAACGCCGTACTGGCGTGGGCGGCAATGAAGCTGGATCTTATCGGCCGGGTGATTTCGGTTGTTCCGTGGACGGCTCCGGCGCCGATCGGCGGCGCGTGGGCGCTGGGATGGGATTTCCGGGCGGCGATTCTGGTCGTCGTTCTCGCCTGCGTTTCCGCAATTATCTACTTCCCATTCTTCAAGGTGTATGAGAAACAGCTGCTGGCGCAGGAGGCCGAAGAGGCACAGCGCATGGCGGAAGAGAGTCAACAAACGGCATAAAAAAACGGGCGGCTATTTTAGCCGCCCGTTTTAAACAATTGTTTATTTCAACGTGCAGTCCCCGCACTGCTGAACATCCGGCAGGCGATAGCGCTGGCAGCAGGTTCGACGGACGAGCTGCCCTTCCCGCAAAACGACCGTACGCCAGAGCGGATTATCCTGGCCATCAGAAAACTGTTTTTCGAAGAAGCAGTGCTGACGCAGAGCGGCAATTTTTTCATCTCCGAGCAGGGTTTTCATTTCACCCAGATACCAGTTGATCAGGTAACCCGTATTGCTCCAGATAAGTTTGCCATTGATATCACCCGTGGCTTCAAGCGCCTGAACGACAGGTTGGAGAGCCGTAGCGATCAGCTTTTCCATCCTTGATTGCGCAGATTGTTCCGGCGAGGCGCCCGCCGAATGTACCTCAATCCAGAAACGGGCCGCACGGCCGGTTTCGTGAAACTCGACGCGAAAATGCTCCGGCGCCAGGCTAAGGGCGCGCTCTTCACTCAACAGCGCCAGCATTAATGGCGGAACCAGCAAACCGATGTACCACTGTGCCCACAGGGAAAGCAGCGGTTTCTGCTCACGGGGTTTCCCCGGCTGGTTACGATAAATATGGTCGGACCAGGTCGCCAACAGGGAACTTAGCATTGCGGGCTGCGACCACTCTGTAAGCGTCAGCGCATGATGGGGGGCTTCTTCATTTAGTCGCAGAAAATCAAGCAGATGGGGACGTAGCGCAGCGATCTTGTCATGTAATGCATTCGCCAGTTCGCGCTCAGCCGAAGGCAGCGGGGCCCGCCAGATGAGGTCATTATTGAATGCAAGTGAACGGTAAGCCATTGCGCGCCAGATACAAATCTAAATGATAATGATTTACGATGTTAATGCCGGGGCGCCAGCTTGGCAAGCGATTTGTCCGCCTGATGACACCCTGCTGCGCGATACAGGGGTTAGCTGGCGAGAATAATGTTTCGCCCCATATTTTTGGCTTCATAGAGCGCGTTATCCGCTCGTTTCAGGGCGCTATCGATATCGGCATCTACGAGCGGCGTCATGCCGATACTAATGGTGACATTGGTCGCGACGCTTTCATTGAACATATGCGGGATTTTCAGATCGTAGACCCGCTGCCTGATTCGCTCCGCGGCCTGAAGGGCGTTTTCCGCACTACTGCTGGTCAATAGCACCATAAACTCTTCGCCGCCAAAGCGGGCCACAATATCGCGCGAGCGCACGGCGTTACGAATGGCTGCGGAGACCTGAATTAAGGCCTGGTCGCCCATCATATGCCCATAGTGGTCGTTATAGGCTTTGAAATGATCAATATCCAGCAGCAGGACGTAATGCTCGCTACTGTCCAAAGAAAGAATGGTGTCCAGACGATTTTGTAAGCCCCGACGGTTATACAAGCCGGTGAGAGGATCCAACATGCTGAGATCGTTAAGGGTATTACGTTCTTTCAACAGTTTATCCATGAGGCCCTGGGTGAAAACATCGCTGCGTTTTTGCATCAGGCTTTGCAGGGCGATCCCTGCAATCGGCAACACAAAGCACCAGGACATGCGCAACCACTGTTCGCCTCCGCCGAGGAACAGGCAGGTCACGTAGGTGGGTAACGAGTGCAACGTAAAGGCAATGATATTGCTGGAAAAAGCAATGGTGCCGATAAATAGCACGCTTAATAACGCGATGACCAGGTAGTTAAAATGTGGGGGGCCCATCACCATTGCTTTTAGGGCTACATGCCATGCCCACAGCAAACCAAATATCAGTGAAATAAGCGGAATATTTATTTTGTGCTGGGCGAATTTCCAGTGCCATAGCAGCAGAACCGCGCTGCAGGCCACGATCAAAAAGCAGGGGGGGGTAAATGTAATGACGGTAAAGAGCGGGCTGACCAGCGATAAAAAGGATGAAACCAAATTAAGCAGTAAAAATAGCCGTAAGGAATACTGATATTTCTGTTCGTAATGGGATCGCCAGGATTGTGCAGTCATGTCGGAGTTGTCATTATTAATCGTTAAAATTCAAAGTGATGTGAGGTTGGAATGAATAATAAAAAACAGTGCGTAAAATAAGGTTTTTACGAAATAATCAGACAATTTAATATATAAATTATTTTGTTTAATTTATCACCTTCATGAATGTATGTCATTACCGCAAACGTAAAGAATAAGGATGCGCTATTTTCCCTGGATGACAAATGATAAAAATTATCATATGGTATTGGTTATCATTATCGTTGTGAGAGGCGAAATCATGTTGCAGCGAACTTTAGGGAGTGGATGGGGCGTGTTGATCCCTGGCGTAGTGCTTGCTGCCCTCGGGTTTGCCGATTTGTCGGTAGATGCCTGGCGTGGATTGGTCACTTTGGGAATGCTGATGTCAGCGATGATGATTTGGCACCGGCAGCTACGGCATTTTGTTTTGCTGCCATCATGCGTGGCGCTGATCGGTGGAATAATGCTGATATTGCTGAATTTGAGGCTGATGGGATAAAGCAGAAGGGTAAGAATATTGGTGCGAGGGGGGGGACTTGAACCCCCACGTCCGTAAGGACACTAACACCTGAAGCTAGCGCGTCTACCAATTCCGCCACCTTCGCATACCATCGACACTATAAAAGTATCGTTACCACGGAGGCGCATTCTAGTGGTTTTCAGCTATTCGTCAATAGTTAATTGTATCAGTTGGATTGATTGTTGCAAAAATGGGCGACTGAGAGGGTAAAGTTCGGCGACGAGCGTCTGCTGTCGCCGAAAAAACGCGGGACTATTTCCTGGCCTGACGCGTCATCACCGTCCGGTAAACCTTAAAGCGGCCCGTCTGGGCAATCACTTCATGGAAGCCGAAGATCTCATCCAGCACATTCGGATAGGGCAAGAAGGCGTTGGCGACGATGCGTAGCTCTCCGCCGCTGTTCAAATGCCGTACGGCGCCGCGAATCAGGGTCTGAGCGGCTTCCAGGCTGGTCTGCAGACCATCGTGGAAAGGAGGATTGGAGATAATCATATCGAAGCGGCCGTTCACTTCGGAAAATACATTGCTGGCGAATACTTCCCCTTCGATACCGTTAGCGGCGAGCGTGGCGCGGCTGGCTTCAACTGCCGGGGCGCTGACGTCGCATAAGGATAAGCGGACTTTAGGCGAGTGGCTGGCCAGCACGGTTGCCAGTACGCCGGCGCCGCAGCCGACGTCCAATACTTTACCTTTGGTGTGCGGCGTCAGGGTTGAAAGCAGCAGCTGGCTACCAATATCCAGGCCATCGCGGCTGAAGACGCCCGGCAGCGTTTTAATCGTCAGATTTTCCAGCGGATACTCGCCCCAGAACTGCTCGGGATCGAAGGCCGGCTGTTTTTCCAGACGACCGTGATAGAGACCACAGCGGCGCGCGCTGTCGACTTTAGTCAGCGGCGCATATTCCGCCAGCATCTGCTCAGCGCTGCGCACGCCGCTGCGGTTTTCGCCAACCACGAAAATATCAATACCGACCGGCAGCAGGGAAAGCAGATTCATCAGCTGAAACTGAGCTTCGGGTTTGTTTTTTGGCCAGTAGTAGATCAGCGTATCGCAATCGGCAACATCGCTGGCTTCCGCGACCAGGCTAAAACGGGCGTTTTCAGCCATCTGGCGGCTCAGTACCTGCCAGTGGTGAAACTGCTGGGTATGGGCGCGGCTGGCAGCCGTATCCAGACGAGCGGGCAGGTCATCCTGCAGGTCACCGGCAAACAGAACGCGGGCGGACTCGAAATCATCACTGTGGCGCAGCAAGACTTCACTTGCCGGGGTAAAAGCGGACATGAAACACTCCTTCATTAAGACTGGCGCCGATTATACACGTTATCTTTCAGCCTGCCTCTTTGTTGGCGGCGGGATGCGCTCCGGCCGCCGCGTAGTTTGTTGGCGCAAATACGACGTATTTGCTATATTGCGCGCTTAATTAACAGGAGTGTTTCGCTATGACATCCCGACGAGACTGGCAATTACAGCAGCTGGGTATTACCCAGTGGTCGCTGCGTCGTCCTGGGGCGTTACAGGGTGAAATCGCTATCTCGCTTCCTGGACACATTCGTCTGGTGATGGTGGCGGAAGAACCGCCATCGCTGACCGAACCGCTTATCCGCGATATTCTGCGCACGCTGTCCCTGACGCCGGAGCAGGTAATGCAGTTGACGCCTGAGCGCGTGGCGATGTTGCCTCAGGACGCACGCTGTAATAGCTGGCGGCTGGGTACGGACACGCCGCTGATGCTGGCGGGCGCGCAGCTATCCACGCCCGCTTTCGATGAACTTCAGACCAGTACGCCTGCTCGCATGGCGCTCTGGCAACAGATCTGCGCACATGAACACGATTTCTACCCTCAACGCGGCTGATTTGCCACGGGCCTGGCAAATTGAAACGCGCGCCCACGCTTTCCCCTGGAGCGAGCAGACGTTTGCCAGCAATCAGGGCGATCGCTATCTGAATCTTCAGCTGTCCGTAGACGGGGAGATGGCGGCCTTTGCTATTACGCAAATCGTGCTCGACGAGGCGACGCTGTTTAATATCGCCGTCGATCCCGCTTTTCAGCGTCGCGGTCTGGGCAGAGCGCTGCTGGAGCAGGTGATTGATGAAATAGAAAAACGCGGCGTCGTCACGCTGTGGCTGGAGGTGCGCGCGTCTAACGTCGCCGCCATCGCGCTCTATGAAAGCTTAGGCTTTAACGAGGCGACGATTCGCCGCAACTATTACCCCACGGTCGACGGACGTGAGGACGCCATTATTATGGCACTGCCAATCAGTATGTAAGACAAGGTGATACGATGAAGTGGGACTGGATTTTCTTTGATGCCGATGAAACGTTATTTACGTTTGACTCGTTTAGCGGCCTACAGCGGATGTTTCTCGACTATAGCGTGACCTTTTCCGCAGAGGATTTTCAGGACTACCAGGCCGTGAATAAGCCGCTGTGGGTGGATTATCAGAACGGCGCTATCACTTCTCTTCAACTGCAGCATCAGCGCTTTGACGGTTGGGCGGAGCGCCTGAACGTCCCTCCTGGTGAGCTGAACGCCGCGTTTATGAACGCGATGGCGGAGATCTGCTCGCCGCTGCCGGGCGCGGTGTCGCTGCTGGATTCGCTGCAGGGTAAGGTGAAAATGGGCATCATCACCAACGGTTTTACCTCGCTACAGCAGACGCGTCTTGAACGTACCGGGTTACGCGATCATTTTGATTTACTGATTATTTCTGAAGAGGTTGGGGTCGCTAAACCGGATGCGCGCATCTTTGATTATGCCCTGGCGCAGGCGGGCAACCCCGATCGTTCACGGGTGCTGATGGTGGGTGATACGGCGGAATCTGATATTCGCGGCGGCGTGAATGCCGGCCTGGCCACCTGCTGGTTTAACCCTCATCAACGCGAGCTGCCTGCCGACCTCCGCGCGGACTGGACGGTCACCTCTTTAAGCGAACTGGAGCAACTCCTGTGTAAACACTGATTGCCTCCCCCCCATTGATGGGTAAAATAGCCGCAATTTTTTCGTATTCAACATGCGCGGCGCATTGCCGCGTTTACTAAGAAGATTGAATTATGACGTTGTCTCCTTATTTGCAGGAGGTGGCCAAGCGCCGCACTTTTGCCATTATTTCTCACCCGGATGCCGGTAAAACGACCATTACTGAAAAGGTGCTGTTATTCGGACAGGCTATCCAGACCGCCGGTACGGTAAAAGGCCGCGGCTCCAGTCAGCATGCGAAGTCTGACTGGATGGAAATGGAAAAGCAGCGCGGTATCTCCATTACCACTTCCGTAATGCAGTTCCCTTATCACGACTGTCTGGTCAATCTGCTGGATACTCCGGGGCACGAAGACTTCTCCGAAGATACCTATCGTACGCTGACGGCGGTGGACTGCTGTCTGATGGTTATCGATGCCGCGAAAGGCGTTGAGGATCGTACCCGTAAGCTGATGGAAGTCACCCGTCTGCGCGATACGCCGATCCTGACGTTTATGAACAAACTTGACCGTGACATCCGCGACCCGATGGAGCTGCTGGATGAAGTGGAAAACGAGCTGAAAATCGGCTGCGCGCCGATCACCTGGCCCATTGGCTGCGGCAAGCTGTTCAAGGGCGTTTACCACCTCTATAAAGATGAAACCTATCTCTACCAGACCGGTAAAGGTCACACTATCCAGGAAGTGCGCATCGTTAAAGGGTTAAATAACCCGGATCTGGACGCGGCGGTGGGTGAAGACCTGGCGCAGCAGCTGCGCGACGAGCTGGAGCTGGTGCAGGGCGCGTCTAACGAATTCGATAAAGATCTGTTCCTGGCGGGCGAAATTACGCCGGTATTCTTCGGAACCGCGCTGGGTAACTTCGGCGTTGACCATATGCTGGACGGTTTAGTGGAGTGGGCGCCTGCGCCGATGCCGCGTAAAACCGATACCCGCACCGTGGAAGCCTCGGAAGAGAAGTTCACCGGCTTTGTCTTTAAAATTCAGGCCAACATGGACCCGAAACACCGCGACCGCGTGGCCTTTATGCGCGTGGTTTCCGGTAAGTACGAGAAGGGCATGAAGATGCGCCAGGTGCGTATCGGCAAGGATGTGGTGATCTCCGACGCGCTGACCTTCATGGCCGGCGACCGTTCGCATGTGGAAGAAGCGTATCCGGGCGATATCCTGGGTCTGCATAACCACGGCACCATCCAGATTGGCGATACCTTCACCCAGGGTGAAATGATGAAGTTCACCGGTATCCCGAACTTCGCCCCGGAACTGTTCCGCCGCATTCGCCTGAAAGATCCGCTCAAGCAGAAACAGCTGCTGAAGGGTCTGGTTCAGCTTTCTGAAGAAGGCGCGGTGCAGGTGTTCCGTCCGATCGCCAATAACGATCTGATCGTCGGCGCGGTGGGGGTACTGCAGTTTGACGTCGTCGTCGCTCGCCTGAAGAGCGAATACAACGTTGAGGCGATCTACGAGTCGGTCAACGTCGCCACCGCCCGCTGGGTGGAATGCAGCGACGCGAAGAAATTCGAAGAGTTTAAGCGTAAGAACGAAATTCAGCTGGCGCTCGATGGCGGCGATAATCTGACCTACATCGCCCCGACCATGGTTAACCTGAACCTGACGCAGGAGCGTTATCCTGACGTCCAGTTCCGTAAAACTCGCGAGCACTAATCCTCTCCGGAGCGCGGTTTTCGCCGCGCTCCACGTCGTTTTTCTTTCAGAAGCCCCTATCTGGAAAGTTCTTAATTCTTACCGTTTTGCCTGCTTTTTTACCCGTTCATGCCGCACTCTTCCGTGTATCTACTACATTTAATAAGTAATTTTTGGAATCCTGGCTTAATAGACTACTTATTTTGCTTTACCTGCTTAGATATAACGAGGAACGACGATGACAAGACTTAAGAGCGGCAAGACACTCCTGGCCCTCTTCCTGGGCTCAGCAATAATCAGCGCTTCGGCGTATGCAGAAAACTCGACCGTAGACAGCGCAAAATCTGCAGCCAGCAATGCCGGTCAAGCCGTTGATAATTCGATGAACAAAGTCGGAAACTTTATGGACGACAGCACCATCACCGCCAGGGTGAAAGCGGCGCTGATCGATCATAAGGATATTCGCAGCACCGATATCTCGGTGAAAACGGAAAATAAAGTCGTCACGTTAAGCGGTACAGTTGATAGTTCAGAGCAGCATAAACAAGCGCTTAGCGTAGCTAAAGCCGTTGAAGGCGTGAGCTCGGTAAACGACAAGCTTAGCGTGCAGAACGAAAAATCAGCGTCGCTGAAGGGCTACGCGGGCGATACCGCGGTGACCAGCGAGATCAAAGCTAAATTACTGGCTGACGATATCGTCCCGTCGCGTAACGTGAAAGTTGAGACCTCCGATGGCGTCGTACATTTATCCGGCACGGTCGAGTCCAGCAAGCAGTCGGAACGTGCGGAAGGCATTGCTAAAGCCGTTTCCGGCGTCAAAAGCGTGAAGAACGATCTTAGCGTTAAATAAATCCATTCATTAAAAGAATTTATTCTGCGGTCTTTCCGCAGGATGTGTAGCACCACAGGGTTGTGTATGCGCGGCCTGAGTGCGCAGAAAATCGACCGTCATTAACTATGGTAAGGAGAGACGTATGTTTAGATGGGGCATTATTTTTCTGGTGATCGCTTTAATTGCCGCCGCTCTGGGTTTTGGTGGCCTGGCAGGTACCGCTGCCTGGGCTGCTAAAATTGTCTTTGTTGTCGGTATTATTCTGTTCCTGGTCAGCCTGTTCACCGGCCGTCGACGTCCCTAGACGTTAATCAGTGAAATACCGTCTTACATAAAGCCAGTCAATGAGACTGGCTTTCTCTGTTTCAGGGCGTTAAAAATTGCGTTACCTTTGTTTTTATAATAAGCCAGACAGGAAAGCAGGGTGGGGCAGCGAATTCCCGTTACGTTGGGCAACATTACGCCGTTATCTGTTAAACCCTTCCAGCCGGGCAGGCTTGCGCTGGTGTGCGAAGGTGGGGGACAGAGGGGCATTTTTACCGCCGGGGTGCTGGACGAATTTATGCGCGCGGGATTTAACCCGTTCGATATGCTGTTTGGTACCTCTGCCGGGGCGCAAAATCTCTCGGCCTATCTGTGCAACCAGCCTGGCTATGCCCGCAAGGTGATCACCCGCTACACCACCGCCCGCGAGTTTTTCGACCCGATGCGTTTTGTCCGCGGAGGCAACCTCATCGATCTCGACTGGCTGGTCGACAGCACCGCCAAAAAAATGCCGCTGGCGATGGCTTATGCTGAAGACCGTTTTGCTCAGGGTAAAGAGTTCTGGATGTGCGCCTGCCGCGGCGATGATTATACGCCCAACTACTTTTCCCCTACCCAGCAAACCTGGCTCGATCTGATTCGCGCCTCCAGCGCTATTCCCGGTTTTTACCGCAGCGGCGTTATGCTGGATGGGGTGAGCTATCTGGACGGCGGCGTCAGCGATGCGATCCCGGTGCAGGAGGCCGCCCGTCGGGGCGCGCAAACAATTGTAGTGATCCGCACCGTGCCTTCGCAGATGTACTACACCCCGCAGTGGTTTAAACGGATGGAGCGCTGGCTTGGCGAAAGTAGCCTGCAGCCGTTTGTGAATCTGGTACAGCACCACGAAACCACCTATCGCTCCACGCAAGAGTTCATTGAGAAGCCGCCGGGTAAGCTGAGAATTCTGGAAATATATCCACAGAAGCCATTGAAAAGTATGGCTTTAGGCAGCCGTCTTCCTGCTTTACTGGAAGACTACAAAACCGGGCGCCAGTGCGGGCGCTATTTCCTCGCTACGGTCGGTAAACTGCTGGCCGACAGGCCTCCTTTGCTGCGTCATACGCCACGCATTGCGGTACCGAAAACGGTGGTTATCCCGCCGGCGCCCGTGGCCAACGAGATCCCTCAGGTTCCGGTCATCGCGGCTGAGCAGGCCAATGATGCCAGCTTTGATAATGAGGACCTCGCGTGACCTTGCGATTTATTGATACCCACTGTCACTTCGATTTCCCTCCTTTCACCGGCGACGAAACTGCCAGTATTGCCCGAGCGGCTCAGGCTGGCGTGAGGCAAATCATCGTACCGGCGACGGAAGCGGATAACTTTGCCCGCGTATTAGGGCTTGCGGCGCAGTATGCTCCGCTCTACGCGGCCCTGGGGCTTCATCCGATAGTAATTGAGCGGCATGAAGAAGAGAGTCTGGCGCGGCTTGAAGCCTGCCTGGCGAAACGCGATGCTAAGCTGATCGCGGTTGGGGAAATTGGCCTCGATCTCTATCGCGAAGATCCGCAGTTCGAGCGCCAGATTTCTCTCCTGGAGGCGCAGTTGCGTCTGGCGAAACGCTACGACTTGCCGGTCATCCTCCACTCCAGACGCACTCATGACAAGCTGGCGATGCTGCTAAAAAAGCACGCTTTACCGCGTACCGGCGTGGTGCACGGTTTTGCCGGTAGTCTTCAGCAAGCCGAACGTTTTGTCCAGCTGGGCTATAAAATCGGCGTTGGCGGTACCATTACCTACCCGCGCGCCAGCAAGACCCGCGATGTGATGGCGCAGCTGCCACTTTCTGCGCTGTTACTGGAGACCGATGCGCCGGATATGCCGTTAAACGGTTTCCAGGGGCAGCCGAACAGGCCTGAGCAAGCGGCTCGCGTCTTCACCGCCTTATGTGAGCTACGCTCTGAGCCTGCTGAAGAGATAGCTAATACCATGTTTTGTAATACAAAAGAGGTTTTTGCTATTTTATAACCTTTTATTGAGTGACTTGTGTCTCATTCCTGCCTTTTTATCTCATTGTTTTGCCTAAAATGTGTGAGCTGTGATGAGCGTGATGGTTCCATGCCGTTATAATCGCGGGGTTTTACGCTGAACTATCAATACACAGGGATTCTGTATGCAAATTATCATGGGACTTATCGGCATGGTGGTACTGTTAGCCATCGCAGTGCTCCTCTCCAGTAATCGAAAAGCCATCAACCTGCGCACCGTCCTCGGCGCCTGGATTATCCAGGTGGGGATCGGCGCGTTAATTCTCTACGTGCCGGCCGGGCGCACGGCGCTGCTGGCCATGTCTAACGGCGTTGCCAACGTGATTGCTTACGGCAATGAAGGGATCGGCTTTATTTTCGGCGGTCTGGTTTCCGACAAGATGTTTGAGGTCTTCGGCGGCGGCGGGTTTGTTTTTGCCCTGCGCGTCCTGCCGGTCATTGTCTTCTTCTCATCGCTGATCGCCGTGCTTTATTACCTGGGCATTATGCAGTTTGTGATCCGCATACTCGGCGGGGCGCTGCGCGCGGTACTGAAAACCTCGCGCACGGAATCGCTCTCTGCCACGGCGAATATTTTTGTTGGCCAGACCGAAGCGCCGCTGGTCGTGCGTCCTTACATCGCCACCATGACGCGCTCTGAGCTATTTGCGGTGATGTGCGGGGGCCTGGCTTCGGTCGCGGGCTCCGTTCTGGCCGGTTATGCCCAGATGGGCGTACCGTTGGAATATCTGATTGCCGCTTCATTTATGGCGGCACCGGGCGGCCTGCTGTTTGCGAAAATTATCGTGCCGGAAACCGAGCAGCCGCAAGATAGCCCGGCGCTGGAAAAAAATGACGCCGATCCGGAAGCGCCGGCAAACGTACTGGATGCTGCCGCATCCGGGGCAGCTTCGGGGATGCAGCTGGCGCTTAACGTTGGCGCGATGCTGCTGGCGTTTATCGCGCTGATTGCGCTGGTTAACGGGATCCTCTCCGGCGTGGGCGGCTGGTTTAACTACCCGGATCTGTCGCTGCAAATGATTCTCGGCTGGGTCTTCTCGCCGCTGGCGTGGGTGATTGGCGTTCCATGGAGTGAAGCCACCGTGGCCGGCTCATTTATCGGCCAGAAGCTGATCATCAATGAGTTTGTGGCCTATATGAATTTCGGCGAATATCTGAAAGCCGACGCCGAGGTGGCTGCCGCAGGTTTGCAGGTCATTTCAACCCACACTAAGGCCATTATCTCCTTTGCCCTTTGCGGTTTTGCCAACCTGTCATCCATTGCCATTCTGATTGGCGGTTTAGGCGGTATGGCGCCCAATCGCCGCCAGGAAATCGCGCAGCTGGGCATGCGGGCGGTGGCGGCGGGTACGCTCTCAAATCTGATGAGCGCCACCATCGCAGGCGTCTTCCTCGCGCTATAACGCGTGCTTCAGCGAGAAAATACCGGCGGCGGCGCTGCCGCCGGTATTTTTACCACAATTGTTAAAATTCCATCATCCTGCAACGCTCTGTTTTTCCATCGTTAGTGCTCTTTTTCGCCGTTGTTCGCACAAAATGACCCTGCTGATATCGAGTTATCGCGTTCGGATATGTTATAATAATAACATTCCATCGGGCCGGAGATTGCTGTTTATGCTTATAAAGTGCTGTACGCTCATGAAGCCCGGGCTTGGCTATTTAGTGTGATTTTAATCACGTCAAAGTAATGCAAATTGGCAATTAGTTTTCATTAACTGTGATGTATATCGAAGTGTGGCGGCGAGGCAATGTTACAATAGTAACAGACTCGCAAGGTGAACAAACTTTTAACCGGCAATACGCCGTCGGAGTATGAAATGACTGATTTAACTGCAAGCAGCCTGCGCGCGTTGAAACTGATGGACCTGACCACCCTGAATGATGACGACACTAATGAGAAAGTGATCGCGTTGTGTCATCAGGCCAAAACACCGGTAGGGAATACTGCCGCAGTGTGCATCTACCCGCGCTTTATCCCGATCGCGCGCAAAACGCTGAACGAACAGGGAACCCCGGATATCCGCATTGCGACGGTGACCAACTTCCCGCACGGTAACGATGATATCGATATTGCGCTGGCGGAAACCCGCGCGGCGATTGCCTACGGCGCGGATGAAGTCGACGTCGTGTTCCCTTATCGCGCGCTGATTGCGGGCAACGAACAGGTGGGTTTTGACCTGGTCAAAGCCTGTAAAGAAGCCTGCGCGGCAGCAAACGTGCTGCTGAAAGTCATTATCGAAACCGGCGAGCTGAAAGAAGAAGCGCTGATTCGTAAAGCATCTGAAATTTCCATCAAAGCCGGCGCTGATTTTATCAAAACGTCGACCGGTAAAGTTCCGGTGAATGCGACCCCGGAAAGCGCGCGCATTATGCTGGAAGTCATCCGCGATATGGGTGTTCAGCAGAGCGTGGGCTTCAAACCGGCAGGCGGCGTGCGCAGCGCGGAAGACGCGCAAAAGTTCCTCGCCATTGCTGATGAGCTGTTCGGGGCCGACTGGGCCGATTCTCGCCACTATCGCTTCGGCGCTTCCAGCCTGCTGGCAAGCCTGCTGAAAGCGTTGGGTCACGGCGATGGTAAGAGCGCCAGCAGCTACTAATACGTAATTTGTCTGACCTTAAGGCCGGATGTCGTCCGGCCTGAGGTTGGTCTTTGACTCTTTCCTCGGGAGGTAATCTTGTTTCTCGCACAAGAAATTATTCGTAAAAAACGTGATGGTCATGCGCTGAGCGATGAAGAAATTCGTTTTTTCATTAACGGTATCCGCGATAACACCATCTCCGAAGGGCAGATCGCCGCGCTGGCGATGACCATTTTTTTCCACGATATGTCTATGCCGGAACGCGTTTCGCTGACCATGGCGATGCGGGATTCAGGAACCGTCCTCGACTGGAAGAGCCTTAATCTTAACGGCCCGATTGTCGATAAACACTCTACCGGCGGCGTAGGCGATGTGACTTCCCTGATGCTGGGGCCGATGGTCGCTGCCTGCGGCGGCTATGTACCGATGATCTCCGGGCGCGGACTCGGTCATACCGGCGGTACGCTGGACAAGCTGGAAGCGATCCCCGGTTTCGATATCTTCCCGGACGATAGCCGCTTCCGTGAAATCATTAAAGATGTCGGCGTCGCGATTATCGGGCAGACCAGCTCTCTGGCACCGGCGGACAAACGTTTTTACGCCACGCGTGATATCACCGCGACGGTGGACTCTATCCCGCTGATCACCGCCTCGATTCTCGCCAAGAAGCTGGCGGAAGGGCTGGACGCGCTGGTGATGGATGTCAAAGTCGGCAGCGGCGCCTTTATGCCTACTTATGAGCTTTCCGCCGCGCTGGCCGAAGCGATCGTCGGCGTTGCTAACGGCGCCGGCGTGCGGACGACAGCCCTGTTGACCGATATGAACCAGGTGCTGGCTTCCAGCGCCGGTAATGCGGTGGAAGTGCGGGAAGCCGTGCAGTTCCTCACCGGCGAGTACCGCAATCCGCGGCTGCTTGAGGTGACGATGGCGCTGTGCGTTGAAATGCTGATTTCCGGCAAGCTGGCGGAGAACGATGCCGATGCGCGGGCTAAGCTTCAGGCGGTGCTGGATAACGGTAAAGCCGCAGAAGTCTTTGGCCGGATGGTGGCGGCGCAAAAAGGCCCAGGCGATTTCGTGGAAAACTACGATAAATACCTGCCGGGCGCGATGCTAAGCAAAGCGGTCTACGCCGAAGGCGAAGGATTTGTTGCCGAAATGGACACTCGCGCGCTGGGCATGGCGGTGGTCTCCATGGGAGGCGGTCGCCGTCAGGCTGCGGATCTGATTGATTACAGCGTCGGCTTCACCGACATGGTTCCCCTCGGCGCGCGCATTGATACGCAGCAGCCGCTGGCGGTTATCCATGCGAAAGATGAGAACAGCTGGCAGGAAGCGGCCAAAGCAGTGAAAGCGGCCATAAAACTTGACGATAAAGCGCCTGAAATTACGCCGACAGTCTATCGTCGTATCACCGAATAGTTATATACTGATCTGATCGCTTTTTTGCAGCGCAAAAGGTACGGAGAATAATATGAAACGTGCATTTATTATGGTGCTGGACTCATTCGGCATCGGTGCGACTGAAGACGCTGAACGCTTTGGCGACGTCGGTTCAGACACCATGGGCCATATTGCAGAAGCTTGTGCCAAAGGCGAGGCTGACAACGGCCGTAAAGGTCCGCTCAATTTGCCTAATCTGACCCGCCTGGGGCTGGTTAAGGCCCATGAAGGTTCTACCGGTAAAGTTGCAGCCGGTATGGACGGCAACGCGGAAGTTATCGGCGCTTACGCATGGGCGCATGAGCTCTCTTCCGGCAAAGACACCCCGTCAGGCCACTGGGAAATCGCCGGCGTGCCGGTTCTGTTTGACTGGGGCTACTTTCCTGAGCATGAAAACAGCTTCCCGCAGGAGCTGCTTGATAAACTGGTTAAGCGCGCAAATCTGCCGGGCTACCTCGGCAACTGCCACTCTTCCGGTACCGTTATCCTCGATCAACTGGGCGAAGAGCATATGAAAACCGGCAAGCCGATTTTCTATACCTCTGCTGACTCGGTGTTCCAGATTGCCTGCCATGAAGAGACCTTTGGTCTCGATAAGCTGTACGAACTGTGCGAAATCGCGCGTGAAGAGCTAACCGAAGGCGGCTACAACATCGGCCGCGTTATTGCGCGTCCGTTTATCGGCGACAAAGCCGGTCACTTCCAGCGCACCGGTAACCGCCACGATCTGGCCGTTGAGCCGCCGGCACCGACGGTGCTACAGAAGCTGGTTGACGAGAAAAAGGGGCAGGTGGTTTCGGTCGGTAAAATCGCCGACATCTATGCCAACTGCGGCATTACCAAAAAAGTGAAGGCGACCGGCCTGGATGCGCTGTTTGACGCCACCATTAAAGAGATGAAAGAAGCGGGGGACGAAACCATCGTCTTCACCAACTTCGTGGACTTCGACTCTTCCTGGGGCCATCGCCGCGATGTTGCTGGCTATGCTGCGGGCCTGGAGCTGTTCGATCGCCGTCTGCCGGAGCTGATGGAACTGGTAGGGGAAGATGACATTCTGATCCTGACCGCTGACCACGGCTGCGACCCGACCTGGACCGGTACTGACCATACCCGCGAACATATTCCGGTACTGATTTATGGCCCGAAAGTGAAGCCGGGTTCGCTGGGTCACCGCGAAACCTTCGCCGATATCGGCCAGACTCTGGCAACGTACTTCGGTACGTCTCCGATGGAATACGGCAAAAACATGCTGTGATTTTTTGCCCGGTGAGTCACGCTCACCGGGCCTTTTTTGTCAGCCTGATTAGGCGTAGCCGCCATCAGGTATAACATTCAGAAGGATTTAACGATGGCTACTCCACACATTAACGCAGAAATGGGCGATTTCGCTGACGTTGTGCTGATGCCTGGCGACCCGCTGCGCGCGAAGCACATTGCCGAAACTTTCCTTGAAGATATCCGTGAAGTAAACAACGTCCGCGGTATGCTGGGCTTCACCGGTACCTATAAAGGCCGCAAAATTTCCGTTATGGGTCACGGTATGGGTATCCCCTCCTGCTCCATTTATGCGAAAGAGCTGATCACCGACTTCGGCGTCAAAAAAATCATTCGCGTAGGCTCCTGCGGCGCGGTGCGTATGGACGTTAAACTGCGCGACGTGGTTATCGGCATGGGCGCCTGCACCGACTCTAAAGTTAACCGTATGCGTTTCAAAGACCACGACTTTGCGGCGATTGCCGACTTTGGCATGGTGCGTAACGCGGTTGACGCGGCAAAAGCGCTGGGCGTTGACGCTCGCGTGGGCAACATCTTCTCTGCTGATCTGTTTTATGCGCCGGACGGCGGTGAGATGTTCGACGTAATGGAAAAATACGGCATTCTGGGCGTGGAAATGGAAGCGGCCGGGATCTACGGCGTCGCGGCGGAATTCGGTGCGAAAGCGCTGACCATCTGCACCGTATCTGACCACATCCGTACCCACGAGCAGACCACGGCTGCTGAACGCCAGACGACCTTCAACGATATGATCAAAATCGCGCTGGAATCCGTTCTGCTGGGCGATAAAGAGTAATCATCTCTTCCCCCCTCTCCCTATGGGAGAGGGGCGACGTGATCTGACCGCACGTTAGCGTACCGCGCCGGCAATCCACGCTGACAGCTCACGCAGCTCTTTCTCCTGCTCCGGGAAATCAACGAATAAAGCCTCGCACTCCTGCTGCAGCATATCCGCGCGGTACAGGCAGCCCTGCAGTCGGGCGGCAAGCGCTTCCAGCGGTGCCGGGTTAAGGCTGTCGGTAAAGACCTGAGTGCGCGTGATATGGCCTTTTTCGACGTCGAAATGGAGCTCTACGCCGCCCCAGGTAAAACGTTCGTCCAGCAGATGGCTGAAAGCCGGTGCCTGGCCAAAGTTCCACTCCCAGCTGCTCTGGCGAGCAAAGGTCGCGGCAAAATTCGGCAGGTCCGGCATTTTCTCCGGAGAGATCACTTCTGCAGTGACGCGTTCACCGTAATGGGCGAAAAACGCCTCCTGGATCGCCTCGCAGACCTGCTGATGGGTAATGCCCGGCAGCAGCTCGACCAGATTGGCTACGCGCCCGCGTACGGAGGTAATGCCTTTAGCCTGCAGCTTTTTCTTATCGGGATTGAGGTAGTTGGCCAGACGGTTTAAATCGGCGTTCAGCAGCAGCGTTCCGTGGTGAAAGCCGCGATCCATCGTTTCGCGATAGGCGGAGCCGGAGACTTTTCGGTCGCCTTCAGCGGTTTTTACGACCAGATCGTTACGGCCTGAGGCTTCCGCCGTGACGCCCAGCGAATTCAGCGCCGTCAGGACGATATTCGTGGAAACGGTTTTATCGTACTCTGGCTTTCCGGCCATAAAGGTAAAGCAGGTATTGCCCAGATCGTGGAATACCGCGCCGCCGCCGCTGCTGCGACGCGCCAGGCGCACGTTGTCTTCTTCCATACGTCGGGTGTTGCACTCTTTCCACGGGTTTTGTGCGCGGCCAATGACCACCGTATCGGCGTTGCGCCACAGAAACAGCACCCGTTGAGTTGCGGGCATCTGGCGAAAAATGGACTCCTCAACCGCCAGATTGAACCAGGGGTCGTAAGAGTCAGAGAGCAGCAGGCGCAGCGTGGGCATAGCGATTTCCTTATTCTGATTCATCTTTATCTTCATCCTGCACCGGCTTATTGGCGGTAAGCAGGAAAGGCGATTGCTGCCAGCGGGTACGTTTTCCCTGCAGCAGGGTGCGCGTCAGGACGACGCCGATAGCCAGAGATAGCAGCAGCATCAGACGCAGGATATTGGTGGTATTATCGACCTGCTGCGCTTCGGTGGCTAACGTGTGGGTATCCAGCGTCAGGCGCAGGTAGCCGAGCGGCCCGTTTTTACCCTGAACAGGCTCAACGATTTGCTGGTTGAAGTAGCCGCCCGCTTTTTTCCCGTCCAGCGCCAGCCGATCGCGTACCTCGACGCTTTCGCCGGAACGCGCCACCAGGTCACCCTGTTCGTCATACACGCCGGCGTCGAGGATCCGGCTTTTATGGGTAAGCTGGTCCAGCAGCTGGCTAATTCGCTTTTCGTCGGGCGTTTCGCTGTGCATCAGCGGCGCCAGGTTCAGCGTGACCTGCTGGGCGAGCGTGCGGGCCAGTTCTTCCAGCTGCGGATTGCGCTGCTTCTGACTGTTCTGGCTAAACCACGAAGCGCCCTGCATAAGGGCGACGAGGAGTGCGAGACAGATCAGAACTATCACCGCGCGATGCAGCCGGAATTTAAGTTTTGCGCGTACCATATTCCACCTTTGAAAATTTGCAGCTTAATGTTGCCAGAAGCGCTGGTTACAAGGTAGCCTCATGCGTTATTTTCCTCGCCTGAATGAAGTTATGTGGAGCCGTGATGCCAAACAGTTTGACCTGGTGCGACCTGCCTGAAGATGTTTCCCAGTGGCCTGGATTGCCGCTTTCCCTGAGCGGTGATGAGGTTATGCCGTTGGATTATCATGCCGGACGTAGCGGCTGGCTGCTGTATGGTCGCGGTCTCAACAAGCGTCGTCTGACCGAGTGGCAGCGAGAGCTGGGGGCGGCCCTGGTGATTGTTGCCTCCTGGGCGGTTGACGACTATCAGGTGATTCGTCTGGCTGGTTCGTTAACGCTACGAGCGACCCGTCTGGCCCATGAGGCCGGGTTTGACGTCGCGCCGCTGGGGAAAATCCCGCATTTACGCACGCCGGGCCTGCTGGTTATGGATATGGACTCGACGGCGATTCAGATCGAGTGCATTGATGAAATCGCCAAACTGGCTGGTACCGGCGAGCTGGTCTCTGAAGTGACCGAGCGCGCGATGCGCGGCGAACTTGATTTCACCGCCAGCCTGCGTCAGCGGGTAGCGACGCTGAAAGATGCCGATGCCAACATTCTTCTGCAGGTGCGTGAAACGCTGCCGCTGATGCCGGGGCTGACCCAGCTGGTGCTGAAGCTGGAAACGCTCGGCTGGAAGGTGGCGATCGCCTCCGGCGGCTTCACCTTCTTTGCCGAGTATTTGCGCGACAAGCTGCATCTCGACGCGGTGTTCGCCAACGAACTGGAGATCATGGACGGTAAGCTGACCGGCAACGTCATCGGCGATATCGTCGATGCGAAATATAAAGCCAGTACGCTGCGTAAACTGGCGGAAAAGTATGAAATCCCGCCGGCGCAAACCGTCGCTATTGGCGATGGCGCAAACGATCTGCCGATGATTAAAGCGGCAGGACTCGGCATCGCCTATCATGCTAAGCCCAAAGTGAATGAACTGGCGGAAGTGACAATCCGCCACGCTGACCTGATGGGGGTATTCTGTATTCTCTCCGGCAGCATGAATCAAAAGTAAGAGGTTAACGTGGCGAAAGCTCCAAAACGCGCATTTGTCTGTAATGAATGCGGTGCGGATTATCCGCGCTGGCAGGGGCAGTGCAGCGCCTGTCATGCCTGGAATACCATAACCGAGATGCGCATTGCCGCTTCGCCGCAGGTGGCAAGAAACGAACGCCTGTCAGGTTACGCCGGTAATGCCGGCGTATCGAAGGTGCAAAAGCTCTCTGATATCAGCCTCGAAGCGCTGCCGCGCTTTTCGACCGGATTTAAAGAATTTGACCGCGTGCTCGGCGGCGGCGTGGTGCCGGGAAGCGCGATTCTGATCGGCGGTAACCCCGGCGCGGGCAAGTCGACGCTGCTGCTGCAAACCCTGTGTAAGCTCTCCGAAGGCATGAAAACGCTCTACGTCACCGGGGAAGAGTCGCTTCAGCAGGTGGCGATGCGCGCTCACCGCTTAGGTCTGCCCACCGCCAACCTGAATATGCTGTCAGAAACCAGCATTGAGCAGATTTGCCAGATTGCCGACGAAGAAAAGCCGCAGCTGATGGTTATCGACTCCATCCAGGTGATGCATATGGCCGACGTGCAGTCGTCGCCGGGCAGCGTGGCTCAGGTGCGCGAAACGGCGGCCTATTTAACGCGCTTTGCCAAGACGCGCGGCGTGGCGATCGTCATGGTCGGCCACGTGACCAAAGACGGCTCGCTGGCCGGGCCGAAAGTGCTGGAGCACTGTATTGACTGCTCCGTGCTGCTCGACGGCGACGCCGATTCTCGTTTTCGCACCTTGCGCAGCCATAAAAACCGCTTCGGCGCAGTCAACGAGCTGGGCGTATTCGCTATGACCGAGCAGGGGCTACGTGAAGTGAGCAACCCCTCGGCTATCTTCCTGAGCCGCGGTGACGAAGTGACTTCGGGCAGTTCGGTAATGGTGGTCTGGGAAGGTACCCGACCGCTGCTGGTGGAGATCCAGGCGCTGGTCGATCACTCGATGATGTCCAACCCGCGCCGCGTGGCGGTGGGGCTGGAGCAGAACCGTCTGGCGATCCTGCTGGCGGTACTGCATCGTCACGGTGGTCTGCAGATGGCTGACCAGGACGTGTTCGTCAACGTGGTTGGCGGTGTGAAGGTCACCGAAACCAGCGCCGACCTGGCGCTGCTGCTGGCGATGGTTTCCAGCCTGCGCGACCGTCCTCTGCCGCAGGACCTGGTGGTTTTCGGCGAAGTGGGTCTGGCGGGCGAAATTCGCCCGGTGCCGAGCGGCCAGGAGCGTATTTCCGAAGCGGCTAAGCATGGTTTTCGTCGGGCGATTGTTCCGGCCGCGAATGTGCCGAAAAAAGTGCCGGAAGGGATGCAAATCTTTGGCGTGAAAAAGCTTGCGGACGCGCTAAGCGTCTTTGACGACTTATAATAAGTTAAAAGGAGACTCGCCATGTCGTCATTTGACTATTTAAAAAGCGCCATAAAGCAGAAGGGCTGTACGCTACAGCAGGTGGCGGACGCCAGCGGAATGACAAAAGGCTACCTGAGCCAGCTGCTGAACGCCAAAATTAAAAGCCCCAGCGCGCAAAAGCTCGAAGCGCTGCACCGGTTTCTCGGGCTGGAGTTTCCGCGTCGGCAAAAAAGCGTTGGCGTGGTATTTGGTAAGTTTTACCCGCTGCACACCGGGCACATCTACTTGATTCAGCGCGCCTGTAGCCAGGTCGATGAGCTGCATATCATTATGGGCTACGACGATCCCCGCGATCGCGAGCTGTTTGAAAAGAGCGCGATGTCGCAGCAGCCGACCGTGCCTGACCGCCTGCGCTGGCTGCTGCAAACGTTCAAATATCAAAAAAATATCCGCATCCACGCCTTCAATGAAGAGGGAATGGAGCCTTATCCGCACGGCTGGGACGTCTGGAGCCGCGGGATCCGCGCCTTTATGAGCGAGAAGGGCATTGAGCCTAACTGGATCTACACCTCGGAAGAGGGCGACGCGCCGCAGTATCTGGATCATCTGGGGATTGAAACCGTTCTTATCGATCCTAAACGCACCTTTATGAACATCAGCGGCGGGCAGATTCGTGAGAATCCGTTCCGCTACTGGGAATATATTCCTACCGAAGTGAAGCCCTTTTTCGTACGCACGGTGGCGATCCTCGGCGGTGAGTCGAGCGGGAAGTCGACGCTGGTGAATAAGCTTTCCAATATCTTTAATACCACCAGCGCCTGGGAGTATGGCCGCGACTACGTCTTTTCGCATCTCGGCGGCGATGAGATGGCGCTGCAATATTCCGACTATGACAAAATCGCTCTCGGTCATGCGCAGTATATTGATTTTGCAGTAAAATATGCCAATAAAGTGGCATTTATCGATACTGACTTTGTCAGTACTCAGGCGTTTTGTTTGAAGTATGAAGGGCGGGAACATCCCTTTGTTCAGGCGCTGATCGATGAGTATCGCTTCGACCTGGTCATTCTGCTGGAAAACAACACGCCGTGGGTAGCCGATGGCTTGCGAAGCCTTGGCAGCTCCGTAGACCGTAAAGAGTTCCAGTCGCTGCTGGTGTCGCTGCTCAGGGAGAACGAGATAGATTTTGTGCATGTGAAGGAGGCTGATTACGACGCCCGCTTCCTGCGCTGCGTTGAGCTGGTGAAAGAGATGATGGGAGAGCAGGGATAGGCCTTCTGCGGCCTGATGCCGCATGAATCCCTGGCCCGGCTGACGCGGTATTGCGGTTGGTTTCCCGGCTGGCGGCATGAATGCCTGAGCCGGGCTACAACACTCTCCCGGCGGGAGAGTGACAAATATTAAAAAGGGCAACCTGCGTTGCCCTTATGCTCTTATTTCGCAATACGTTTGTACTTGATACGCTTCGGCTCCAGCGCATCGGCGCCGAGGGTGCGTTTCTTATACTCTTCGTATTCGGTAAAGTTACCTTCGAAGAACTCCACCTTACCTTCATCCTGGTAGTCCAGAATGTGGGTCGCGATGCGGTCGAGGAACCAGCGGTCGTGCGAGATAACCATCGCGCAGCCCGGGAACTCCAGCAGGGCGTTTTCCAGCGCACGCAGGGTTTCGATATCCAGGTCGTTGGTCGGTTCATCGAGCAGCAGGACGTTACCGCCAACCTGCAGCAGCTTCGCCAGGTGCAGACGACCGCGCTCACCGCCGGACAGTTCGCCAACGCGCTTGCCCTGGTCAACGCCTTTGAAGTTAAAGCGGCCCACGTAGGCGCGGCTCGGCATCTCGGTGTTGCCGATCTTCATGATATCCAGGCCGCCGGAAACTTCTTCCCACACGGTTTTGCTGTTGTCCATAGCGTCGCGGAACTGATCGACGGAGGCCAGCTTGACGGTTTCACCCAGGGTGATAGAACCTGCGTCAGGCTGTTCCTGACCGGACATCATGCGGAACAGGGTCGATTTACCCGCGCCGTTAGGACCGATGATGCCGACGATAGCGCCCTTCGGTACTGAGAAGCTCAGATCGTCAATCAGCACGCGGTCGCCGTAGGACTTACGCAGATTGCTGACTTCCACGACTTTATCCCCCAGACGCGGGCCTGGCGGAATAAACAGTTCGTTGGTTTCGTTACGTTTCTGATACTCGACGTTGTTAAGCTCTTCAAAGCGCGCCAGACGGGCCTTACCCTTAGACTGACGGCCCTTCGCGCCCTGACGGACCCACTCCAGCTCTTTCTCGATTGACTTACGACGCGCCGCTTCCTGAGAAGCTTCCTGCGCCAGACGCTGGTCTTTCTGCTCCAGCCAGGAGGAGTAGTTGCCTTCCCACGGAATACCTTCACCGCGGTCAAGCTCAAGGATCCAGCCGGCCACGTTGTCGAGGAAGTAACGGTCGTGGGTAATCGCCACCACGGTACCTTCGAAGTCGTGAAGGAAACGTTCCAGCCACGCTACGGATTCCGCATCCAGGTGGTTAGTGGGTTCGTCGAGCAGCAGCATGTCTGGCTTTTCGAGCAGCAGACGGCACAGCGCGACGCGGCGGCGTTCACCCCCGGAGAGATTGGCGATTTTCGCGTCCCAGTCCGGCAGACGCAGGGCATCTGCGGCGCGCTCCAGCTGCACGTTCAGGTTATGGCCATCGTGCGCCTGGATAATCTCTTCAAACTTGCCCTGCTGAGCGGCGAGCTTGTCGAAGTCGGCATCCGGCTCAGCGTACTTCGCGTACACCTCGTCCAGACCTTTCAGCGCATTGACCACTTCGGCCACCGCCTCTTCAACCGACTCACGTACGGTCTGCTCTGGATTGAGCTGCGGCTCCTGCGGCAGATAGCCGATTTTCAGGCCCGGCTGCGGACGAGCTTCGCCTTCGATATCGGTATCAATGCCGGCCATGATGCGTAGCAGGGTAGACTTACCGGCGCCGTTCAGACCGAGAACACCGATTTTTGCGCCAGGGAAGAAGCTCAGGGAGATATTTTTCAGAATATGACGTTTCGGCGGAACCACTTTGCCGACACGATGCATGGTATAAACGAATTGAGCCACGTTGGACTTCGCCTCTCATTTATAATGATAGATAGTTTTCAAAGGCGAAGTGTAGCCTTTTTCGCGCTTTAATCCCAGCGAGGCGATGGGTTTCACAAAAGAGTAAAAAAATGTCCGGGACGTGGCGCGATTCGCGTTGTCTGATTAGCATATCTACGTAATACCTGAAATTTTTGCCCGCGGCATGATGCTGCTGTGATGTACCTGAATAGAGGAAGAGCTTGTGGAAAAAGCCAAAACTGTGACGTGGCGTCTTCTGGCCGCCGGCGTAAGTCTGCTGACGTTAAGCCAACTGGCGCATGCGGATTCACTGGATGAACAGCGCAGCCGCTATGCTCAAACTAAACAGGCATGGGACAACCGACAGATGGATGTCGTCAATCAGCTGATGCCCACCCTGACGACCTATCCGCTTTATCCTTATCTCCAGTATCGTCAGATAACCGACGATCTGATGAACCAACCGGCGCTGGTGGTCACCAATTTTATCGCCGCTAACCCTACGCTGCCTCCCGCACGATCGCTGAAATCCCGCTTTGTTAACGAACTGGCGCGTCGCGACGACTGGCGAGGCCTGCTGGCGTTTAGCCCGGAGAAACCGACCGGTACCGAAGCGCAGTGTAATTACTACTATGCGAAATGGAACGTCGGCCAGACTCAGGAAGCCTGGGATGGGGCGAAAGCGCTGTGGCTGAGCGGCAAAAGCCAGCCAAACGCCTGCGATCGGCTATTTGGCGCCTGGCGGGCCTCAGGTCAGCAGGATCCGTTGGCCTATCTTGAACGGATCCGTCTGGCGATGAAGGCGGGAAATACCAGCCTGGTAAGGGTTCTGGCCCAGCAGATGCCGTCCGATTATCAAACGATTGCGACGGCGGTTATCGCGCTGGCTAACGATCCGAATAGCGTTATGACCTTTGCCCGTACAACCGGCGCGACGGATTTTACCCGCCAGATGGCGGCGGTCGCCTTTGCCAGCGTTGCGCGGCAGGACGTGGAAAATGCGCGCCTGATGATCCCTTCATTAGCGCAGGCGCAGCAGCTTAATGAAGATCAAATCCAGGAGCTGCGTGACATCGTCGCCTGGCGACTGATGGGCAGCGACGTGACCGAAGAGCAGGCCATCTGGCGCGACGACGCTATCATGCGCTCCCAATCCACTTCGTTGGTGGAGCGCCGGGTACGTATGGCGCTTGGTCTTGGCGATCGTCGTGGCCTGAATACCTGGCTGGCGCGTTTGCCGATGGAAGCGAAAGAGAAGGATGAATGGCGCTACTGGCAGGCCGATCTGCTGCTGGAGCGCGGGCGCGATGATGAAGCGAAAGATATTCTGCGCTCGCTGATGCAGCAGCGCGGTTTCTACCCGATGGTCGCAGCCCAGCGCCTGGGCGAGGAGTACACTTTCCGTATTGATAAAGCTCCCGCTAATCTCGATCCGGCGCTGACCTCCGGGCCGGAAATGGCGCGAGTCCGCGAGCTCATGTACTGGAATATGGACAATACCGCCCGCAGCGAGTGGGCCAATCTGGTCACCAGCAAGACCAAAGATCAGCAGGCACAGCTGGCGCGTTACGCGTTTAATCAGAACTGGTGGGATCTCAGCGTTCAGGCCACGATCGCCGGGAAACTGTGGGATCAACTGGAAGAGCGTTTCCCGCTGGCCTATAACGATCTTTTCAAACGCTACATCAGCGGGAAAGATATTCCGCAAAGCTACGCGATGGCCATTGCGCGTCAGGAGAGCGCCTGGAACCCGAAAGCCGGTTCACCGGTAGGTGCCCGCGGTCTGATGCAGATTATGCCGGGTACGGCGACGCATACGGTGAGCATGTTCAGTATCCCTGGCTATAGCGGTCCATCGCAGCTGCTGGATCCGGAAATGAACATCAACATTGGTACCAGCTATCTGCAGTATGTTTATCAGCAGTTTGGCAATAACCGTATCTTCGCCTCAGCGGCCTATAACGCCGGGCCAGGGCGGGTGCGCACGTGGCGGGGCAACAGCGGCGGCCGTATTGACGCGGTGGCGTTTGTCGAGAGCATTCCGTTCTCTGAAACGCGCGGCTACGTCAAAAACGTTTTGTCCTATGATGCCTACTATCGCTATTTTATGGGCCAGAAAGATGCTCTGCTGAGCGATGCGGAGTGGAAGCTGCGCTACTAGCGCTGTCGTTTTCGGGCAACATAGCAAAAGGCGATGTTGCCCGAAATCCGTAGAGTCCGGACAGAAGTATGTTATGCTTTGTACTCGTTAGTGAGTACATCCGACAGGTGGCGTAACATGACCCAACAATCCCCCTATTCAGCAGCGGTAGCCGAACAGCGTCATCAGGAGTGGCTGCGTTTTGTCGCGCTCTTACAGCAGGCGTACGCCGACGATCTTCATCTGCCGCTTTTACAGCTTATGCTGACCCCCGACGAGCGCGAGGCGCTGGGTACGCGGGTACGTATTATTGAAGAGCTGCTGCGCGGTGAGATGAGCCAGCGCGAGCTAAAAAATGAACTCGGCGCCGGCATCGCGACTATCACCCGCGGTTCGAACAGCCTCAAGTCAGCGCCGCCGGAGCTGCGTTTATGGCTGGAACAGTCGTTGTTTAACGCTGGCGATAAATAGCGTTATGAAACGGACTTAGCGCCAGCACGACGGCCTGATGATAAACGCTGCTGCGGGTCAGTTTTCCGGCCGTAAATACGCCGATTGCACCCTCTTTACGGCCAATTTCATCGATGCCGGTATGCTGAGACATCACTGGACCCAGCGCTTCCCCTGCCTGAACTTTTTCAAGAATGACCTGCGGCAGCGGTAGGGTTGCCGAGCGCGCTTCGCCGCGCAGGCTACCGTTATCGATGGTCACCCAGCTAAAAGTGCTGCCCTCGTCGATTCCGGCTTCAATGGCGACCCAGAAGTCCGCATTTGGCTGCGCAAGACGCGCGTTAGCCACGCGATTTCGTGCGCCAGCGCGCGTTTCGTCGCTACCAAAAGGCTGTTCCGGCACGCCGCTCTCGACGGAGACGGACTCAATGTGGCAGGATCCTTCGCCGAAGATCTCGTTGAAAGCCTGCAGAATTGCCTGAATTTTGGCGGGATTAGTGGTAGCTGAGACAACATGGTGCATAATCAAAATAACTCAGAATGACTTAACATCATCGCAGTATACTCCAAACCCTTCTTGTTGCAGGCGGCTATGCTTGAAGCGAGAGGGTTAAGAGCTCATAACGGATAATAAAGCATGTTACAGGTATACCTTGTTCGCCACGGTGAAACGCAGTGGAACGCCGAGCGACGTATTCAGGGCCAGTCCGACAGTCCGCTTACCGCCCACGGTGAGCGTCAGGCCTGGCAGGTAGGCGAGCGCGCCAGAACGCTGGGGATTACGCATATAATTGCCAGCGACTTAGGTCGGACGCGGCGTACCGCAGAAATCATCGCTGAAGCCTGCGGATGCAGCGTCATAACCGATTCACGCTTGCGTGAGCTGGATATGGGCGTGCTGGAAAAGCGCCATATTGACTCGCTAAGCGAAGAAGAAGAGGGCTGGCGTCGCCAGCTGGTCAACGGCACGCCCGATGGGCGTATCCCGCAGGGGGAATCGATGCAGGAGCTGAGCGAGCGTATGCATGCGGCGCTGGCATCTTGCCTGGAACTGCCCGCAGGCAGCCGGCCGCTGTTGGTGAGCCACGGCATGGCGCTGGGATGTCTGGTGAGTACGATTCTTGGTTTGCCGGCATACGCGGAGCGACGTCTGCGTCTGCGCAACTGCTCCATTTCCCGCGTTGACTATCAGCAGAGCCCCTGGCTGGCGTCAGGATGGGTAGTGGAAACCGCGGGGGATGTTTCGCATCTTGATGCCCCCGCGATGGATGAACTACAGCGTTAACGACGAATCGGGATCAGGTATTCGCAGCGTAGCTGAATGGGCGGTTCCTGATTCCGGCTTTCATCTTCCGGAAAGAAACGTTCGATATCCAGACCTTTACGGCGGGTGAGGTTGAGCATCGGCATGCAGGTGCCGTAAACCGTCAGAATAAATTCCTGTAACCCGGTACCCAATCCTTCGTAGGTAAACATCACGTACTCGCCGCCTTCCAGCGTCACCGGATGGGCGTTGTGCAGGTGACCGTTAGCCAGCTCCGGCGTCAGCGCGGTGGTGTAGAACACCTCCTGCTCATCGTCTTTATCCATGCTGGGGCGCGGTTCGTGCAGGCCGTACAGCGTCGGGGGAATTGACGGCGTATTGGCGAGGAATTCACGCCAGAACTGAACGCGCATCTGATTACGGAAATCGGAGATCTCTTCCAGCTTACAGGTATAGCTCTGAGTGACGCCAACCAGCTGAGTGGTGTTCAGCGTGACGAATTCATACTGCGGCATGGTGAACTCGCCCAGACGCAGCGGAGGGCGCATACCGTAAGAACTCCAGTCTGGAGAGCGTCGATAGAGGGCTGGCGTCAGCGAAAACTGCTTTTTGAAAGCACGCGTAAACGTCTGCTGCGAATCAAAACGATACTGCAGCGCGATATCGAGAATCGGACGTGCGGTCAGGCGCAGGGCAACCGCTGACTTAGATAAGCGACGGGCGCGAATATAGGCACCGATGGCGTGGCCGGTGACGTCCTTGAACATTCTTTGCAGATGCCACTTGGAATAACCTGCCTTCGCTGCCACATTGTCCAGTGAGAGTGGCTGATCCAGGTGACCTTCCAGCCAGCTAAGGAGATCGCGAATAATCCCTGCTTGATCCATAAAATATCCCCATCCTTAAACTCAGGTGCCTGATACTAAAGGTAGCGGATAATAGCATTTTTTAATGTTTTAGCATTCAGTGTTTTTTTTGCTTTTAAATGCGATTATTCCACAAGTATCGGTGGTAATTTTGTAAAGCTGTGATCTATAAAACTTTTCTTCATAATGAGTGATTATCACTCAGCTAAATTTTTAAGAATGGTAACAATATGAAATACAAGAAGTTAGTTGCAGGAATGTTTTTACTGGCCGGCTGTCAGGTGGCCCAGGCGGAGCAAATCGGCTCCGTGGATACGGTATTTAAGTTTCTTGGTCCGGATCATAAAATCGTCGTGGAGGCCTTTGACGATCCGGATGTCCAGAACGTGACGTGCTACATCAGTCGCGCAAAAACCGGCGGAATTAAAGGCGGGTTAGGCCTGGCGGAAGATACCTCTGATGCCGCAATTTCCTGTCAGCAGGTGGGGCCCATTGAGCTGACGGATAAAATTAAAAACGGGAAAAAGCAGGGCGATGTGGTATTCCAGAAACGCACCTCGCTGGTTTTTAAAAAGCTGCAGGTCGTGCGTTTTTATGATGCGAAACGCAATGCGCTGGTCTATCTGACCTATTCAGATAAAATCGTTGATGGCTCGCCGAAGAATGCGCTTAGCGCCGTGCCGATTATGCCATGGAATAAATAACAGGGAACGCCGATGCAACAACCGCGGATCTGGTTGGTGGAAGATGAGCTCAGCATTGCCGATACGCTTGTCTACATGCTGCAACAGGAAGGATTTATCGTTACGGCGTTTGAGCGCGGGCTACCCGCACTGGATGCCGCCCATCATCAAATACCCGACCTGGCGATCCTCGACGTCGGGCTGCCGGATATCAGCGGTTTTGAGCTATGCCGTCGTCTGCTGGCCCGCTATCCGGCGTTGCCGGTGTTGTTTCTGACGGCCCGCAGCGAAGAGGTGGATAAGCTGCTTGGCCTGGAAATCGGCGCCGATGATTATATCGCCAAGCCCTTTTCCCCTCGTGAAGTGTGCGCCAGGGTGCGCACCGTCCTGCGGCGGCTGCAAAAATTTGCCGCGCCTTCGCCGCTGCTACGGGTAGGGGAATTTACTCTGCATGACGCTGCGGCTCAGGTTACGTGGTGCGGACAGCCCCTGAATCTGACCCGCTATGAGTTTTTATTATTAAAAACGCTGCTTCACTCTCCCGGCCGCATTTTTTCTCGCCAGCTGCTGATGGAGCAAGTTTGGGGCGACGCGAACGAGAGCTTCGATCGCACCGTGGATACCCATATCAAAACGCTGCGCGCGAAGCTGCGAGAAGTTAACCCCAATATCTCCCCTATTAGTACGCATCGCGGCATGGGATACAGCCTTGGAGGTTAGTGATGCGCATCGGAATGCGGCTGCTGCTGGGCTATTTTTTGATTGTCGCTATCGCGG
Source organism: Klebsiella sp. CN_Kp100 (assembly GCF_040065315.1). NCBI lineage: Bacteria > Pseudomonadati > Pseudomonadota > Gammaproteobacteria > Enterobacterales > Enterobacteriaceae > Klebsiella > Klebsiella sp. CN_Kp100. The sequence continues at coordinate 133,703 of NZ_JBEAIJ010000039.1, forward strand.
CCTGGTTTGTGCTTTCCATCTTTGTCCAGGAGATTAAGCCCGGGGTGCGGCGGGCAACGGAAGGTACGCTGATTGATACGGCCACCTTGCTTGCCGAGTTGGCCCGCGAGGATTTACTCTCCGCCGATCCCCAGCATGGGCGGCTGGCCCAGGCTTTCCAGTCGCTTCATCGACAACCGATTAACGCCAATATCGCCGGCATTAATAAAGTGCGTAACGAATATCATATCTATCTGACTGACGCGCAGGGCAAAGTGGTATTTGATTCTGCGGGCAAAGCGGTGGGACAGGACTATTCGCGCTGGAACGATGTCTGGCTCACTTTACGCGGCCAATACGGGGCGCGCAGTACCCGCAGCGACCCGAACGACGACGACAGCTCGGTGATGTATATTGCCGCGCCGGTGAGCGACAATGGCCGGATCATTGGCGTGCTGAGCGTTGGAAAACCCAATCTGGCCATGGCGCCGGTAATCAAACGCAGCGAGCGCCGTATTCTGTGGGCCGGAGGCGCGCTGCTGGGTATCGCGCTACTGATCGGCGCCGGGATGGTGTGGTGGATTAATTTCTCCATCGGCAAGCTGGTTCGTTACGCGGACTCCGTGACCGCCGACCGCCCGGTTCCGTTGCCGGATGTCGGCGGCAGCGAACTGCGTAGGCTGGCGCAGGCGCTGGAGAGTATGCGCCTTAAGCTGGAAGGAAAAAACGCCATTGAAAACTACGTGTATGCCTTGACCCATGAGCTGAAGAGCCCGCTGGCGGCGATTCGCGGCGCGGCAGAAATTCTCCAGGAAGCGCCTCCGCCTGAGATCGCCGCGCGTTTTACCCGTAATATCCTGGCGCAGAATGCGCGTATGCAGTCGCTAGTAGAAAATTTACTCCAGCAGGCCCGGCTGGAGAATCGGCTGGAGATCGCCAGGCGTCCCGTCTCTGTAGCAGCGCTTTTTCGCCGCCTTGCCGAGGAGCGAGAGATCGCGCTGGCGGCGAAAAACCTCAAGCTACGCTGGCAGGAGACAACCCTGACGGTTGAGGGCGATCGCGAACTTTTGGCGCAGGCGTTGGGCAATCTCCTTGATAACGCTATCGATTTCACTCCTGTGGAAGGAGAGATCCTGCTTGGCGCGGAAGAAAACGATGGCGGCGTACTCTTGACCGTAAGCGATACGGGAAGCGGTATTCCAGACTATGCGCTGGGGCGTATTTTTGAGCGTTTCTACTCACTGCCGCGCGACGATGGACATAAAAGCAGCGGCCTGGGGCTGGCATTTGTGCGTGAGGTTGCGCGCCTGCATCAGGGGGATATTCAGCTGATTAATCGCCCTGAAGGCGGGGCGTGCGCTTTGCTGAGACTTCACGCTCACTTCACATAGCTTCAAACTCTCCCCACATAGCCTCTTTAAGGTGAGCGCATCACTAAGGAGAGGGCTATGTTGAAATCACCACTATTCTGGAAAATGAGCACCCTGCTGGGATGTATTTTACTGTTGTCGATCCCGCTGATGATTGTCAGACAGCTGATCGACGAACGCGCGGATTATCGTAGCGACGTCATTGAGGCTCTGGAGAGCAGCACCAGCGGGGCGCAGAAGCTGGCCGGGCCGCTCATCGCCATTCCCGTAACCGAGACGTTGACTCGGGTTGAGGGCAAAAAAACGGTCGAATATCAGAATCAATGGGTGCATTACTGGCTGCCGGAGACGCTGGCGGTTAACGGTAATCAGGACGTTGAATCCCGGCGGGTCGGTATCTATGAAGGGCAAATCTGGCACAATAATCTCAGCATCAAGGCGCATTTTGACCCGGCACGAATCACGGCGCTCAGGAAAAGTACGATTACGCTGGGGAGGCCATTTCTGGTCGTTAGCGTTAGCGATGCGCGCGGGATTGGCGAGATTAAGGCTCCTGAGGTCAACGGCGAGACGCTGTCCGTTGAGCCAGGGCCCGGCACTGGCGAGAGCGGAGAGGGCATTCATATGCCAATGCCGCTGTTGTTACCTGAACAAAAAGCGCTGGATATTGAATTCACACTTAATCTGAATGGTAGCGGCAGCTTCTCGGTGGTACCGCTTGGGCGCAACAGCACGCTACAGCTAACCAGCAACTGGCCGCATCCGGGATTCCTTGGCGATTTTTTACCCGGCAAGCGTGAGGTTAGCCCAACAGGCTATAGCGCACAGTGGCAAAGCACCTGGTTTGCCAACAATATGGCCAGGTTTTTTGTCGATGACCGGGAAATTGAGTGGCGTCAGCTACCTGCATTCAACGTGAATGTCACCACGCCTGCCGATCAATATCAGCTGACCGACAGGGCGACAAAATATGCCATTCTATTGATAGCACTGACATTTATGGCGTTCTTTGTGTTTGAAAGTTTAACCCTTTATCGTATGCACCCCATGCAGTATATGCTGGTGGGGCTGTCGCTGGTTATGTTCTATCTGGTGCTGCTGGCGCTGTCCGAACATATCGGCTTTACGTCATCATGGATTGCCGCCAGTTTGATCGGCGCGCTCATCAATGGCGTGTATCTTCAGGCGGTGCTGAAAGGGTGGCGGAATAGCTTCCTGTTCGTCTGTGCGCTACTGCTGCTGGATGGCATTATGTGGCTGCTGCTGCGTTCGGAAGATAGCGCATTATTGCTGGGTACCGGTGTGCTGCTGCTGGCGTTAAGTGCGCTTATGTTCCTGACTCGCCATGTTGACTGGTACGCGTTATCTCTACCGAAAGCCAAAGATAATCAGCCATGCGTTGGCGATGATGTTGGCGATGATGACGATAAGCTCAGGATCTGGAAATAAAAAAACGGCGCGAATAGCGCCGTTTTTACGTTATGACAGCAAGAAAAACGGAGTTATTCCTGCAGGTCGCCACAGAAGCGGTACCCCTCGCCATGAATGGTGGCGATAATTTCCGGGGTGTCCGGAGTGGACTCAAAATGCTTACGAATGCGACGGATGGTCACGTCCACGGTACGGTCGTGCGGCTTCAGCTCACGGCCGGTCATTTTCTTCAGCAGTTCTGCACGCGACTGGATTTTGCCCGGATTTTCGCAGAAGTGCAGCATGGCGCGGAATTCACTGCGCGGCAGCTTATACTGCTCACCATTTGGGCTTACCAGCGAACGGCTATTGATATCCAGCTCCCAGCCGTTGAACTTATAGCTTTCTACGCTGCGGCGTTCTTCGCTCACGGTACCCAGGTTCATGGTACGGGAGAGGAGGTTGCGAGCGCGGATCGTCAGTTCACGCGGGTTGAACGGTTTAGTGATATAGTCATCGGCGCCGATTTCGAGGCCAAGGATTTTATCCACTTCGTTATCGCGACCGGTGAGGAACATCAGCGCGACGTCCGCCTGCTCACGCAGCTCGCGTGCTAACAGGAGACCATTTTTGCCTGGCAGGTTGATATCCATGATCACCAGGTTGATATCATTTTCAGACAGGATCTGATGCATTTCCGCGCCATCGGTCGCTTCGAATACATCGTAACCTTCTGCTTCGAAAATACTTTTTAACGTGTTGCGTGTTACCAACTCGTCTTCAACGATAAGAATGTGCGGGGTCTGCATGTTTGCTACCTAAATTGCCAACTAAATCGAAACAGGAAGTACCAAAGTCCCTGACCTGCCTGGTGCATGTCGCAAATTAACATGCCCGGCGTAACATGACTAAAGTACGTAATTGCGTTCTTGATGCACTTTCCATCAACGTCAACAACATCATTAGCTTGGTCGTGGGTACTTTCCCTCTGGACCCGACGGTGTCAAAAACGGCTGTCATCCTAACCATTTTAACAGCAACATAACAGGCTAAGTGAGGCATGACACCCAATAAAACTACGCTTCGTTGACATATATCAAGTTCAATTGTAGCACGTTAACAGTCATGTGAAATCATTGCATCTAAACCGGATTCATACTCACAATTCATACCCTGCTCAACTAGTTGCAATGAGAAAATAATAAACGTGGTGAATCCAAAGCTTCAAAACGTATTCGGGCATAAATCTCATTGCCAAACATACGGATAAAGCTGTTCTGTTAACATACTCTGTGTCATGGTGCCTTGGGAATAGTTTAGTTTTTTTTATGGGTGATAAAGCTCAAATTTAGTGATTTTTGTTGCAAATTTGTAAATTTACGGCGCGTAAAATGAAGGGATGAATTGTCATTTCCACGCCTGGAAAAGCAAAAGAGAGAACGAATGCGTTTATCAATAGTATTAGTGTCCCCGGCGCGGGCAGAAAACGTGGGTGCGGCAGCCAGGGCAATGAAAACTATGGGGTTTAGCGATATGAGGATCGTCGATAGCGAGGCTCATTTGCAGCCTGCCGCGCGCTGGGTCGCGCACGGCTCCGGCGATATTCTCGATAATATTCAGACTTATGCCACTCTGGAGCAGGCGCTACACGATGTCGATTTTACCGTCGCCACGACGGCCCGCAGTCGGGCTCGTTTTCACTACTACGCGACGCCGCAGCAGCTTTTACCGCTACTGGAAGAGAAAGCGCAGTGGATGCATCATGCCGCGCTGGTATTTGGCCGTGAAGATTCCGGTCTGACCAATGAAGAGCTGGCGCTTGCCGATGTGCTGACCGGCGTGCCGATGGCGGCAGACTATCCTTCGCTGAATCTGGGGCAGTCGGTGATGGTATATTGCTATCAGCTGACCTCTTTGCTGCAAAAAACCACGACCGTAGCCCCAGGCGTCGATGACAATCAGCTGCAGGCGTTACGTCTGCGCACGCTCGATCTGCTCAATCGCCTCGGCGTCGGCGACGATATAAAATTGACCGACTGGCTTCAGCAGCGAATAGGTCTTCTGCAGCAGCGAGACACCGCCATGCTGCATCGTTTACTGCATGATATTGAAAAAAACCTGCCAGAGTAAAATTCTGCCATGTTTTTTTCACATGGTTTTATATGCTAAGAAACAACGCAGAAATGCGTAAATACGGATGAAGTATCAGGTCGTTGTGGCGTATTGGCCAGGTGCATAAAAACCGGCTAAAAGTAGAAATTCATTGACTTAAGTCGGCAGATACTTTAACCAATATAGGCACAGGACACAGACAGATAAAAATTACAGAGTACACAACATCCATGAATCGCATCGGCATGATCACCACGATTATCACCACCACTATTACCACAGGTAACGGTGCGGGCTGACGCGTACAGGAAACACAGAAAAAAGCCCGCACCTGAACAGTGCGGGCTTTTTTTTCGATAAAAAATCAAGGGGTCATAACCATGCGTGTGTTGAAGTTCGGCGGTACATCAGTGGCAAATGCAGAACGTTTTCTGCGTGTTGCCGATATTCTGGAAAGTAATGCCAGGCAGGGGCAGGTAGCGACCGTACTGTCTGCCCCGGCGAAGATCACTAACCACCTGGTTGCGATGATCGAAAAAACGATCGGCGGGCAGGATGCGTTGACCAATATCGCTGATGCCGAACGCATTTTCGCCGAACTTCTGCAAGGGCTCGCCGATGCTCAGCCGGGCTTTCCACACGCTCAGCTGAAGGTTTTTGTCGAGCAGGAATTTGCGCAAATCAAACACGTTCTGCACGGTATTAGCCTGCTTGGGCAGTGTCCGGATAGCGTTAACGCGTCCCTTATTTGCCGGGGTGAAAAGCTCTCAATCGCCATTATGGCCGGCTTGCTGGAAGCGCGCGGTCATAACGTCACGGTGATTAACCCGGTTGAAAAACTGCTTGCCGTTGGCCATTACCTCGAATCCACCGTAGATATCGCAGAGTCGACTCGTCGCATTGCCGCCAGCCAGATCCCGGCTGACCATATGGTGCTGATGGCGGGCTTTACCGCGGGTAACGAAAAGGGCGAACTGGTGGTGCTGGGTCGTAACGGCTCTGACTACTCCGCAGCGGTACTGGCAGCCTGCCTGCGCGCCGACTGCTGTGAGATCTGGACCGACGTTGACGGCGTTTATACCTGCGACCCGCGTCAGGTCCCGGATGCGCGTCTGTTGAAGTCGATGTCCTATCAGGAAGCGATGGAGCTTTCCTACTTCGGCGCTAAAGTTTTGCACCCGCGTACTATCGCCCCCATCGCCCAGTTCCAGATCCCCTGTTTAATCAAAAATACCGGTAATCCGCAGGCGCCGGGTACGCTTATCGGCGGCAGCAGCGATGAAGACGATCTGCCGGTGAAAGGTATCTCTAATCTCAACAACATGGCGATGTTCAACGTCTCCGGTCCGGGGATGAAGGGGATGGTTGGCATGGCGGCGCGCGTGTTCGCCACTATGTCCCGTGCGGGAATCTCCGTCGTACTTATCACCCAATCCTCTTCCGAATACAGCATCAGCTTCTGCGTGCCGCAGAGCGACTGCGCTCGGGCGAAGCGGGTAATGGAAGATGAATTCTATCTGGAGCTGAAAGAGGGGCTGCTTGAGCCGCTGTCGATCATGGAACGCCTGGCAATTATTTCGGTTGTCGGCGATGGCATGCGGACGCTACGCGGGATTTCCGCCAAATTCTTCGCTGCGCTGGCGCGCGCCAATATCAACATTGTGGCGATTGCACAGGGCTCTTCCGAGCGCTCCATCTCCGTTGTCGTCAGCAACGATGATGCGACCACAGGCGTTCGCGTGACTCACCAGATGCTGTTCAATACCGATCAGGTGATTGAAGTGTTTGTGATTGGCATCGGCGGCGTCGGCGGCGCGTTGATCGAACAGATTAAGCGCCAGCAGGGCTGGTTGAAGAGTAAACATATTGACCTGCGCGTTTGCGGGGTAGCCAACTCTCGCGCTTTACTGACCAACGTACACGGACTGAACCTGGAACACTGGCGCGATGAGCTGGCGGAAGCCAAAGAGGCGTTCAACCTGGGACGACTCATTCGTCTGGTGAAAGAGTACCATCTGCTGAACCCGGTGATTGTCGACTGTACCTCCAGCCAGGCGGTGGCCGATCAGTATGCCGATTTCCTGCGCGAAGGCTTCCACGTGGTGACGCCGAACAAAAAGGCCAATACCTCATCGCTGGATTACTATCATCAGCTGCGTCATGCCGCGAGCAGCTCACGACGCAAGTTTCTCTACGACACCAACGTCGGCGCGGGGCTGCCGGTAATCGAGAACCTGCAAAATTTGCTGAATGCCGGTGATGAACTGCTGCACTTCTCCGGTATTCTGTCCGGCTCGCTGTCATTTATCTTCGGCAAGCTGGATGAGGGCGTAAGCTTCTCTGCCGCGACGAAGCTGGCGCGTGAGATGGGCTATACCGAACCGGATCCGCGCGACGATCTTTCTGGCGTTGATGTCGCGCGTAAGCTGCTGATTCTGGCTCGTGAAACCGGGCGAGAGCTGGAGCTGTCTGACATTATCGTAGAGCCGGCGCTGCCGGCGGATTTTGATGCCAGCGGTGATGTTGACAGCTTTATGGCGCGTCTGCCGTCACTGGATGATGAGTTTGCGTCACGGGTCGCTAAAGCGCGCGATGAAGGTAAAGTCTTGCGTTATGTTGGCAATATCGAAGAGGATGGCACCTGCCGCGTGAAAATTGCCGCGGTAGACGGCAACGATCCGCTGTTTAAAGTGAAAAACGGCGAGAATGCGCTGGCGTTTTACAGCCACTATTATCAGCCACTGCCGCTGGTGCTGCGCGGTTATGGCGCGGGGAATGATGTCACCGCGGCTGGCGTTTTTGCCGATCTGCTGCGTACCCTGTCATGGAAGTTAGGAGTTTAAGATGGTCAAAGTATATGCCCCGGCTTCCAGTGCCAACATGAGCGTCGGGTTTGACGTGCTGGGCGCGGCGGTAACGCCGGTCGACGGCACGCTGCTGGGGGACAACGTCTCGGTTGAAGCGGCGGCGAGCTTTAGCCTGCAAAACGTGGGTCGCTTCGCCAGTAAACTGCCGACGGCTGCGCAGGAGAATATCGTCTATCAATGCTGGGAGCGTTTTTGCCAGGAGATTGGCAAACAGGTACCGGTGGCGATGACGCTGGAAAAAAACATGCCGATTGGTTCCGGCCTGGGCTCCAGCGCCTGTTCCGTGGTTGCCGCGCTGGTGGCGATGAATGAATTCTGCGGTAAGCCGCTCAATGAGAGCCGAATGCTGGCGCTGATGGGCGAGATGGAAGGGCGGATTTCCGGCAGCATTCACTATGATAACGTCGCCCCTTGCTATCTGGGCGGGATTCAGCTGATGCTTGAGGAAAACGGCATCATCAGCCAGCAGATACCGGCATTTGATGAATGGCTGTGGGTGCTGGCCTATCCGGGGATTAAAGTCTCAACTGCGGAAGCGCGGGCCATTCTCCCGGCGCAGTATCGCCGTCAGGACTGTATTGCCCACGGTCGCCATCTGGCGGGCTTTATTCACGCCTGCTATAGCCGTCAGCCTCAGCTGGCGGCGAAGCTGATGAAAGATGTCATTGCCGAACCGTATCGTACCAAACTACTGCCGGGCTTCAGCGAAGCGCGTCAGGCAGCAATGGAAATTGGCGCGCAGGCGTGCGGCATTTCCGGTTCCGGTCCAACGTTGTTTGCATTATGCGATAAACCGGAAACCGCGCAGCGCGTCGCCGACTGGCTGGCTACGCACTATCTGCAAAATAAGGAAGGCTTCGTTCATATTTGCCGGCTGGACACGGCGGGCGCTCGAGTAGTGGGATAACCAATGAAACTCTATAACTTAAAAGATCATAACGAACAGGTCAGCTTTGCGCAGGCCGTTACGCAGGGGCTTGGCAAGCATCAGGGGCTGTTCTTCCCGCACGATCTGCCGGAATTCAGCCTGACTGAAATCGACGAAATGCTGCAGCAGGACTTCGTGTCGCGTAGCGCAAAAATTTTGTCGGCATTTATCGGCGACGAGATCCCGCAGGAGGTTCTGCAAGAACGTATCGGCGCCGCCTTTACCTTCCCGGCACCGGTAAGTAAAGTGCAGGACGACGTCGGCTGCCTCGAACTGTTTCACGGTCCGACTCTGGCGTTTAAAGACTTCGGCGGCCGCTTTATGGCGCAAATGCTGACCCATATCGCAGGCGACAAACCGGTCACTATTCTGACGGCCACCTCGGGTGATACCGGCGCGGCGGTTGCGCATGCGTTCTATGGTCTGCCTAACGTCAAAGTCGTCATTCTCTATCCGCGCGGCAAAATCAGCCCGCTGCAGGAAAAGCTGTTCTGCACCCTGGGCGGCAACATTGAAACCGTAGCAATCGACGGTGACTTTGATGCCTGTCAGGCGCTGGTTAAGCAGGCATTTGATGATGAAGAGCTGAAAGCTGCGCTGGGTCTTAACTCGGCTAACTCAATCAATATCAGCCGCCTGCTGGCGCAGATTTGCTACTACTTTGAAGCCGTTGCTCAGCTGCCTCAGGAAGCCCGTAATCAGCTGGTTATCTCGGTACCCAGCGGTAACTTTGGCGATCTGACCGCCGGTCTGCTGGCTAAATCTCTGGGGCTGCCGATCAAGCGTTTTATCGCGGCGACTAACGCCAATGATACCGTACCGCGCTTCCTGCAGGACGGTAACTGGTCGCCAAAAGCGACTCAGGCCACGCTGTCTAACGCGATGGACGTCAGCCAGCCGAACAACTGGCCGCGTGTGGAAGAGCTGTTCCGTCGTAAAATCTGGCGTCTGAACGAGCTGGGCTACGCGGCGGTGGATGATGAAACCACCAAAAAGACCATGCGTGAGCTGAAAGCCATCGGCTATACCTCTGAACCGCATGCGGCGATTGCCTATCGCGCGCTACGCGACCAGCTGCAGCCCGGCGAATATGGTCTGTTCCTCGGCACGGCGCATCCGGCGAAATTTAAAGAGAGCGTGGAAGAGATTCTGCAGGAGACGCTGCCGCTGCCGAAAGAGCTGGCCGATCGTGCCGATTTGCCGCTGCTGTCGCATGATCTGCCGGCTGATTTTGCCGCGCTGCGTAAGCTGATGATGGGTTAAGCCTGATTCAGCGCTCCCCTCCTGCATTATCCGCAGCAGGGGAGCGTGTTTTTACTGCTCGTGGCGTTTAAAGACCAGTTCTCCGTTATCCGAAGCCTCGGCGTCAAAGAAATAGCCTTCACTATCAAAGCGGGTCAACTGCTCAGGCTTCGTTAAGCGATTCTCAATGATATAACGACTCATCAAGCCGCGCGCTTTTTTAGCGTAGAAGCTGATCACTTTAAACTTGCCGTTTTTCTCATCAAGGAATACCGGCTTAATCAGCTGGCCCTCAAGCCGTTTGGCTTTCACCGACCTGAAGTATTCATCAGAGGCAAGGTTGACCACGATATCGTCGCCCTGGGCTTTCAGTGCCTGATTCAGCTTATCGGTGATGACGTCTCCCCAATAGTGATACAGGTCTTTACCCCTCGCATTCTCAAGCTTAATACCCATTTCCAGGCGATACGGCTGCATCAGATCCAGCGGGCGCAGAACGCCATACAGGCCGGACAGCATCCGCAGATGCTGCTGGGCAAAATCGAAATCAGCTTCGCTAAAGGTCTCTGCCTGCAGGCCGGTATAGACATCACCCTTAAACGCCAGGATCGCCTGACGGGCATTGTCCGGGGTGAAGTCTGGCTGCCAGTCGTGGAAGCGGGTCGCGTTCAGATCGGCCAGCTTGTCGCTGATGCCCATCAGTTTAGCAATCTGTGGTGCCGACAGCTGGCGGGCAATGCCGATAAGCTCCTGAGAGTGTTCCAGCAGCTCTGGCTGAGTATAACGCGTCGTTGCCAGCGGACTTTGATAATCAAGCGTTTTGGCAGGTGAAATCAGAATGAGCATATCCAGTCCTTACGGGAAATTTTTGACGACTTTAGCAAAAAAACCTCAAGAGAGGATCGATAGCTGCGATTGCCGCGCTATTCGCGCGGCAGGTTATCCCAGGTTCCCGGTACCAGCTGTTGATGGATTTCAGGGTAGCGGGTGACGTCAAATTCCGGCCGCTGGCCCAGCTTGCGCTGCCGCAGGTAATCGCTGGCAATGATGCGCACCGTCGGCGACAGCAGCAGGATAGCCGTCAGGTTAGTTATCGCCATCAGCGCCATGATAATATCCGCCATCTGCCAGACTACCGGCAGGCTGACTACCGCTCCGGTGATGACCATGCACAGCGTCAGCAGACGCAGCAGCCAGATGTTGCGGAGGCTATCCATGCGCAGAAAGATGAGGTTATTTTCGGCATAGATATAGTTTGCGACGATCGAACTGAAGGCGAACAGCAGCACGATACAAGCGACAAAGCTGGCACCCCAGTCGCCGACAAGATTGTTCATCGAGTGCTGGATAGCCTGAATACCGTTTGCCACCCCTTCATTGCCGTCTCTTGGCGCCAGCATAATGATCACGGCGCTGGCGGTACAGATGACGATGGTATCAATAAAGACGCCGATCATTTGTACGATCCCCTGCGCTGCGGGATGAGGTGGCCAGGAGGCAGCGGCGGCGGCAGAATTTGGCGTCGAACCCATACCCGCTTCATTGGAGAACATCCCGCGCTGAAAGCCGCTGGTGAGCGCCTGGCTGATGGTATAGCCCACCGCGCCTGCAGCGGCCTCCTGCCAACCGAAAGCGCAGCGGAAAATAATTTCAAAAATCGTCGGCAGGGCGCTGATATGCCACAAGCCAATGACCAGGCTGGCCATCACCCACAGCAAAGCCATAGCCGGCACGAGCCACTGCATCAACCGCGCTACGCCGCGAATACCGCGAATGATGACCAGTAGGGTCAGGGCCGCAAGCACGCCGCCAGTGATGACATCAGGTAAACGAAACGCATACTCCATGGCATGGGCAACGGAGTTGGCCTGGACGGTGTTAAAAATAACACCGTAGGCCAGCAGGAGAAGAATAGAGAACAGCACGCCCATCCAGCGCATGCCGAGCCCCCGGGCCATATACCAGGCCGGACCGCCGCGAAAGTGGCCGCGAGAGTCGCGCTCTTTATAAAGCTGCGCCAGAGAGCATTCGGCGAAGCTGCTGGCCATGCCGAGCAGCGCCGAGATCCACATCCAAAAAACGGCGCCCGGGCCGCCAGCGGCAATGGCCAGCGCAACCCCAGCCATATTGCCGCTGCCCACGCGCGCCGCCAGGCTCATGCACAGCGCCTGAAAAGACGTTAAGCCGCCGGGCTGCGGCTGAAGGCTTTTTTTCAGACTTTTGCTGAACTGGCGGATATAACGGAACTGAATATATTTTGTTCGCCAGGTAAACCAGACGCCAGCGCCCAGTAACAGGTAGATCATTACCGAGCCCCAAAGTATTTCATTGATAAACGACAGAAAATCAGGCATCAAGCATCCTATTGCCCATATCGGCGCGCGAGTGTAAGCGCTACCAATCCAGTGACAATCCTTTAGTGTTCAGGTAATTAATTGGCCCAGTTTATCACACTCTGCGCTCATGCATTGTAGGCGGTTGCGCTGCCCCGGCAGCGTGTTATCATCTTGGCAGACCGGTTACATCCCCTTAACTGCTGTTTAAGAGAAACACTATCATGACGGATAAATTGACTTCTCTGCGTCAGTACACCACTGTCGTAGCTGATACCGGAGATATCGCGGCAATGAAGCTGTATCAGCCTCAGGACGCCACGACTAACCCTTCTTTGATTCTCGGCGCGGCTCAGATCCCTGAGTACCGTAAGCTGATTGATGACGCTGTTGCCTGGGCTCGCGGCCAGAGTAGCGATCGCGCGCAGCAGATTATCGATGCTTCCGATAAGCTGGCGGTGAACATTGGTCTCGAAATCCTTAAGCTGATCCCTGGCCGTATTTCCACCGAAGTTGATGCTCGTCTGTCCTATGACACCGATGCATCTATCGCCAAAGCTAAGCGCCTAATCAAGCTGTATAACGATGCCGGCATCAGTAACGATCGCATTCTGATCAAACTGGCTTCTACCTGGCAGGGCATTCGCGCCGCTGAGCAGTTGGAAAAAGAAGGCATCAACTGTAACCTGACTCTGCTGTTCTCCTTCGCTCAGGCGCGTGCTTGTGCGGAAGCGGGCGTATTCCTGATTTCTCCGTTTGTGGGCCGTATCCTCGACTGGTACAAAGCGAACACCGATAAGAAAGAATACGCGCCGGCAGAAGATCCGGGCGTAGTGTCCGTGAGCGAAATCTACGAATACTACAAACAGCACGGCTACGAAACTGTGGTTATGGGCGCAAGCTTCCGTAACCTCGGCGAGATCCTGGAACTGGCCGGCTGCGATCGCCTGACCATCGCTCCGGCCCTGCTGAAAGAGCTGGCTGAAAGCGAAGGCGCGGTTGAGCGTAAACTGTCTTTCAGCGGCGAAGTGAAAGCCCGTCCGGCTCGCATCACCGAATCCGAATTCCTGTGGCAGCACAATCAGGATCCGATGGCGGTAGACAAACTGGCGGAAGGTATCCGTAAGTTTGCGATCGACCAGGAAAAACTGGAAAAAATGATCGGCGATCTGCTGTAATCCCCCATGTGGCCGACGCCCGTCGGCCACATTAAACTGTCTGCCTTGCTCCCCTCGGTGTATTATTCTGGCTATTAATACTGTTTGAACGGAATAATCATGAACACCTTACGAATCGGCTTAGTTTCCATCTCCGATCGCGCCTCCAGCGGCGTCTATCAGGATAAAGGCATCCCGGCGCTTGAAGAGTGGCTGGCCCGTGCGCTATCCACGCCTTTCGAATTGCAAACCCGCTTGATCCCGGATGAACAGGTTATTATCGAGCAAACGCTGTGCGAACTGGTTGATGAAATGGGCTGTCATCTGGTCCTGACTACCGGTGGCACGGGCCCGGCTCGCCGTGACGTGACCCCGGATGCGACGCTGGCGATTGCCGATCGGGTGATGCCAGGCTTTGGCGAGCAAATGCGCCAGGTGAGCCTGCACTTTGTGCCGACGGCCATTCTTTCTCGCCAGGTTGGCGTTATTCGCAAGCAGGCGCTGATCCTTAACCTGCCCGGGCAGCCGAAAGCGATTGAAGAAACCCTGGAAGGCGTAAAAGATGCCGAGGGTAACGTGCTGGTGCACGGAGTTTTTGCAAGTGTACCGTATTGTGTACAGTTGCTTGAGGGGCCATATGTCGAAACAAACGGCAATGTTGTAGCAGCTTTTCGCCCTAAAAGCGCGAGACGTGAAACATTATCCTGAATTTAATGCATTCCTGAAATAACCTGCAACATCAGTGGTGTGTTGTTTTATTTACGATATAGTGTTTTTTACTTTACACACTGCGTAGAATCTCTTCACACCTCTGGATGATTGCTCGTTATGTCACACTATACCCGACCCCTGAACCGACAGGATTATAAAACCCTGACGCTTGCCGCGCTTGGCGGCGCGCTGGAGTTTTATGATTTCATCATCTTTGTTTTCTTTGCCGCCGTTGTCGGCGAGCTGTTTTTCCCGGCGGATATTCCTGAGTGGCTGCGACAGGTACAAACCTTCGGCATTTTTGCGGCAGGCTATTTAGCGCGTCCTCTTGGCGGCATCATTATGGCCCACTTTGGCGATCTGGTTGGGCGTAAGAAAATGTTTACTTTGAGCATTCTACTGATGGCGCTGCCTACGCTGGCGATTGGTCTACTGCCTACCTACGCATCGATGGGCATCGTGGCGCCGATTTTGCTGTTGCTGATGCGCATTCTTCAGGGCGCAGCGATTGGCGGTGAAGTTCCCGGCGCCTGGGTCTTCGTTGCCGAGCATGTACCGGAAAAAAGAATAGGTATCGCCTGCGGTACGCTGACTGCCGGTCTGACGGTGGGTATTTTACTTGGTTCGGTTGTCGCGACGCTGATTAATACGCACCTCACCCCTCAGGGTATCCACGATGGCGGCTGGCGTATCCCGTTCCTGTTAGGCGGCGCATTTGGCCTCGTCGCCATGTATCTGCGCCGTTGGCTTCAGGAGACGCCGATTTTCCTCGAAATGCAGCAGCGTAAGGCATTAGCGCAGGAGCTGCCGGTTAAAGCCGTCACGCTGAAGCATCAGAAGGCGGTTGTGGTCTCAATGCTGCTGACGTGGCTGTTATCCGCAGGCGTGGTGGTGGTGATCCTCATGTCTCCGGTCTGGCTACAAAAACACTACGGCTTTGCTCCCGCCATCACCCTGCAGGCGAACAGCATCGCTACCATCATGCTCTGTATCGGCTGCCTGCTGGCAGGCCTGGCCGCCGATCGTTTTGGCGCCAGCCGCACGTTTATTGTCGGCAGCTTATTCCTCGCTGCGGCAAGCTGGGCTTTCTATCATCTTTCCGGTGATAGCCCGCAGCGCCTGTTCCTGCTCTACGGTACGGTGGGGTTATGCGTTGGCGTGGTCGGGGCGGTTCCGTATGTGATGGTGCGCGCGTTCCCGGCGGAGGTCCGATTTACCGGTATTTCGTTCTCTTATAACGTCTCTTACGCCATCTTTGGCGGCCTGACGCCGATTGCGGTGACCATGCTGATGGGCGTTTCGCCGATGGCGCCCGCGTGGTATGTGCTGGCACTGTCGTTTATGGGATTGGGGTTGGGGATCTGGCTGCGTCAGGGACTGGATCAGCAGGTTGCAGCGCCGAAAGCTGAACTGCAGCGTCTGCCTTAAATCAAGGTGACTCATGTCGCCGCTCGTGAACGAGCGGCGACAATGAATTAATGCTTTTCGCCGATTGGCAGAACGGTGCGGCCAAACTGCTCGTTCAGCACTTCACCCATCGCCAGATAGATGGCGCTGCCGCCGCAGACCAGACCCACCCAGCCAGCGATCTTCACAATGCCTTCGTTATCAGCCAGGTGGCCAATCGCCAGCAGAGCGAACAACACGGTCAGGCTGAGGAAAACAAACTGCAGCATACGTGCGGCTTTCAGAGTGCCAAAGAACATGAACAGGGTGAAAACGCCCCACAGTCCAAGGTACATACCGAGGAAGTGTGCATCAGGCGCTTCAGCAAGGCCCATTTTCGGCATCAGAAGAATGGCAACCAGCGTCAGCCAAAAAGCGCCGTAAGACGTAAATGCGGTTAAGCCAAAAGTGTTGCCTTTTTTAAATTCCAGCAGGCCGGCAAAAATCTGCGCAATGCCGCCATAAAAAATGCCCATCGCCAGGATAGCTACATCAAACGCGAACAGGCCGCTATTTGCCAGGTTAAGCAGAATAGTGGTCATGCCGAAGCCCATAAGGCCCAGCGGTGCCGGATTAGCCAACTTAGTGTTGCCCATAATTCCTCAAAATAATGATTAGAAAGGGAAGCATTCCCCGCCGTCTCTGCGTCGGGGCGCGGCATAATAATTAGGCGTTACGATACTGTCTATGATCTGGCGGGGTATTTTTCGCCAATTTCATTTTTTCCCTGATGAAGTCTGGTCATTTGCCTTAAACAGGCAATATGCAACACGGCTGGAATGGTCACCCGATATGCGCTGCCGCTCACGGCTTTTACCCCATTAAACGCGGCGCCGAGCGGTCCGCCAAGCCCTGCTCCGCGTACCAGCCCGTGGCCGATGACGCTCACCGCGGCGTGGGTGCGGAGGATCTTCGTCAGTCGGGTTTCAAGAAGATGCGAGACTCCCTGCGCTAACTTATTTGTCTGAAGCAGATGGGGAAGCAGTTCTTTCTGCTCTTTGACACGACACTCAACGGCACTAAAGAAGTCGGCTTTTTGCCGCTCATCCATCTTTTTCCAGCTATGCTCCAGAAAGTGTTCCAGGAGATGTTGTTCTATTTCCGGGGTAGAGGCTTGTTTATCGGTTTTGATTTTTAGTCTCTTGCAGACGTCCAGCAAAATTTCGCGATAGAACTTGCCATGACGACGCAGCGTGTTGGCGATGCTATCACCGCCAAAGTGCTGGAGTTCCCCGGCAATGAGCTGCCAGTTGCGGCGATAGCGCTCAGGGTGTCCTTCCATCGCCTGAAAGGTTTCATTACGCAATAGCGTACTTGAAAGCCGGGGTTTTCCATTCTCATTGTGAGTCAGAATTCGAGTGAATGTTTCCAGATGCTCTTCGCTGCAGCGATGCAGAAAAGAGAGGTCTTCATCATCCAGATAATTAATCTTCATAAGCGTTTTGATAATGTGAACCGGAATATTAATCGTCGCCGATAATTTTTAGCGAGGCCATATCGGAAGAGTTAATGGTGTGACCAGAAAAAGCGATTTTTTTAACGCAGCGTTTGTTGTCGTTGTCGCTATTAATATTAATCCAGCCGGTTGTTTCCCCTTCTTTTATAGTTGACGGGACGCTGAGGCTTTGGCTGGCGCTGTTGCTGACTTTGAAGTACACCGTTGCGTCGGACAGCTGGACATCGCCGCGATCGGCAGTCAGCTGGATACGCTTAATTACCCTGCATATCGGTAGCTTCAGGGTGAGATCGTTAGTCTCATTTCGCGGCATGGCGACAACCCCTAAAATTTTATGATCGTTAGCGGACGCCGACGTGGCTAACGTCGCGCTCAAAAATAATCCTGCTGATATATGAATCAGTGATTTCATGAGGATTTCCTGATTATTAGATGGGTTATTAGGACGACGCATTTTATCACTGGAACTTTATTGTATTTAGCACGTAATGATTGCGGATTATGTCAATTACGGCGTGAATGTATTTAGGTTTAATAATAATTTTAAATTATGTAATGGGCGTTTTTAGCGCGGCATTTCGCGCGTTATCGGCTGCCGGGACGTACCCGGCGGCGCGGTCAGAGTAAAAATTTTTCGTATCCCCCCCTTGATGAAGTCGCGGGTGACCCCATCTTGTAGTCAACCGCAGTGAATGAACCTGAAAAAAAATGATGTCTGGGTAGTTGAAACCGCACGTTTCGCCCTTATTACAGGTTCACAACCACATGTTGACTGAATTTTTAGTGGAGACGTTTAGATGGGTAAAATTATTGGTATCGACCTGGGTACTACCAACTCTTGTGTAGCGATTATGGATGGCACTACTGCACGCGTGCTGGAGAACGCCGAAGGCGATCGCACCACGCCTTCTATCATTGCCTATACCCAGGATGGTGAAACTCTGGTTGGTCAGCCGGCTAAACGTCAGGCAGTGACAAACCCGCAAAACACCCTGTTTGCGATTAAACGCCTGATTGGCCGCCGCTTCCAGGACGAAGAAGTCCAGCGTGACGTTTCTATCATGCCGTACAAAATCGTGGCCGCAGATAACGGCGACGCATGGCTTGATGTGAAAGGCACCAAAACCGCACCGCCGCAGATCTCTGCTGAAGTGCTGAAGAAAATGAAGAAAACGGCTGAAGATTACCTGGGCGAACCGGTAACTGAAGCGGTAATCACCGTACCAGCTTACTTCAACGATGCTCAGCGTCAGGCAACCAAAGACGCCGGCCGTATCGCAGGTCTGGAAGTCAAACGTATCATCAACGAACCGACAGCCGCTGCGCTGGCTTACGGTCTGGATAAAGAAGTCGGCAACCGTACTATTGCGGTATACGACCTTGGTGGTGGTACTTTCGATATCTCCATTATCGAAATCGACGAAGTTGACGGTGAAAAAACCTTCGAAGTTCTGGCGACCAACGGTGACACCCACCTGGGCGGCGAAGACTTCGACACCCGTCTGATCAACTACCTCGTTGACGAGTTTAAGAAAGATCAGGGCATCGACCTGCGTAACGACCCGCTGGCGATGCAGCGCCTGAAAGAAGCCGCTGAGAAAGCGAAGATTGAACTCTCTTCTGCTCAGCAGACCGACGTGAATCTGCCGTACATCACCGCAGATGCCACCGGTCCGAAACACATGAACATTAAAGTGACCCGTGCGAAACTGGAAAGCCTGGTAGAAGATCTGGTTAACCGTTCCATCGAGCCGCTGAAAGTTGCTCTGCAGGATGCTGGCCTGTCCGTGTCTGACATCAACGACGTTATTCTCGTTGGCGGCCAGACTCGTATGCCAATGGTGCAGAAGAAAGTTGCTGAGTTCTTTGGTAAAGAGCCGCGTAAAGACGTTAACCCGGACGAAGCCGTGGCCATTGGCGCAGCTGTCCAGGGCGGTGTTCTGACCGGTGAAGTAAAAGACGTACTGCTGCTGGACGTTACCCCGCTTTCTCTGGGTATCGAAACCATGGGCGGCGTGATGACTGCGCTGATCAACAAGAACACCACTATCCCGACTAAGCACAGCCAGGTGTTCTCTACTGCGGAAGACAACCAGTCTGCGGTAACCATCCATGTGCTGCAGGGTGAGCGTAAACGCGCATCTGATAACAAATCTCTGGGTCAGTTCAACCTGGATGGGATTAACCCGGCGCCGCGCGGCATGCCGCAGATCGAAGTCACCTTCGATATTGACGCCGACGGTATCCTGCACGTTTCCGCGAAAGACAAAAACAGCGGTAAAGAGCAGAAGATCACCATCAAAGCCTCTTCTGGCCTGAACGAAGAAGAGATCCAGAAAATGGTTCGTGAAGCAGAAGCTAACGCGGAATCTGACCGTAAGTTTGAAGAACTGGTTCAGACCCGTAACCAGGGTGACCATCTGCTGCACAGCACCCGTAAGCAGGTTGAAGAAGCGGGCGATAAACTGCCGGCTGACGATAAAACCGCTATCGAGTCTGCATTGACCGCGCTGGAAACTTCCCTGAAAGGTGAAGATAAAGCCGATATTGAAGCGAAAATGCAGGCGCTGGCCCAGGCTTCCCAGAAGCTGATGGAAATCGCTCAGCAGCAGCACGCCCAGCAGCAGGCTGGCGGCGCTGACGCTTCCGAGAGCAACGCGAAGGACGACGATGTTGTTGACGCTGAGTTCGAAGAAGTGAAAGACAAAAAATAATCGCCCTTTGAACGGGTAAAACACTGGCACGGGCGAAGAGGTTTCCTCTCCGCCCGTGCACGCATGTTAAGGGGCTGAAAAACACCAATGGCAAAGCAAGACTATTACGAGATTTTAGGCGTTTCCAAAACAGCGGAAGAGCGTGAAATCAAAAAGGCGTACAAGCGCCTGGCCATGAAGTATCACCCGGACCGCAACCAGGGCGATAAAGAGGCAGAATCAAAGTTTAAAGAAATCAAAGAAGCGTATGAAATCCTGACTGATGCCCAGAAGCGTGCAGCTTACGATCAGTACGGCCATGCTGCGTTTGAGCAGGGCGGTATGGGCGGCGGCGGCGGTTTTGGCGGCGGCGCGGATTTCAGCGATATCTTTGGCGATGTTTTCGGCGATATTTTCGGCGGCGGACGTGGTCGTCAGCGCGCATCGCGCGGTTCAGACCTGCGCTATAACATGGATCTTACGCTCGAAGAAGCCGTTCGCGGCGTAACGAAAGAGATCCGTATCCCGACTCTGGAAGAGTGCGACGTTTGTCACGGCAGCGGCGCCAAAGCGGGCAGCCAGCCGCAGACCTGTCCGACCTGCCACGGGGCAGGCCAGGTTCAGATGCGCCAGGGCTTCTTCGCCGTTCAGCAGACCTGTCCGCACTGTCAGGGACGCGGTACGCTGATCAAAGATCCGTGCAATAAATGTCACGGTCATGGCCGCGTCGAGAAAACGAAAACGCTGTCGGTTAAAATCCCGGCGGGCGTTGATACCGGCGACCGTATTCGTCTGGCAGGTGAAGGTGAAGCCGGCGAGCATGGCGCACCGGCAGGCGATCTGTATGTTCAGGTTCAGGTTAAGCAGCACGCCATTTTCGAGCGTGAAGGAAATAATCTGTACTGTGAAGTACCGATCAACTTCACTATGGCTGCTCTCGGCGGTGAAATCGAAGTCCCGACGCTGGACGGTCGTGTAAATCTTAAAATACCGGGCGAGACGCAGACAGGTAAGCTGTTCCGGATGCGCGGTAAAGGCGTGAAGTCCGTTCGCGGCGGCGCGCAGGGCGATCTGCTATGCCGCGTGGTGGTCGAAACGCCGGTTGGTCTGAACGATAAACAAAAGCAGCTGCTGAAAGATCTGCAGGAAAGCTTTGGTGGCCCAACGGGTGAAAAGAATAGCCCGCGCTCCAAAAGTTTCTTCGATGGCGTGAAGAAATTTTTCGATGATTTGACCCGCTAATTGCATTTCATTTTCAGTCTTCCACTAAGCCTGGGCCTTCGCGTTCAGGCTTTTTTCTATCCGCAGCCCTATCTTTTTAATTAACCTATTATTTATAAGGGCTAAGAATTGATTTATTTTGAGTATTATCTATATTGCTTTTTTCGTTTTTAGAGGCTGACAGCGGATGGGATCGAAAGGTGCCAACAAGGATTTTGATTACAATTTAATCAAGACCCTTGACGCTGTTATTTCAGCTGGAAATGCTGCCAAAGCAGCAAAAAAACTTGGTATCACTCCGGCGGCGGTCTCGTTGGCGCTTCGCCGTTTACAGAGCTATTATCAGGAAGAG
Organism: Klebsiella sp. CN_Kp100; assembly: GCF_040065315.1. Taxonomy (NCBI): domain Bacteria; kingdom Pseudomonadati; phylum Pseudomonadota; class Gammaproteobacteria; order Enterobacterales; family Enterobacteriaceae; genus Klebsiella; species Klebsiella sp. CN_Kp100. The sequence goes on from NZ_JBEAIJ010000039.1 coordinate 154,980, forward strand.
TTGTTTATCCGTGGTAAAGATGGCCTGTTACCCACCGCTAAAGCGATCGAGATCCATCAAAATTTCCGTCAGGTTATGGAACTGATAAATAGTACCTTTATTCCCGAGCATAAAGGGAGTCGTGATGCCCGGCTGACTATTTTAGGCGGTGATATCGTTGAGGCTTACTATCTCTCACAGCTTTATGCCGGAGATATCTTTGAACGAGTATTACTCAACCATTATTCATCAAGAAATCTCTCTCGTGAGATGATGACGGAGCTACTGCTTACAGCAGAATGTGATGTTCTGATTGGTACCGAGCCGTTGAACGTCCCCGGGATTGATAATCAACTGATCGATAGCTTCAAAAGCTTTGTCTGCATTTTTGCCAGTAATCATATCTTAAGTACCTTGCCTCATCTTTCATTACATCATTTCTATTCCTCCCGTCATGCGATGTATCAGCCGGGCATGCACTCCCCGATGATTATTAATGATAAGGGTCTTTTTAAAGATGATCTTTATTATAAAGGCTCACGTATTATTGGCTATCGTAGCGACTCCCTTAATGGCTTAATGAGTATGATTGAACGTACTTCATTCATAGCCTTAATGCCGTTGAAGTTGGCGCTATTCTATAAGAATCAGCGTAAATATGATATTAAGTTTGTGCAACCGCCACCGGAACTTACTTTTAAATCTATACAGATTTATGCATCATGGAACAGAAACAGTAAAAATATATCAGTGATAAATGAAATTGTTTCCATGTTACACACTCTGTCATCATTTCGTCGCTGAGGAGTATCACTTCAAACGATATAGTTAATATGGTTTGGTTTGATGCTCTTTGATTACTGGTAAATAGCTAACCTCTTTACACTTATTGGGTACCATTTTGTACGCCTTCATCAAGGAGTGTTCTATGTCTATTCCAAATCATTTGGCGACAACGGAAGTCGTTTTGCTGGAAGTCGAAATTTTTATCACCATTATTGCTATCGGAGCTTGGGGCGGGTTTGTTAGCTACCTTATCCGGCGTGATAAGCAAGAAGGTGATGATCATTCCCATAAGGGCATCATGCACTGTTTAACCCAGGTTGTGGTTTCCTGTTTTACCAGTTTTTTGCTCAGCGCCGTGGCGATTGAAAAAGAGCTTAGTTTTAATATGGTGTTGCTCGCCGCGGGGCTTGGCGGGGTATTTGCAGGGCCGATTTTGAAAATTCTTGGCGAGAAGATTAAAAAGGCTCTGGAAAATGCAAAAATTCATTAAGTGATGTCCAGTCTATATTTATGCTAATAAAAGTCTCGTCCCTGAGTCTTTTATTAGCTGTATTGCCACGATGATCTTAGGTGATTCTGGCCTTCATCCAGCCATAAATAAACTCTTCATTACCTTTGTTTTTTTCTGTGATATCCAGATAGTAGGCTCCCTGGCTGCAGTTGAGCGCTTTTATCAGCACTTCTTCACCCTGTTTGCCCCTTAAGGCCAGAAAGTGATTGAGAGCGGAGAGGGTCCGAGGGCCAATTTTGCCATCGGTTTTGATATCCTGGTAACTTTTTTCTTCCCGGTTTAGCGCGTTGAGCCAGCGCTGTAGCCAGACGCAAGGATAGTGGGGGCCAATATTGACTGCGGCATCGCAGAGTTCGAAAGAAATGGGCCAGGATATAGTTGAGATCTGCTCAAATCCGGGTTTGATCCAGTAATCCTCTTCGAGGATAGAAAATGCTTCAGCTCGCGTCAGGTTGATCATCTCTCCTGTATAACCATGAGCTCGGGCCGTTGCCTCAGTGATCCCCCAGTTGGTGGCTCCACCTTTATCTTTAGGATTGTTGGTATAGCCGCCTTCCATTACTAAAATACCATCAATAATCGGGTTCATTTTTCATTTCCTTGAATTAATGAATGTGCAGGTACATCACCGTGCCGAGGGTGACAGAAAATACGGTGGTTAATGCTGCCAGCGTCTTTCTGAACACCTGTCGTTTTGTTCCTTTCTTTTCGCTCTCCATGGCTTTAATAGGAATTTCTTTATTAACCTGAATGCCCTGTCTTGGGATGGTGATAAACAGGTCATTTATCCCAAGGGACTTCAGATCTCTTCTGATTAAGTAGAGTATTTGCGTTAAATTTGCGTCATTCACAAAGTGACTACGGCTTCCCCATAATTCTGAAGTTATTTTTTGCCGTTCAATAATATCCATATTTGCATTTTCGATGATGAAGCTCAGGCACTTCGCCCTCATTGCCGTCATTTTAATGACCTGTGAGTTTGAGGTGGTTCTCAGCTCATACTTTCCTTCGTTGTAAACGCAATTATCATTGATGAGATAAGTTTTCATGTTGTCGTCCTTTAGATATATAGATCCTGATTGCGTGGGTTCAATATATTGTACGAGAATTGGCTTAATCTATTACTTGTCATTCGTATTATTCTAATGTCATTTGATGATGAGAGCTTAATCACATAATCTCATGTAAAGTAAATGATATTTAACCCACTGATAAATGAGATTTAATGTGCTGCTGATGTTTTCGCCATGATTTTGCTGAGATACGTATATCCGCTGATGATTTAAGAATTACCGCCATCATTTTTCTCGCATAAAATAGCGTGAATGAGATGTTGAAAACATGATGTTATGTGATTAGCCATTGTCTCGTAAGCATTGAATTATTGGTCCGGCAGAACGAACTGCGACAATTTTTCAAGCTTAAAAGGAAATTAATAATGGCTACTAGCAAACTGATTCAGGGCGATACGCTGACCGAAACCAGCAACGCCGCAGACGGCTTTAACCCAGCGAAAGAAGTCAGCGCATACAGCTATACTTCTGCTCGCGTCGCGAAGCCGGTATATAACCAGTACAAGTCTTCCACGGCTAAGCCCAAAGTATTCGGCTACTACACCGACTGGTCCCAGTATGATGGTCGCCTGCAGGGAGATGATTCGAAAGATAACCGTGGTCGCGGTTACGATCTGACCAACGTTGCGCCTACCGCTTACGACAAAATCATCGTCGGTTTCGTCGGCGTCACCGGCTTCCATAAAGTGGATGGGATGTACCGCGATGTGGTTGCCGAAGGCGCCGAGCAGTGCGGAAAAGTTAAATATGAGCCGACCTTCCTCGACCCGTGGGGCGATTTCCAGTCCTACGTTAACGTTGGCCACTCCGTCAGCGGCTGGGACGTCGATCCGAAAACCGTCACTCAGGCGAATGCCAAAGGTCTGCTCGGCGGCCTGCGCGATCTGCAGGCTAAAGCGAAGCAGCAGGGTCACGATCTGGTGCTGTCCATGAGCATCGGCGGCTGGACCATGAGTAACGGCTTCCACGAAACCGCAGCTTCTGATTCCGCCCGTAAAACCTTCGCGAAAGGCGTGGTAAAACTGTTCAAACAGTTCCCGATGTTCAGCGAAGTGGATATCGACTGGGAATACCCGAACGCGGAAGGCGCGGGCAACCCTTACGGCCCGGAAGACGGCGAAAACTATGCGCTGCTGATCGGCGAGCTGCGTAAGCAGCTGGATTCCGCCGGTCTGAGCAACGTCAAAATCTCCATTGCCAGCTCCGCGGTAGTGAAGACCTTCGATTACTCCAACGTGAAAGCGCTGCTGCAGGCCGGTCTGTACGGCATCAACGTGATGACCTATGACTTCTTCGGTACGCCGTGGGCGGAAACCCTGACCCATCACACCAACCTGAACGCGCTGGAAGAAGGCGGCTGGGCGGTCAATACCATCGTCGACCATCTGCTGGCCGAAGGCTTCCCGGCAGACCGCATTAACATTGGCTATGCCGGTTATACCCGCAATGGCCGCAGCGTTGAGCTGGAATCTCTGTCTCCGCTGAAAGGCTCCTATAACCCGGGTACCGGTACTACCACCGGTACCTTCGAATCCGGTACCACCGAATGGTATGACGTTATTTATAACTACCTGGACCTGGAAAACCAGAAAGGCCGCAACGGTTTCAACGTCTATACCGACCAGGTGGCCAATGCGGATTACCTCTACAACCCGGAAAGCAAACTGTTCATGTCTCTGGACACGCCGCGTTCTGTTAAAGCCAAGGGCGAGTACGCCGCGAAGTTGGGGCTCGGAGGAATGTTCACCTGGACTATCGACCAGGACAACGGCGTGCTGGTGAACGCCGCGCGTGAAGGTCTGGGCTATGAAATGGCCTCTGAAGTTATCGATATGGAACCGTTCTATTTCGAAGGCATCAACGTCGACCCGGCAGATGAACAGGATGACGATAGCGTTCAGCCTGAACCGGCGATCAACCACGCGCCGAAGGCTGCCATTGAACTGCGCGTTGTGGGCGGTTCTACCGTACAGCTCTCTGGTGAAGGTTCCTCTGATGAAGATAAAGACGAGATTACCTGGAGCTGGGGCGTTCCTTCTGAAATCAGCGTGGCAGACAAGACCAGTGCTGTCATCGAGTTCGTCGTTCCGGAAGTGACCGTTAACACCAACTTCCAGTTCACCCTGTTCGTTCGTGATGCCTGGGGCGAGCCTTCTTCCCAGCAGCGTTATGTGCTGGTTGTCGTTCCGTCGGCGTCTCAGGTGCAGCCTGAGCCTGAAGAGGACGATACCGTAGTTCCGGTAGAGCCTGTCGAACCGGAAGAAGACACCACGCCTGCGGAAGATGACACTTCCACGGATGACGCGACGATGCCTTACCCGCTTTGGGATGCCAGCACCGTTTATGGCGGCAACTGGGGTACCTTTGAAACCGTCAGCTGGAAAGGCCATAACTACCAGGTGAAATGGTGGTCTCAGGGCGACCAGCCGGATCTGAACTGCGCTGCGGGCCAGGCATGGACTGACCTTGGTGCTTACTGATCCTTTTCGTTAAGCGAAAAATAGTGGGCTAAAAAATGCAAGCCCCGGTTTACCGGGGCTTTTTTCCACCAGGGAATGAGGAATTTTGTCAATGACGGTCTCGATTAAAAACAGCCAGATCGATGTGAACAGCTGGTATCAAAAAATCACCTTAACCATCACCAATGAAAATAACAGCGCCGTGGATATCAATCATGCGGCCATTGGTTTTACCGGGTCCGGACATCAGGATCCGTGGGGCAATTTTGGCGGTACGCTTAAAGGGGATATGCCCCTCACCTTGAGCGGTAAAACGCAGGGAGCCCTCGACGTCAATGAAATCATTATTAATAACAGCCAACCGCTGCTGCTGCAGCCCGGTGAAAGCGGCACGTTATTCTTCAGCTTTGCCGCCACTCAGGTACCGGTCAAAATCTCAACTTTTAGCTTAACCCTGGCCTCATCTGCGCAAGATGATAGCGCTGATGAATCTGCGGACGAGGGGCAGCCGGAACCTGAAGCCCCCGTCGATGATCAAACTGATGATGTCGCGCCTGTACCGGAAGAGATTATCCCTGACGATGAGGGTACGGATGAGATGGCTCCTGAGCCTGAAGAGCAGGGCGATGATGCGGTTGTGGAAGGAGAGGGAATGACTGTTGTCGCAAGCCCGCTGAGCACGACCAGCTGGTATCAACGGGTGACTCTGACGCTGACCAACCTCTATGCCCAGGCTATCGACCTTAACCAACTTAAGCTGCAGTTTACCGCCAGCGCGCATCCCGATCCTTACAGCGCGTTCAGCGGATCTTTGCTCGGCAACAAGCCCGTAACGTTGGGCAGCGACGGCGGTTGGCCAATCGAAAAGAACACGATTACGATAAATAATGATGGGCAATTCTGGCTAAAGGGCGGCGCAAGCGCTGAGCTGCAGTTCTATCTTTCCGCTACCCAAACTCCGGTCACTATGAGCGGCTTAACGGCAATCCTCGCGCACGACCCAGGCCGTCAGGGCAAGATCAATATTCAGTTCCCTTCGTTAAAACAAAACACCACCCTGAAGCCGACGATCGACCTGTTCTATCCGGATGCGACTTCACGACGCTTTGCAGGCGAGTGGGGAGAGACGCTGACCATCAGCGATCTTAGCGCGGGTGAGTACACGATCGCTGTGCTGGAACTGAGTAATGATGATATGCAGATCGTACCCGTTGAATCGACGTTCAGGCTGAAGCTGGCTGGCGGATCTGACTGCCAGACCTGTCAGGTCGCGTATCAGGCGCCGGTACAGTTTGCTTCAGTACGTCTTATCGTCGATGCCCCTGAGTTTGCCGGCGCGGAAATGGTGGTTGAGCTGTGGTCGGAATCTGGGGTATGCGAAAGAACCCTGACGATGCCCGTCAACCAAATACAGCTGGTGGATCGGCTTATCGCCGGTCACTGCTACGAGATTGGCTTACAGTCGACGGTAATCAATAATCAGATGATTAGCCATCCCGCCCGACCGACGATTTTTACCCCTGAGCAGGGCCAGGTGAAAGAGGTGAGCATCGGCTTCCAGCAGACCGGGGTTGATAGTCATGATTTTGTCGAAGTTCAGGTGACGATACTAGGTTTACCTGAGGGCGTATCGCCTCAGCGCTATCGGTTCTGCTGCGGGCAATATCAATATACCGTGATGCTGGAGAGCGATGCCCGTCTGCAAACGCTGGCGATGCATCTGGCTCCCGGACAGTATAGCGTTGAGACTCCCGATGTTTACGTCGCCGGTACACCGTGGCGCTGTGAACAGGATGCGCCGCTGCGGCTGCTGAAAAGCGTCAATCACATTACGCTCGAGTTTGTGCAGGGCGTTCCACTGCAGGTTAAAGGCTGGCCGGACTATCTTGCCCACGGCGGGGTGACGGTGAATGCCGCGGATACCGTATCGCTATATCGCGACGTCCCTTTTAGCGCCCTGTTTAAATATGATGGTTTTGACGGCGGCGGCGACCCGATACCGGCGGCGGAAGTGGATAAAAACGGTGACGGCTTCCTTGATTATGACTCGCTGCCGATTCACAAAACCGTTCCGCTGGTGCGTGAGATTGAAAAAGAGGCGGGACGCTCCGTGATGCCGGTCATGGTGGTTTATACCGCTAACGCCAGCGGCGGCAGCGCGCTCTCGGATCTTCAGGACGGACAGCGGTTACGTAACCACTTTGGTAACTTCATCACCCAGTGTCTTGCGGCGCAGTCCTGGAAGGACGACCAGCACGCCGTTCCCGCCACCTTTGTGCTGAATCCGGATTTCCTTGGCGCGATACAGCAGGAGCCGTACGGCTATACCGCGGTACGTAAAGCGAATAGCGTACAGGTTAACGTCCAGCTGGCGGCGGCGATTAACGCTTTGCCTGCTCTTCCGGGATTCAGCGCGCCGCTGTTGCCGACGTTTTCTAACGATCTTTATGGTTATGTCCAGGCGATTAACTATATTGTGCGCCAGTTTGCGCCGGACGTGGCCTTCGGCTGGCAGACCAACGTCTGGGCGACGGGAACGGCAGACTGGGTACTCAGAGCAAATGCCGATCCTGTGGCCCAGGGGACAGCGATAGCCAGCTTTATCAATGAGCTGGGAGTGTATAGCGGTGAGTATGCGCCAGATTTTATCGCCTTTGATAAATTTGAACGCGATTGCTTTAGCCCGGATGCATTAGCGCACTATGGCTGGAACGCAACCTGCTGGTTTAATTATTTAGGGATGGTAAAACAAGCGGCTAAAGACCTGCATAAACCGGCTATGCTATGGCAAATCCCGGGGGGCCATATGCCAACCGTAGACGAAGGCAACAGTAAAATTGCCGCCGCGCACTACGCGTCGGGCGGAAGCTTCTTTATGGGCGATGCGCGTATTGGCAGCGATCTTAATACCATCGCTTCGGATCTGTTAAATACGACGGTGAATAGCGCGACTTATGGCGTAGCGACAGTCGGTGACTTTTTACGCCAGGATAATGGCTACGACTGGGGGCAGATGCAGGCGTTAAATCTTCCTGATTATAACGTTTTCTCGGTACTTTGGGGCGGAGGCTCAACGGTAAGTATTACGACGATTCACTCTAACGGTGAAGATGGCGGTTGGCTGGCAGAAAAAATGGTGGAATATTACTCAGCGCCAAAATATTTTAGTTAATAACACCTCTTTCCCTGCTGTTTAGTGAAGAAAAATCGTCTTGTTCATAGTGATTCAGAGAGTTTAATATTCTGAATCACTATTTTTTATGAGGTTTTTTATTTTCCGAGAAATAGTTTCATTTGTGATTTTATTTCCCTGTTAATATTATGTTTTGAGGTTTGATTGAGCTTGTTGATATTTTTATTAAGAATTTACTCATCGTGCTAAGTATTGCGTATTTGTGCGGGTTTGGTACAGATATACTACCAGGTGGTTTTATTTATAATTAATTGAAGACACCTTTCATTAAGTATATGTTGGGTTGACCTATGATTATGGTTTTTAATGAAAAAATGAAAGTTGACATTGCTGAAAACGATAATGAGAATACCTTGCACTCATATTTATTTTCCCAGCAGGCTAAACCACATGCAGCGCTTGATGCGCTCTTCTCTGCATTATGGTCTTTTGGAAGGCCTTTTAATTTAAATCCTGGCGATGAGTTTTTACTGAATTCTTCCGGAGAAAGTAAAATAGTTCTTCTGCAGTCCGGAATTTTTTCATTTTGCCGCTGCGGCAGCGGACTTCATGTATGTTCCGCTTTTGCGCCCTCTATTGTCGGATTAGTTGACAGCTACGGGGTGACCTACGATGTTCCGACCCGACCGGAGCACTTTCTGGTGGCCGAAACCGAGTGCAGCGGACGTGCGGTTTCTTTGCCCGACTTTATTAAGACCGTCGATGAGTGCGATCTGTGGCACGATGTCGCACGAATACTTGCCTATCGTCTGATGGTGATGAGCGTACGGGATCGGGAGCTGGTTGGCGTGGATTCTTATCTGAAGGTACGCGCATTATTAATCGAGCTTTGGGCTTATGCCAGCGAATACCGACAAAGCATTAACGTCCTTAATTTTATTCAAAGACGAACGGGCATATCCCGTAGCCGTACGATGAAACTTCTCTCTGAACTTAAGAAAGGGGGTTATATTAGTATCGATGGCGGTCGTTTATTAGACATGAAGAAATTACCGACGGCCTATTAACGATGTTGCATAAAAGGTGTTTTTTTACATCAATTAAACACCTTTTAAAAAGTATTACGAACGGTTGTCTTTCGTGCATTCATGTATTAATTAAAAAGTCAATAGTCCTGATGGCATAGGGTGTATCTCATAACTATAGTTCTTTTAAAACATGAGGTTACCTGTAGTCCTATAAAAACAGCAGGTGATGATTGCAACTGTTTATACCTTTTATAATAATTAACTAATGTCAGAGTGTTTATTTGAGTGAGGCGATTACTGGTCAGTAAGTTATCTCATATTAATGACGTGAGTGTCTTCCTGTAGCATATAAAACCAGGAGTCGTCAGGCTGGCCTGAGCGAAAGCCCTTGTCCACCAATGTCTGATATTTATCAAACTATAACACTGGGTTTTTATTAAATTTAAAAGGGATTATATGAAAAAGCATCTATTAGCCATGATGGTGACTGCTATTTCTGCAGGCGGCATGATGACTTCCGCTTTTGCGGATACGGCGACCGTTTCTGGTGGCACTGTTAATTTTGTTGGCCAGGTTGTTAATGCCGCCTGTTCTGTTTCTGCTGACTCCGTTGATCAAACGGTCACCTTAAGCCAGGTTCGTGCCAGCAAATTAACGGCCGCCGGCATGGTTGCGAATCAAAAAGAAGATTTCTCGATCAAACTGGAAGATTGCGATACCACGGTAAGCCAGGAAGCCGCAGTTATTTTTAACGGTCAGCAGGACGGTACGCTGGCCGGCTCCCTTGCCAACACCGCAGGTGCTGGTGCGGCTACCAACGTCGCTCTGCAGCTGTATGGTCCGGACGGCCAGCCGCTCAATATTGGCGATACTTCTGGCACCGTAACGTTAATTGATGGTGAAAACGTGGTTCCGCTGAGCGTCGATTATATCGCCACCGGCGCTGTAGTTGCCGGTAACGTCTCTGCTACCGCCACCTTTAGTATGGTGTACTCCTGATTTCTTTTCAGGTATTCCTCCGTGCATCTTGCACGGAGGAAACGCTATTTGTGTTGCGCCCAAAATCGTTTATTTACTTAGAAAATGCTTAAAAGAACAATTCAATTTCTATCGCTGTTACTGGCTATCGCTGGAATAATAAACCAGGCGCACGCGGGCGGTATTGCTCTGGGATCAACCCGCGTTATCTATCCGCAGGAAAGCAAGCAGGTCTCTCTGCCGGTTATTAACTCCTCGGAGAACAACGTTTTCCTGATTCAGTCCTGGGTTGCCAATGCTGATGGTAGCCGGAGCTCTGATTTTATTATTACCCCGCCGCTGTTCGTGATTCAGCCGAAAAAAGAGAACACCCTGCGAATTATGTACATCGGTCCGTCTTTGCCCACCGACCGGGAAAGCGTGTTCTATCTCAATAGCAAAGCGATCCCCTCGGTCGATAAAACCAGGCTGGCGAATAATTCATTGCAAATTGCGACCCAAAGCGTCATTAAACTTTTTATTCGTCCTGCGGATTTGTCCGTTCCTTCCGCAAATGCGCCTGCGATGCTGCGCTGCCATAGCCAAAACGGTCGATTAATCGTTACCAATCCGTCGCCCTACTATGTCTCTCTGGTTGAAATACATGCTGGAAGCCGAAAACTGCCGAATGCCATGGTCGCGCCAAAAAGCGAGCTGACGTTGCCGAGCAGCGAAAGCCGGGTAACCTTCCAGACCGTCAATGATTTTGGTGCGACCACGCCTGTACAAACCTGCCAGAGCCAATCTTAGCGTGCAGAAAATGGCTGCTATAAAGCGTCAATCGCCGTCTGTCAGTAAACCGGTGCTGATGACCCTGACTTTAGTCAGCGTGTTAACGTTGCCGAAGGGCTGGGCGGATAACTATTTTAATCCCGCGTTTTTATCGGACGATCCGTCCAGGATCGCCGATCTTTCACGTTTTGAAGGCAACGGCCAGGCGCCTGGCGTTTATCGGGTCGACGTCTATCTGAATGGCGCCTTTCTTGCCACCCGCGATATGACCTTCTACGAAGCGAAACCCTCCGCCAGGACGCCAGCCGCAGACGACTCCGGGCTAAGCGCTTGTCTGACGCCTGATATGCTCAAAGAGATGAAGGTGAACGTTGAGGCCTTTCCGGGGTTGTTAAGGCCCTCTTCTCAAGGGTGCGTGGATATTGCCGCCGCCATTCCTGCGGCCTTCGCGCGCTTTGATTTCACCCAGCAGCGCCTGAATATCAGTATTCCCCAGGCGGCGATGAAGAACAGCGCCAGGGGCTATATTGCACCTGAATACTGGGATGAAGGGATCAACGCGCTATTGCTTAATTACACGTTTACCGGTGCGAATAGCCGCGATCGCAGCGAGGGCGGCGTTGATGCCCGTACCCAGTTTCTTGGCCTTAACAGCGGCCTGAACCTTGGCGCCTGGCGCTTGCGTAACTATTCCACCTGGAACGATAACAGCGGCGGCGAGAGCAATAAAAGCGACTGGCAGCATATCAGCACGTATGTAGAGCGCGATTTGCGCGCTCTGAAAAGCGAACTGACCGCAGGAGATAGCTATACGCCTTCCGCGATCTTCGACAGTTTGCCCTTGCGCGGCATTCAGCTGGCTTCCGATGACAACATGCTGCCTGACAGTATGAAAGGCTTCGCACCGACCATCCACGGTATCGCTAAAAGCAATGCCCAGGTGACCATTCGGCAGAATGGCTACACCATCGACCAGCGCTACGTCTCTCCCGGCGCATTTACTATTGACGACCTTTACTCCACGGCCAGCAGCGGTGATTTAAGCGTTGAGATAAAAGAGTCCGATGGCAGCATCACTCGCTATAGCGTGCCGTATTCCGCTGTGCCAATTCTGCAACGTGAAGGGCGGTTGAAATACGCGGCCACGGCGGCGAGCTATCGCGGCGACAGCAGCCAGAAAGAGGACGTTAAGTTTGGCCAGGCGACGCTGATATGGGGCCTGCCGCACAGCTTTACCGTTTACGGCGGGACGCAGTTTGCCGATCATTATCGCGCGCTGGCGTTAGGTACGGGAGCCAATCTGGGCGACTGGGGGGCGATTTCCGTCGACCTGACCCAGGCGCGCAGCACCCTGGCTGATGATAGCGAGCATCAGGGGCAATCCACGCGTTTTCTTTACGCTAAATCGCTGAATAGTCTGGGAACTAACTTTCAGCTGCTCGGCTATCGCTACTCAACATCGGGTTTTTATACCCTCGACGAGACGGCGTGGAAGCGCATGTCTGGCTATAACGGTCCAACCGACGAAAACGAAGACCAGCGTAGCTGGAGCGATTACTACAACCTCTATTACACCAAACGCGGCAAGATTCAGCTGAATATCTCGCAGCAGCTTGGGCGTTTTGGTTCGCTTTATGTAACCGGTAGTCAGCAGAGCTACTGGCATACCGATGAGAAGAACACGCTGCTGCAAGTGGGCTATAGCGATACTCTGGCGGGCGTGTCATGGAGCCTCTCTTATAACCAAAGCCGTGCCCCGGGAGAGGACAAGAGCGACCAGCTTATTGCCCTGAATCTCTCGCTGCCGCTCAGCCAGTGGCTACATCACAGCGATGATATTACCCACAAGCATCACAATATCTACGCCACGTTCAGCACCAGTACCGATCGGCACGGCGGCGTCATCCAAAATGCCGGAATAAGCGGTACCGCGCTGGCGCAAAACAATCTCAGCTATAGCGTACAGCAGGGTTATCAAAATCATGGCGTTGGCAAAAGCGGCGCCGCCAGCCTCGAATATGATGGCGCCAAAGGCAATGTCAACGTGGGCTATAACACCAGCAATAACGGCGATTATCAGCAGATAAATTACGGTCTGAGCGGCGGCATAGTGGCGCATGCGCACGGCTTAACGCTGAGCCAGCCGCTGGGCGAAACCAACGTGCTGATCGCCGCTCCGGGAGCAGGCAATGTCAATATTGATGACGAGCCGGGCATTCATACCGATCGCCGGGGCTATGCGGTGGTGCCTTACGCCACGACCTATCGCCAAAATCGCATGGCGCTGGATGTGAACTCGATGGCGGATGACGTGGATATCGACGATGCCGTCGTGAACGTCGTGCCTACGCAGGGCGCGCTGGTACTGGCCAGCTTTAAAGCGCGCGTCGGCGAACGTGCGCTCCTGACGCTGCTGCATGACGGGCAGCCGGTACCGTTCGGCGCGACCGCCTCGACCGATGCGTCAGTGGAGGAGGCGATCGTCGGCGATGGCGGCGAAGTTTACCTGGCCGGTCTGAGCCCTCAGGGGACGCTTAAGGTGCAGTGGGGCCGGGGAGCTTCCCGCCAGTGTCTGGTGCATTATCAACTTCCCGCAACCCGGCAGGCCCTGGTGCGACAACGCGTGGAATGCCGCTAAATGAAGACAGGTTTATTTTTTATTCCGCTGGCGGGACTGCTGTTAGCCAATGCGGCTCAGGCTGCCGTCTGTCAAAACGTCAACGGCGCGCCTACTACGGTCGATTACGATCTGAGTACCACCCTCACGGCGGCCCAAAACGCGGCGGGGAATACGGTTCAGTTGACCAAAAACCAGGAAGTGAACGTTCAGGCCGTGTGTCCCGCTGGATCGGCATTCTCGAACCGGACGTATCGTTCCTATGTTTCACCCTACGCCGTGGTTGAAACCAGCGGCCCATGGAAGTATTTAAAGCTCGACCCTGACTATCTGGAGGGGGCGATGAGAATTGACGACTCCGCGGCAGGAACCCTTTATCTCCCTACCAACTACGCCTATATGGGCACCGATGACAGCGTAAACGCCGGCAAACCGTTCTACATCCGCGACTCGAACCTGGTGTTTCAGCTCAAGATTGCCAGGCCTTTCGTGGGAACCGTCACTATCACTCCGAAGACCATGTTCAACGTCTACGTGACGACAGGGACGAGCGATCCCCTGAGCAACGTGGTTTACAACATTGCTTACAGCGGAACGGTAACCGTGCCACAAAGCTGCGAAATCAACGCAGGGCAGACCATTCTTGTGGATTTCGGCTCGCTTTATAGCGGTGGCTTCAACCGCGCCGGGGCAAAGCCGGTGAGCGTCAGAAATAAAAAATTCAGGGTGCCGGTGAAATGCAGCGGCGTGAATTCGCAGGTTAATTTAAGCCTGCGGCTGATTGCGACAGCGGATACTCACCTTAACCAGGCTATCGCCTCGGATAACCCGGACGTCGGCGTGGTGGTTGAGACCAACGATGGCGCGGTATTGACGCCAAACGATGCCAGCAGCGTGGTGCCTTTCGTCACTGACGATGCGGGCAAAGCCAACATCGCGCTGCAGGCTTATCCGGTTAGCACGACCGGTGAAATTCCCGCGGAGGGCGTATTTACCGCGCTGGCTAACCTGCGGGTGGACTTCGACTAAATGAGCTTAAAACGCGGTCTCTTTTTAGCGCTCCTCTGCGGGAGCCCATTTTGCCAGGCCAGTGATACCGGCAATAACCTGGAATTTACCGGCACGATCGTTGCGCAAACCTGCGATGTGGAGATTTCCAGCGTCAGCCAGAGTATCGATTTGGGGCAGTTTTCGGTTGAGGATTTTCCCGCAACCGGAACGACAACAAAATTTAAGCCGTTTAACATTAATCTGAAAAACTGCTCCCGGGGAATTACCGGAACCAAAATCTGGTTTACCGGCACGGCAGACAGTGATGATCCGTCGCTGCTGGCGCTGACCGATACCGGCATGGGTAACGAAAATATGCTGGCCAGCGGCATCGGCGTGGAGCTGCTTGATGAAGATCAAGATGATGTCAGTATTAATAATAGCGAATCAGTTGTTTATCCCCTCAAGGCCGGGCGCAATACGCTCTCCTTCTACATTCGCTACAAATCGACACGGCCAGTGGTCACCTCCGGCAATGCGACGGCGGTGATGTATTTCGACCTGCAATACGAATAGGCGCGGCGATGAATAAATATGCTTATTATGCCTGCATGGCTTGCTGCCTTCTGACGACAGCAACAGCAGACGCGCATGACGGGCGTGTCTATGTCACCGGCACGATTACCGACAATACCTGCACGCTGTCGCCGGATTCAGAAAACATTAACGTGGAGATGGGCAGCGTATCGAACCGTCAGTTTTACCAGGCTGGCGATGGTTCCGCCTGGCAGCCTTTCGCCATTGATTTGCAAAACTGCGGCAGCACCGTCAGCGGCGTTACGGTGAGCTTCAGCGGGACGGCAAATCAGCGAAATACGGATCTCCTGGCGCTTATCGACGCGGCGGACGATGCCACAGGGATTGGCATTGGCCTCTATGACCAGGATAAACATCTTATTCCGCCAGGGCAGACGAGCGAAGTCATCGCGCTTTCTCCGGGGCAGACTTCCGCGCATCTGCAGTTCTATGCTCGTTATGTCGCGGACGGCAGCGCGGTTACGGCCGGAAAGGCGAATGCTTCAGCCACGTTTATCCTCGCCTATGAATAAACTCCTTTTTTATATCCTGATGATCTGGCTGCTGCCGATCCCTGTGGCTCAGGCGGGCGTGGTGATTGGCGGGACGCGGTTTATCTATCATGCGCAGATGCCGACCCTAAGCGTGCCGGTGAGCAACACCTCTTCTGAGAGCTGGCTTATTGATAGCCACATTCAGTCGGCGCGACGATGGCCCGGCGCGGCTATTGCCGCAGGGAACAGACCCCCCTTTATCATTACGCCGCCGTTGTTCCGTCTTGCGGCAGAGCAGGAGAATACGCTGCGCGTGACCTGGACCGGCGACGCGCTCCCCTCCGACCGGGAAAGCCTGTTCACATTGAGTATTGCCGCCATACCCTCCGGTAAGCCTGGCGACCATCATGTTCAGATGGCCTTTCGTTCCGCGCTGAAGCTTATCTATCGTCCTGCTGGCCTGGCAGGCAATCCCCAGCAGGCGTACCGGGGGCTGCGCTGGACGTTGACCCCGGAGGGGCTGTCGGTACAGAACCCGGGCCCTTATTACGTCACGCTCTTCTCGCTCAAGGCCAACGGCCGGCCCATTGATACCGCAGGTGTCGTCGCCCCTTTTTCGACGCGCAAAACCGACTGGTGCCAGCGGGCGACCCGCTGCGAGGTGCGCTGGCAAAGCATTAATGATTATGGCCGCGTGCTGCCGCCGATAGCGGCGAACGTACTGCTGGCGCGCTGATTTTTATCCCTGGAATGAGAGTTTGTTTTATGCACGATTCATCTTTAAAGCTAAGCTGCCTGGCGGCGCTGGCGCTGATTAGCGGCGCGATTTCTTTACCGGCGCAGGCGGAGAACGGCGAGCCGGCGTCGCAGATTGGTCCGGCGGCGGAGGCCTATATCGTCAGCCATCCGGATAAAGTCGGCGAAGCCGTAGCCACGTATCTGGCGAATCACCCGGAATTTCTCATCGCCGCCAGCGAAACGCTACATCAGCGGCAGCAGATCGCCCAACAGCAGGCTTACGTACAGCTGGCCCTGCAGTATCAGGCCGGGCTGTTGAGCAGCGCCAGCCCATCCGTTGGCCCGGCAGATGCGAAAGCTGCAGTGGTCATGTTCTTTGATTATCAGTGTTCATGGTGCAGCAAAATGGCGCCGGTTATCGAGGCGCTGATCAAAGCCAACCCGGATACGCGCTTTGTTTTCAAAGAGTTCCCTATTTTTTCTTCGCGCTGGCCGGTATCGGGGCTGGCAGCAAGGATCGGCGAACAGGTGTGGTTAAGCGACGGCGGCGCCAAATATCTTGACTGGCATAACGCGCTCTATGCCACCGGTAAAGTGGAAGGCGCGCTCACGGAACAGGATGTCTATGGCCTGGCGCAGCATTATCTGTCGAAAGAGAAGATCGCGGAGGTCAAGCAGGCGCAGGATAGCGGGGCGGTTCATGACGCTCTGCTGGCAAATCAGGCGCTGGCCCAGCATATGAACTTTTCCGGTACCCCCGCGTTTGTCGTGATGCCACAGGCGAAAACGCCGGAGGCTAACCGCGTCTCGGTGATGCCCGGCAGCTCCTCGCAGGACGCTCTGCAGACGGCGATTCAGAAAGCGAAAGGCTAGGGACGGCGTTCTCCACCGGGGTGGTCACGCCCCGGTGAAATCAAACACAGGAGTGTCGAAACATGGAAAAAATGCCCCTCATACATAGTGTGATGCCCGCGCTGGTCTTGCCGCTATGGTTTATCGGCTGCGCGTGCCTCGCCTCCGGCGGTCAGCTTCAGTTTTCCGGTAGCGTGATAACCGCCGCCTGCTGGAACGAAACGGGAACCTCCGATATTTTATGCCAGCGTCAGGATCGTCTTGAGCGTCATATCACCGTGGAAAACCTCATTGTGCCCATATCCTCCCCCTATGCCACGATTGAAAAGTCCTACCTGGATGAGGACAAACAGCTAACGCTGCTACGCGTGGTCTATGACTGATCCTCACGCCCGTCTGTCATTGCCAATAACCCGATCGCCCCGGTCCCTCAGGTAAGAGAGGGAGCGGAGAAGAGGGTATTTCTTGCGCATCTGTTTAATGAGTCAGTGCCGTTTTCATTATTGTTAAGAGAATATTCTCTGCAACAGAAACATTCATTTATGTGGTTATTAACAACATTCATTGACACCCTTTTTGCATGAGTTTTTATGCCGTTGCTATGTGAGATTTCAATCACTAATATCATTTTCTTTTCGATTGATACTTCTTTCCCGATTGGCCGGTTTGGCTATGGATACTTCAATTTTACTCCCATGAATATCTGCAATTATAGGCTGGTGAGAGAGCAATAATACATCTGGCCAGAGGGCTTATGGGATTAAATGCGTTATATGTTGCGTTATCAATTTTTAAATTTTTTTCTGAGGGATTAACATGAAAAAAACATGTGTTGCCGGCCTGATTGGCCTGGCATTATGCGCAGGTAGCGCCATGCATTCTGTTTATGCCGCTGATGCTAAACATCCCAATCTGGTCATTATTCTGGCAGATGATTTAGGCTATGGTGACCTGGGCGCCTATGGGCATCAAATCGTCAAAACGCCCAATATTGATAAGCTGGCTCAGGAAGGGGTGAAGTTCACCGATTATTATGCTCCGGCGCCGCTCTGCTCACCTTCGCGGGCGGGCCTGTTGACCGGCCGCATGCCGTTTCGTACGGGCATTAGATCGTGGATCCCGGAGGGGAAAAATGTTGCCTTAGGCCGTAACGAGCTGACGATTGCGAATCTGCTGAAGCAACAGGGTTACGATACGGCGATTATGGGCAAACTCCATCTCAACGCCGGCGGCGATCGTACCGACCAGCCGCAGGCGAAGGACATGGGCTTTGACTACAGGCTGGTCAATACCGCCGGGTTCGTGAGCGACTCGACGCTGGATAACGCCAAAGAGCGTCCTCGCTACGGCATGGTCTATCCCACCGGTTTTACCCGCAACGAGAAACCTATCGGTCGCGCGAAGACGTTCAGCGGCGAGCTGGTGAGTTCGGAAGTCGTCAACTGGCTGGATAAGAAGAAAGATAACAACCCCTTCTTCCTCTACGTCGCCTTTACCGAAGTGCATAGCCCGCTGGCCTCGCCGAAGAAATATCTCGATATGTACGCGCCTTATATCAGCGCTTATGCGAAGCAGCACCCGGATCTGTTCTACGGTGATTGGGCGGATAAGCCCTGGCGCGGCGCCGGTGAGTACTATGCCAACATCAGCTATATGGATGCTCAGGTAGGGAAAGTTCTCGACAAGATTAAAGCAATGGGTGAAGAAGATAACACGATCGTAATTTTTACCAGCGATAACGGCCCGGTTACCCGCGAAGCGCGAAAAGTTTATGAGCTGAACCTTGCTGGTGAAACGGATGGGCTGCGGGGTCGTAAAGATAACCTGTGGGAAGGCGGAATTCGCGTCCCGGCGATTATCAAATATGGTCACCATATTCCGCAGGGGATGGTCTCAGAAACGCCGATGTCGGGTCTGGACTGGATGCCGACGCTGGCGCAGATGATGAACTTCCCTCTGCCGAAGGACCGTACCTATGACGGCCAGTCAATCGTACCGGTACTGGAGAAGCAAGCGTTCAAGCGGGAAAAACCGCTGATTTTCGGTATCGATATGCCGTTCCAGGACGATCCGACCGATGAATGGGCGATTCGCGACGGCGACTGGAAAATGATTATTGATCGCGAAGGTAAGGCTAAATACCTCTATAATCTGAAGCAGGATCGCGCAGAAACGCTAAATCAAATCGGTAAGCAGCCCGAAATTGAGCAGCGGATGTTCGCTGAGTTTCTGAAATATAAAAATGACATCGATAATGATTCATTGATGAAAGCCCGCGGAGATAAACCGACGCCGGTGACATGGGGCTGATGAAATATTAGCATACCATAATCGTATGCTACCTGGCGCCATACCTGCCTGATTCAGCGTTCTGACGTTGAATCAGGTATTTTTATTGGCCCGAATCGGCGGATAGACAGAGGCAGCAATGACCTGAACCGTTACTCATAATCAAAAAAAGGGTGATAACGCGCTTTTACCCTGGAGAAATAATAGTGATAAAATCAGCGAGGCCCGAGGGAAATATTCGCAGTGAGTGAATATGTTTAACGACGTTAATGTTAATAGTTGCAAAACGCCCGGTTGTAAAAATCTTGGCGTGCTTAATAGCCCTGATTATCTTCGTCAGGGAGAAAATATCCTGTGCCGGGAATGCGGCTTTCTCTTTCCGCCCATTTCGGCGATTTCCCTTAACGCTTTTCGCCGCACGGTAAACCAGGGATGGAAGGGGCTGGTTAAGCAGTGTCCGGGATGCGGCAGCGTTTCTCTAAAACGCTACGGCTACTCGGCGCAGGGCGAGCGGCGTATGGCATGTCGCGACTGCAGCAAGACCTTCGTGATACCGGACAGCCTGACCCTCACGCCTCGCCAGCAGGAGCTTGCCGCTCTCATCCAGCAAGGCAGCTCGCTTAACGATATTCGCACTCTACTGGCTATCGATAACACTACATTAGGCCGCGAATTAGCTAACCTCTCTTATCGCGCGGACCTGGCGGAGCGCGCTTTTGACTTTCCGGCGTTTGATATTGTTCTCACCACCCGGGCGTTTAGCCTTGGTTTTAACGGTGGAGAGAATCGGCTGTATGTGCTGGTCACCGCTGAGGAAAAAAGCGGTAAAGTGGTGGCTATCTCGACGAACTATACTCCACGCCCGGTTGAGCCGGCGTATCAGTATCAATCGCAATATGAAGAACGACTGCCCCCAGGCACGCTGGCATATCTCGTGCAACGCAAAGAAATGCTCACTATGCGGCGTCGTGGCGCGCTGTTTGACATTGATTACGGGCCGGGAACGCTGCACCGGCATGTGCGAGGTATGCTGGTTAAACCCGTATTGCCGGCCTATCGACATTTTGAACTGGTGCGAATGTTAACCGATGAGCGTTCGCTGAATGTGCAGCATTATCTCGATCATGAGTGTTTCATCCTTGGCGGATGTATGATGGCAAACCTGGCGCAGGTCCGGCAGGGGCGCTGCCATATTTCATTCGTCAGAGAACGCGGTGTAAACCCCCCTCAGGGCGAAATGCCACCGCGACTGTTCTACAGCGGCGGGATCCGCAACAATGTCTGGCGAACATTCTCCACGCGGGACTACGCCATGGCCGTTTGTAACCTGACCGGAAGTAAGAAAACCGGCCTGTTACGGCATGCGACCCTGCGAAGCGCCAGCGAATTTATAGACTATATTTATCGCCATCCTTTCCTTCCCTGGCTCACCAGAATGTCGCCTGCCAACGTGACGTCTGCGCTAAATCATTTGAAATATGAATATAACAACCGTCTTTCCTGCCTGCCTTTTTAAACTTTACTGCCCGGTTAACCCGGTCAGCATTTGACGGGCGTACATTCGTATAAAACGATCTTAACGGCAATTTAAACCTACTTTTTTCGATGTATTTGCGTCTGTATTATACTTTTATCGAGTTGTTTGCCGATAAGGTGAGGTAAAAGTGAAACATCTACAGCGTTTTTTTCATAGCGAGGCATCCGGGGGGATAATCCTCATCTTCGCCGCCGCTATGGCGATGCTATTAGCCAATACGGGCCTGACCAGCGGCCTGTATCGCTCTTTTCTGGAGACGCCCGTTCAGCTGCGCGTAGGCGCGTTAGAGATCAACAAGAACATGCTGTTGTGGATAAACGACGCGCTGATGGCGGTATTTTTCCTGCTTATAGGTCTGGAAGTAAAGCGCGAGATGAAACAGGGCGCGTTGGCCAGCCGTCGCCAGGCCGTATTTCCGGTCGTCGCGGCGTTGGGCGGCATGGTGGTTCCGGCGTTAGTCTATCTGGCATTTAACGGCCAGGATGCGATTGCCAGAGAAGGGTGGGCGATACCGGCTGCGACCGATATTGCCTTCGCGCTGGGCGTGCTGGCGCTGCTGGGCAATCGGGTTCCCGCTGCGCTGAAGATCTTTCTGATGGCGCTGGCCATCATCGACGATCTGGGCGCCATTATTATTATTGCGCTGTTCTACACGCACGATCTTTCCGTGGTGTCGTTGGTTGTCGCTGCCGGCGCCATTATAGTGCTGGCGGCGCTGAATCTGAGCGGCGTACGGCGTACCGGGATCTATATTCTGGTCGGCGCCATACTCTGGACTGCGGTGCTGAAGTCGGGGGTTCACGCAACGCTGGCTGGCGTCATTGTCGGCTTTATGATCCCGCTAAAAGAGCAGAACGGTAAATCGCCGGCGAAGCAGCTTGAGCACGTGCTGCATCCGTGGGTGGCCTTCCTGATCCTGCCGCTGTTCGCCTTCGCTAACGCGGGCGTTTCTTTGCAGGGCGTCACGGTAGAAGGGCTGACCTCGCTGCTGCCGTTAGGTATTATTGCCGGGCTGTTTATCGGTAAGCCATTGGGAATTAGCGTATTCTGCTGGCTGGCGCTGAAGCTGAAATGGGCCTCGTTGCCGGAAGGGACAACCTGCAAGCAAATTATGGCGGTCGGCATTCTATGTGGGATTGGCTTCACAATGTCGATTTTTATTGCCACCCTGGCCTTCGGCAGCGTCGACCCCGGATTGATCAACTGGGCCAAGCTTGGCATCCTGATTGGATCGATATTATCGGCAGTCACGGGATACATCATACTGCGTAAGCGCGTAACGGATTCGGGCTACGCGACTTAACATCTCACGGGGAGCCGCTACGGCTCTCCTGGACATTATCAGGGAGAGAAGCATGTCGCATATCAACTACAACCATCTGTACTACTTCTGGCATGTCTATAAAGAAGGCTCCGTTGTTGGCGCGGCGGAAGCGCTGTTCCTGACGCCGCAGACCATTACCGGGCAAATTAAGGCGCTGGAAGAGCGCCTGCAGGGGAAGTTGTTCAAGCGAAAAGGAAGAGGGCTGGAGCCCAGCGAATTAGGCGAGTTGGTTTTCCGCTATGCGGATCGCATGTTTACGCTGAGCCAGGAAATGCTCGATATCGTTAACTATCGTAAAGAGTCGAATCTGCTGTTTGACGTCGGCGTCGCGGACGCGCTGTCGAAAAGGTTGGTGAGCGGGGTACTGGATGCTGCCGTTGTCGATAATGAACAGATCCATTTACGCTGTTTCGAATCGACCCACGAAATGCTGCTGGAGCAGCTTAGCCAGCATAAGCTCGATATGATTATTTCCGACTGCCCTATTGATTCAACCCAGCAGGAAGGGCTGTTTTCAGTGAAAATTGGCGAATGCAGCGTCAGCTTCTGGTGCATGAATCCGCCGCCGAAAAAACCGTTCCCGGCCTGTCTGGAAGAGCGTCGCTTACTGATCCCTGGCCGTCGTTCGATGTTAGGGCGCAAGCTGCTCAACTGGTTTAACTCGCAGGGATTGCAGGTGGAAATCCTCGGCGAGTTTGACGATGCGGCGTTGATGAAAGCCTTCGGCGCGGCGCATAATGCGATATTCGTTGCCCCGACGCTGTATGCGCATGATTTCTATAGCGATGAGTCGATAGTTGAGATCGGACGGATGGACAACGTCATGGAAGAGTATCACGCGATCTTCGCAGAACGAATGATCCAGCATCCGGCGGTGCAGCGTATTTGTCATCGCGACTATTCGGCGCTCTTTACGCCGCCGCAGGCCCAGGACAGCGCTGTTTCTGGCGGTTCGGCAAAGCAATAGTCGCCAGAAGCGCGATGGTTGACGCTTTGAGCGATAGACGACAGACATAAAAAAACCCGCTTTCGCGGGTTTTTTTACAAAGCGACAACAAGCAGACGATTAAGCCAGTTTGTTGATCTGAGCGGTCAGGTTTGCTTTATGACGCGCAGCTTTGTTTTTGTGG
This sequence comes from Klebsiella sp. CN_Kp100, assembly GCF_040065315.1. Taxonomy (NCBI): domain Bacteria; kingdom Pseudomonadati; phylum Pseudomonadota; class Gammaproteobacteria; order Enterobacterales; family Enterobacteriaceae; genus Klebsiella; species Klebsiella sp. CN_Kp100. Next base: position 178,245 of record NZ_JBEAIJ010000039.1, read on the forward strand.
ATCAGACCTTTAGCAGCCTGACGGTCCACGATTGGTTGCATTTCGTTAAATGCTTTCAGTGCAGTAGCTTTGTCGCCAGCTTCGATAGCTGCGTATACTTTCTTGATGAAAGTACGCATCATAGAGCGACGGCTAGCGTTGTGCTTGCGGGCCTTTTCAGACTGAACGGCGCGCTTCTTAGCTGATTTGATATTAGCCAAGGTCCAACTCCCAAATGTGTTCTATATGGACAATTCAAAGGCCGAGGAGAATGCCCGTTTAGCCTTCTTTTGTCAATGGATTTGTGCAAATAAGCGTCGTTTAAACGAACAACGCTTCATTACGTAGTGATGGCGCAAGATTCTACCAGCTTGTTGCAGGCGAATACAGCCTTTCAACCATAAAAATCGACGACGCCGGAGAGATTTTCCCGCAATCTCGCGCTGAGTGAATGAATTCCCGGGATCTTTCGGTGAAGAGGTGCAATCGCTGGTTAACGTCGCCAGTTGTACAAGGTATACTCGGACGATTTTCACTGTTTTGAGCCAGACATGAAGCTGATACGCGGCATACATAATCTCAGTCAGGCCCCGCACGGGTGCGTGCTGACCATTGGAAATTTTGACGGCGTGCATCGCGGGCACCAGGCATTATTGCAGCGTTTGCGCGCAGAAGGTCGCCAGCGTGGCTTACCGGTGGTGGTGATGATTTTTGAGCCGCAGCCGCTTGAGCTTTTTGCCGCCGATAAAGCGCCGGCACGTTTAACGCGCCTGCGTGAGAAGCTGAACTATCTGGCTGAAAGCGGCGTCGATTACGTCCTGTGCGTGCGTTTCGATCGGCGCTTCGCGGCATTGACCGCCCAGGACTTTATCAGCGAACTGCTGGTCCGCCAGCTGGGCGTTCAGTTCCTCGCCGTTGGCGATGATTTCCGCTTTGGCGCAGGTCGCCAGGGGGATTTCTTGTTATTACAAAAAGCCGGCGTGGAGTACGGCTTTGACGTCACCAGCACCCAAACCTTCTGTGAAGGCGGCGTGCGCATCAGCAGCACCGCGGTGCGCCAGGCGCTGGCAGACGACGATCTGCCCCTGGCGGAGACGCTGCTGGGGCATCCGTTTACCATCTCCGGCCGCGTTGTGCACGGTGATGAACTCGGGCGCACAATAGGTTTCCCGACGGCGAATTTACCGCTGCGTCGTCAGGTTTCCCCGGTTAAAGGGGTCTATGCGGTAGAAGTGACAGGGCTTGGCGACAAACCTTTTATGGGCGTCGCCAACATTGGTACTCGTCCAACGGTGTCCGGCGTGCGTCAGCAGCTGGAAGTCCATCTCCTGGATGTTGTAATGGACCTCTACGGTCGCCATATAGATGTAATACTGCGTAAAAAAATACGTAACGAGCAGCGATTTGCGTCGCTTGATGAGCTAAAAGCGCAAATCGCACGTGATGAGTTAACGGCCCGCGACTTCTTTGGGCTAACCGGGCAGGCATAACCCTGACGGTGTTTATCAAACCGAAATACGGAACCGAGAATCTGATGAGTGACTATAAATCGACCCTGAATTTGCCGGAAACAGGGTTCCCGATGCGCGGCGACCTCGCCAAGCGTGAACCGGGAATGCTGGCGCGTTGGACCGATGATGACCTGTACGGCATCATTCGTGCAGCCAAAAAAGGCAAAAAAACCTTCATTCTGCATGATGGCCCTCCTTATGCGAATGGCAGCATTCATATTGGTCACTCGGTTAATAAGATTCTGAAAGACATTATCGTTAAGTCCAAAGGGCTGGCGGGCTATGACTCTCCGTACGTACCGGGCTGGGACTGTCACGGTCTGCCAATCGAGCTGAAGGTAGAGCAGGAATACGGCAAGCCGGGCGAGAAATTCACCGCCGCCGAGTTCCGCGCCAAGTGCCGCGAATATGCCGCCACTCAGGTTGACGGGCAGCGCAAAGACTTTATCCGTCTGGGCGTGCTCGGCGACTGGTCGCACCCGTACCTGACCATGGACTTCAAAACGGAAGCCAACATCATCCGCGCGCTGGGTAAAATCATCGGCAACGGCCACCTGCACAAAGGCGCTAAGCCGGTGCACTGGTGCGTAGACTGCCGTTCCGCGCTGGCGGAAGCGGAAGTTGAGTATTACGACAAAACTTCTCCGTCCATCGACGTGGCGTTCCACGCGACCGATAAAGCGGCGGTGCTGGCGAAATTCGGCGTGGCCGACGTTAACGGTCCGGTTTCTCTGGTTATCTGGACCACCACCCCGTGGACCCTGCCAGCGAACCGCGCCATCTCCCTGTCCCCGGAGTTTGACTATGCGCTGGTGCAGGTTGACGGCCAGGCGCTGATCCTGGCGAAAGATCTGGTCGACAGCGTCATGAAACGCGCCGGCATTGCTGATTACACCATCCTTGCGGTGGTAAACGGCGCCGAGCTGGAGCTGATGCGCTTTAAGCATCCGTTCCTCGATTTCGACGTCCCGGCGATCCTGGGCGATCACGTCACTCTGGACGCGGGTACCGGTGCGGTACATACCGCGCCAGGCCACGGCCCGGATGACTATGTCATCGGTCAAAAATATGGCCTGGAAGTCGCTAACCCGGTGGGTCCGGACGGCGCCTATCTGCCGGGAACTTACCCGACGCTGGATGGCGTAAACGTGTTTAAAGCCAACGATATTGTCGTTGCGCTGCTGTCTGAAAAAGGCGCGCTGCTGCACGTAGAGAAAATGCAGCACAGCTACCCGTGCTGCTGGCGTCACAAAACGCCGATCATCTTCCGCGCCACGCCGCAGTGGTTCGTGAGCATGGATCAGAAAGGCCTGCGCGCGCAGTCGCTTGCCGAAATCAAAGGCGTGCAGTGGATCCCTGACTGGGGCCAGGCGCGTATTGAATCGATGGTCGCCAACCGTCCTGACTGGTGTATTTCCCGTCAGCGTACCTGGGGCGTACCGATGTCGCTGTTCGTGCATAAAGAGACGCAGGAGCTGCATCCGCGTACTCTCGAACTGATGGAAGAAGTGGCGAAACGCGTTGAGATCGACGGCATTCAGGCGTGGTGGGATCTCGATTCCCGCGACATCCTCGGCGCCGAGGCCGATAGCTATGAGAAGGTGCCGGATACGCTGGACGTGTGGTTTGACTCCGGATCGACCCACTCCTCCGTTGTTGACGTGCGTCCGGAATTTGCCGGTCACGCCGCCGATATGTATCTCGAAGGTTCTGACCAGCACCGCGGCTGGTTCATGTCATCCCTGATGATCTCTACCGCGATGAAGGGCAAAGCGCCTTACCGCCAGGTGCTGACCCACGGCTTTACCGTTGATGGCCAGGGCCGCAAGATGTCCAAGTCTATCGGCAACACCGTCTCTCCGCAGGACGTGATGAACAAACTGGGCGCGGATATTCTGCGTCTGTGGGTGGCTTCCACCGACTACACTGGCGAAATGGCGGTCTCCGACGAGATCCTTAAACGCGCCGCCGACAGCTATCGTCGTATCCGTAACACCGCGCGCTTCCTGCTGGCGAACCTCAATGGTTTCGATCCAGCTAAAGATATGGTGAAACCGGAAGAGATGGTTGTGCTGGACCGCTGGGCAGTAGGCTGCGCGCAAGCGGCTCAGGACGATATCGTCAAAGCCTATGAATCTTACGATTTCCACGAAGTCGTGCAGCGTCTGATGCGCTTCTGCTCCATCGAAATGGGTTCGTTCTGGCTTGATATCATTAAAGACCGTCAGTACACCACCAAGGCGGACAGCGTCGCGCGCCGTAGCTGCCAGACCGCGCTGTACCACATTGCCGAAGCGCTGGTACGCTGGATGGCGCCGATCATGTCCTTTACCGCTGACGAAATCTGGGGTTACCTGCCGGGCGACCGCGAGAAATACGTCTTTACCGGCGAATGGTACACCGGTCTGTTTGGCCTGGCCGACGACGAAGCGATGAACGATGGTTTCTGGGACGAGTTGCTGAAAGTGCGCGGCGAAGTCAACAAGGTTATCGAACAGGCGCGTGCTGACAAGCAGGTGGGGGGCTCTCTGGAAGCGGCGGTAACGCTGTATGCCGACGCCGATCTCGCGGCGAAGCTCAACGCGCTGGGCGACGAATTGCGATTTGTCCTGTTGACCTCAGGAGCGAAAGTTGCCGATTATGCGCAGGCTCCGGCCGACGCATGGCAGAGTGAGCTGCTGAAAGGCCTGAAAGTCGTGCTGAGCAAAGCCGAAGGTGATAAGTGCCCGCGCTGCTGGCATTACACGACGGACATCGGCAAGGTGGCGGAACACGCGGATATCTGCGGACGCTGTGTCAGCAACATCGCCGGTGACGGCGAAAAACGTAAATTTGCCTGATGAGTAAACCGATTAGTTCAACGGGGCTACGCTGGCTCTGGGTCGTCGTAGCCGTGCTGATTATCGATTTAGGCAGCAAATTCCTGATCCTCCAGAACTTCGCTCTGGGGGATACGGTATCGCTGTTCCCATCGCTTAATCTGCATTATGCGCGTAACTATGGCGCGGCCTTTAGCTTCCTCGCCGACAGTGGCGGCTGGCAGCGCTGGTTCTTCGCCGGTATCGCTATCGGTATCTGCGTGATCCTTGCGGTGCTGATGTATCGCTCTAAGGCGACGCAAAAGCTGAATAATATTGCCTATGCGCTGATTATTGGCGGCGCGTTGGGCAATTTATTCGACAGGCTTTGGCATGGTTTTGTCGTCGATATGATCGATTTCTACGTCGGGGACTGGCATTTCGCCACCTTCAACCTTGCCGATACCGCTATTTGTATCGGCGCGGCGCTGATTGTGCTGGAAGGCTTCTTGCCGAACGCAGCTGCGAAGAAACAGGCGTAACAATACCCGCCGGGCGGCGCGACGTTTGCACGGGTCTACGTTCTCCGTAGGCCCGTTCAGCGCCAGCGTCACCGGACAAAACTAGTGAGCAACCTGCATGTCTAAATCAGTACAGAGCAACAGTGCGGTGCTGGTGCACTTCACCTTAAAGCTCGACGATGGCTCCACCGCAGAGTCAACCCGCAACAACGGTAAACCGGCGCTCTTTCGTCTGGGCGATACTTCCCTGTCTGAAGGTCTGGAACAGCATCTGCTGGGGCTAAAAGAGGGGGATAAAACCACCTTTTCGCTGGAGCCGGACGCCGCGTTTGGCGTACCGAGCCCGGACCTGATCCAATATTTCTCGCGTCGGGAATTTATCGATGCGGGCGAGCCGGAAGTCGGCGCGATTATGCTCTTTACCGCAATGGATGGCAGCGAAATGCCCGGCGTGATCCGTGAAGTAAACGGCGATTCGATTACCGTTGATTTCAACCATCCGCTGGCCGGGCGTACCGTTCATTTTGATGTTGAAGTGCTGGAGATCGATCCGGCGCTGGAGGGGTAACATGCAGATTCTGTTGGCTAACCCGCGCGGCTTCTGCGCAGGCGTTGACCGCGCTATCAGCATTGTTGAAAACGCGCTGACGCTATATGGCGCGCCGATCTACGTGCGTCATGAAGTCGTGCACAACCGCTATGTTGTCGATAGCCTGCGTCAACGCGGCGCTATTTTTATCGAGCAGATTAGCGAAGTGCCGGACGGCGCGATCCTGATTTTCTCCGCCCACGGCGTCTCTCAGGCCGTACGCAACGAGGCGAAAAGCCGCGATCTGACGGTTTTTGACGCTACCTGCCCGCTGGTGACCAAAGTCCATATGGAAGTTGCTCGCGCCAGCCGTCGGGGGGAAGAGTCGATCCTGATTGGTCACGCCGGTCACCCGGAAGTTGAAGGCACCATGGGCCAGTACAGTAACCCGCAGGGGGGGATGTACCTGGTGGAATCGCCGAATGACGTCTGGAAGCTGGATGTGAAAAACGACGCTAAGCTGTCGTTTATGACTCAGACGACGCTCTCCGTTGATGATACCTCCGACGTGATTGACGCCCTGCGCGAACGGTTCCCGAAAATCGTCGGGCCGCGCAAAGATGATATCTGCTATGCGACGACAAACCGGCAAGAGGCCGTCCGCGCGCTGGCCGGGCAGGCTGACGTAGTGCTGGTGGTGGGGTCGAAGAACTCCTCGAATTCTAACCGTCTGGCCGAACTGGCCCAGCGGATGGGGAAAGCCGCCTATCTGATCGATGATGCGACCGATATCCAGGAAGCCTGGGTGAAAGACGCAATCTGCGTCGGCGTAACCGCAGGCGCATCGGCGCCGGATATTCTGGTACAGAACGTGATTTCGCGTTTGCAGGAGCTGGGCGGCGGCGAAGCGGTGCCGCTGGAAGGCCGTGAAGAGAACATTGTCTTCGAAGTGCCGAAAGAGCTGCGCGTAGACGTCCGTGAAGTAGAGTAAGTTCTTTTTCCCCGCAGTATGAGAAGATGCCAGGCTTAACGTCTGGCATTTTTTATGGAGAAACTATGCGCTTACCTATCATTCTGGATACCGATCCCGGCATTGATGACGCCGCAGCGATTGCCGCGGCGCTATTCGCTCCCGAGCTGGACCTACAGCTGATGACCACAGTAGCGGGGAACGTATCCGTGGAGAAAACCACCCGCAACGCCCTGCAGCTTTTGCATTTCTGGAACGCCGATGTTCCTTTGGCTCAGGGCGCTTCTATGCCGCTGGTCCGCCCGCTGCGCGACGCCGCCTCCGTACACGGCGAGTCCGGGATGGAAGGCTACGATTTCGTGGAACATAACCGTCAGCCGCTGGCAAAACCGGCATTTCAGGCGATCCGCGACGCGCTGATGCACGCTCCGGAGCCGATGACCCTGGTGGCGATTGGCCCGCTAACCAATATCGCGCTTCTGCTGACCCAGTATCCCGAATGCCGTTTTAATATCCGTCGGCTGGTTATCATGGGCGGTTCCGCCGGGCGCGGTAACTTTACGCCGAATGCGGAGTTCAATATCGCTATCGACCCGGAAGCGGCGGCGAAAGTTTTCCATAGCGGGCTGGAGATTGTGATGTGCGGGCTGGATGTCACCAACGAGGCGATGCTGGCTCCGGACTACCTTGCTACGCTACCGACGCTGAATCAGACCGGGAAGATGCTGCATGCGCTATTTAGCCATTACCGGAGCGGGAGCATGAGCAGCGGCCTGCGTATGCATGACCTGTGCGCGATTGCCTGGCTGGTTCGTCCGCAGCTCTTCACCCTCAAGCCCTGTTTTGTGACGGTAGAAACCCAGGGAACCTGGACTTCGGGAACGACGGTGGTCGATATCGAAGGCAAACTGGGCCAACCGGCAAACGTGCAGGTGGCGCTGGCTCTGGATGTAGAAGGTTTTCAGCGCTGGGCAGCGGAGGTGATTGCTTTAGCGCCCTAATCTGGCGATGAAGCGGCCGGTATGGCTTTCAGGTTTTCTGCGTTGAATCCACGACGTTGCGCCAGAGCGTGCCCGCTTCATCCGTCCACATCATCAGTAGCAGGGAAGCTAAGCGCTCTGCCGCTGCGGAAAGAGGCCTGTTTTTAACGCGAATCATACCCAGCGTGCGTCTGATGACCGGCTCCACAAGCGGGACGCTCACCACGGCGCTCCCTCCGCTTTGGGGCATTGCCAGACAGGGGAGTGCCGAGACTCCGAGGCCTGCTTCGACAAGGCCGAGCGAGGTCGACAAATGTCTGACTTCATAAAACCAGCTCAGCTGCCAGGGTTTATCCGCCAGGCATTTCTCGATCAACTGTCTATTGCCGCTTGATTTCCTGACGCCGATTAACGTCTGGCTAACAAGCTCCCGCCATTCGACCAGTTTCCTGGTTGCCAGAGGATGATCTTGCCGGCAGGCCAGAACAAAAGGCTCGTTCACCAGGGGAATGAAATCGATATCCGGATGTGTGATGAAGTTCATGTTTATACCAAAATCAACATCGCCTTTTCGTACCGAGTCCATACAGGTTTCAATACCTTGTTCATAAATTCGTACTTTGATGTTGGGGTAGCTTTGATTAAATTGCACGATAGCGCGCGGTAAAAAATAAAATACGGCAGTAGGAATGCAGGATAGCGTAACCGTATCATGCAATTGAGACGTTAAATCGTTGAGGTCAAATATTGCCGCATCAAGGCCGGAGATCAAAGATTTAGCTCTTGGGAGAAGCATTTTCCCGGCTTGCGTCAGCGCAATCTTTCGCGTCGTTCGTTCGAACAGCGCAATATCCAGATTACTCTCTATTTTTTTTATCTTCTTAGTTAATGCCGGTTGCGTAAGATTTAATTGTTCGGCGGCTTTACTAAAAGAGCCTAGCTCTGCAACGGTGACAAAGGCTTTCATCCCGGATAGTTCATTTTTCATTATTGCTCCGTAGGGCCTAATAAGTGTTTCTCTAAGTAGATGACAAGTGATTATTAATCGGCAATGGCACTTTTATTAATTCCTGGCAGGAATAACTCTTATGGCGAAATTTTATCAACCGGTAAAAATCTTGCAAGTAGAATGAATTTGTAAAATGCCTGGCGTGAATGATGTAGCAGGTGAATTAAGTAAATAAAAAACTTAAACAGCATAAAGCAAATTAAATTCACAAGGCATTTCGTTTAATTCTTCTATGTTTTATCGGGTGAGGAACTTGCTATGAAGAGCATTCCCTGTGTATTAATGCGTGGTGGAACATCCAAAGGCGCCTTTTTATTAGCGGATGATTTACCAAAGGATATTAACCAACGTAATGACTTCCTGTTATCTATCATGGGATCGGGCCATGAGCTGGAAATTGACGGAATTGGCGGTGGAAGCCCACAAACCAGCAAAGTGGCCATTATTAGTCGATCTGTTAGTGAAAAAGCGGACATTGATTATCTGTTTGTTCAGGTTATCGTCAACGAACGGCGGGTCGATACCACGCCGAACTGCGGTAATATGCTGTGTGCTGTAGGGGGATTCGCAATAGAACAGGGGTTAATTAAAGCGGATTCTCCGGTCACGAGAGTGCGCATAAGGAATGTGAACACCAATACTTTTATTGAGGCTGACATTCAAACGCCTGAGGGAAAGGTTATCTACGACGGCGATACGCAGATAGACGGCGTTCCCGGCCGTGCCGCACCGGTTGCATTAACCTTTTTGAATTCTGCGGGTGCAAAATCCGGCCAGCTTTTCCCTACCGGGAATCGGCTGGACGTATTTGATAATGCGCAAGTCACCTGTATTGACATGGCAATGCCGATGGTCGTGATTCCAGCTCAGAGCCTGGGAAAAACCGGTTATGAATCTGCCTGCGAATTAGACCGGGACACAGCGCTTTTAGAATCGCTGGAGTCTATTCGTCGACAAGCGGGAAAGGCGATGGGGTTTGGCGATGTGACAAATATGGTTATCCCGAAACCGGTTCTGATTTCTCCTGCGCTTAGCGGCGGAAATTTAAATGTTCGATATTTTATGCCCCACAGTTGCCATAAATCGTTGGCGATTACCGGCGCTATCGGTCTGGCGAGTGCATGTATTATTCCGGGGACGATTGCTAATGAACTGACGAAATTGTCTGGTGATGGCATCGTTAAAATCGAGCACCCCAGCGGGAGTATTGCGGTCGACTTAAGTAATACGACCGAAGCCCCTGAAACGATCCGCGCCTCTGTTATTCGCACGGCACGGAAGATTCTTTCCGGCTCGGTTTATATTGCCGACTAAATACCGAGACCCCTCCTTAACGAAAAATTATCGTGGATTGAGGCGGGGAATTATGTGAATGCGTTCCACAAGCATCCTTAAATATTGAGTACAGCTAAGGAATGGAAATGCAAAAGAATAAGTTATGGAAGCTGCTGGTTATAATAGCAATACCGTTACTCATGAGTTTATTCCCGGCGCCGCAAGGATTATCAACACTTGCCTGGGTTTTATCAGGCATTTATCTGGCAGCCATTGTGGGGTTAGTCATTAAACCCTTTTCAGAGCCTGTGGTACTGCTGATTGCCGTCGCCGCATCAATGGTGGTCACCGGCAATCTGGGTGATGGTTCGGTAAAAGCCGCCAGCGTATTAAGCGGATATTCATCCGGCACCACCTGGTTAGTTTTCTCCGCATTTACTCTGAGTGCAGCTTTTGTTATTACCGGGCTAGGTAAAAGAATTGCTTATTTTCTTATCGGAAAAATTGGTAGTACAACGTTAGGCCTTGGCTATGTAACCGCCTTCCTTGACCTGATCCTGGCCCCCGCAACGCCATCGAATACAGCACGTGCTGGCGGGATTGTTTTACCGATCATTAATAGCGTCGCAGTCGCCCTTGGCTCGGAGCCGGAGCACAGCGCAAAGCGAGTTGGTCACTATCTTATGTTGAACATCTATATGGTGACGAAAACAACCAGCTATATGTTCTTTACCGCAATGGCCGGCAATATTCTTGCGCTGAAGATGATTGAAGATATCTGCCACATCAAATTAAGCTGGGGTGGCTGGGCGCTGGCCGCAGGATTACCTGGTATCATTATGCTGCTGCTGACGCCGCTGATTACCTACAAGCTTTATCCGCCGGAATTAAAGCGGGTTGATAATAAAAAGATCGCCAAAACGGGCATCGAAGCTTTGGGACCCATGACCCTGCGTGAAAAGATGCTCTCTTGCCTCTTTGTTCTGGCACTGGGCGGTTGGGTGTTCAGCAGCGCCCTGGGGGTTAATGAGTCAACCGTTGCTATCTGCGTCATGGCCTTGATGTTAGTGCTGAAAATCGTAACCTGGGATGATGTGATAAAAAATAAAGGCGGCTGGAATACGCTCATTTGGTACGGTGGGATTATTGGCTTAAGCTCGTTATTATCAAAAGTTGGCTTTTTCGTGTGGCTGGCTGATTTATTAAAAAATAATATTTCATTTGATGGTCACGGTAATATAGCTTTTATTGTTATTGTCGCCTTGAGCATACTGGTTCGTTATTTCTTCGCCTCGGGAAGCGCTTATATCGTCGCTATGGTTCCGGTCTTTGCCATGCTGGCGAATGTATCTGGTGCACCGATAACCCTCACCGCACTCGCGCTATTATTCAGCAATTCTTATGGCGGAATGGTCACTCACTATGGTGGCGCGGCAGGGCCAGTTATTTTTGGTGTGGGTTATAACGATATCAAATCCTGGTGGATTATAGGTGGAATACTGGCGGTACTGACATTCCTCTTGCACATCACCCTCGGGGTATGGTGGTGGGAAATACTCATATCATCCGGGATGATTTAAGTCGTTACTGAGAAAGAATGCCGTGAATATCTGGGCATCGGTTGATGCCCAGGACAATTGTAGATGATGCCATTGCCATGTGGTTATTATCTTACCTGAAATTTAATGATTTAAGTATGAAAAAACTCACATGATCGCAAATATTATTATATTACCTTTAACAAGGTGAGGTGCAATATATTTATGTCTCCAGTTACGATTACGTTGTCGCTATTGGTTTTTTCGATCGTCATGTTCGTTTGGGAAAAAATACCATTAGCTGTAACTGCCATGATTGTTTGTATTACTCTGGTTGTCACCGGGGTCTTCGATGTCAAAACTGCTTTTGCAGGTTTTATTAATCAGAATGTTATTTTATTTGTGGCTATGTTTGTGGTAGGCGGGGCTTTATTCGAAACCGGCGTAACCGATAAAATTGGCGGTATCGTGACACGCTATGCGCGTACAGAAAAACAGCTGATAGTCATTATTATGTTAGTGTGTGGGACCCTTTCTGGATTTTTATCGAATACCGGAACGGCTGCAGTGTTAATACCTGTTGTGATCGGCGCAGCGATAAAATCAGGTTATGCCCAGTCACGTCTGCTTATGCCCCTGGCCTTTGCCTCTGCGTTGGGGGGAAATTTGTCGCTTATCGGTTCCCCAGGAAATCTGATTGCGCAGTCGGCGCTGGAGCAGGTTGGCCAACGTTTTGGTTTTTTTGAATATGCTAAGCTGGGTATTCCGATGCTGGCTTGCGGTATTCTCTATTTTGTCACGATAGGCTACCGACTATTACCGCAAAAAAGTACGCTACACCAGCAACGCACTGAAAGTATGCGCAAGATAGCGTGCCCGAAATACAAGCAGGTGATTGCGCTGTCGGTACTAATCGCAACCGTATCCGGCATGATTTTCGAAGAACAGATTGGATTGCCGATTGCTATTGTTGGCTCAATTGGCGCTTTAACGCTGATTGTCACCCGGGTGATTACTGAAAAACAGGCATACCAGGCCATTGATTCACAGACCATTTTCCTGTTCGGCGGAACGCTGGCACTAGCAAAAGCGCTGGAAACCACCGGCGCTGGTGCGATCATGGCGCGTGCAATGATTGAACAACTGGGTAATCACGCTTCCCCCTTCTTACTTTTAAGCGCGGTATTGCTCATCTCCTGTGTGTTAACAAACTTCATGTCCAATACGGCAACCGCCGCTTTATTAATGCCGATTGGTCTATCTATTGCGCATTCGATGGGGGCCGATCCCCGGGCGGTATTAATGGCTATAGTTATTGGCTGCTCGTGTGCGTATGCAACCCCTGTGGGTACGCCCGCCAATATGATGATTTTTTCTGCGGGCGGCTATAAGTTTATTGATTACGTTAAAACCGGATTGCCGCTTATTGTTATATCGGTAATCGTCAGCTTTATTTTATTGCCTGTGTTTTTTCCATTTTATTAGCCGATAACGGTAGTGATTAAAAAGAGTTGCTATTCTGTCAGACCTTGTTTTTTATATAAGGATATATGTCATGATAAAACTGTATGACCATGGAGTATGTATATCACACCAGCATGGTATTATTCCTGTTGGTCATCCTTCCTTCCCGGTGGACAAGCAGGAGGCGCGTAAAGGCACGATTTCGTGGTCGATCCTCTCCGCCCATAATACTTCAGGCGATCACCGCAAGTTAAAAATAAAATTTGATTGTATGGCATCACACGATATTACATTTGTGGGGATAATCCAAACCGCTAAAGCGTCTGGAATGCAGCGTTTTCCACTGCCTTACGTATTAACTAATTGTCATAATTCGCTATGTGCGGTCGGCGGTACCATTAATAGTGATGATCATATATTCGGTTTATCTTCGGCCAGAAAGTACGGCGGGATTTATGTTCCGCCGCATATTTCCGTTATTCATCAATATATGCGCGAGATGATGGCCGGCGGTGGCAAGATGGTGCTGGGCTCGGACAGCCATACCCGCTATGGCGCTTTAGGGACGATGGCCGTCGGCGAGGGGGGCGGCGAGTTAGTTAAGCAACTGCTGGGAGGGACCTGGGATATTGATTATCCCGAGGTTGTTGCGGTGTATTTGACAGGTAAACCCAGCCCTGGCGTGGGGCCTCAGGATATTGCCCTGGCGATAATTGGCGCGGTGTTCCGGCGCGGTTATGTGAAAAACAAGATAATGGAGTTTGTGGGACCGGGGGTGGCGACAATGTCTACCGATTTCCGCAACAGTGTTGATGTCATGACGACGGAGACCACCTGCTTATCGTCTATCTGGCAAACCGATGAAGAGACTCGAAGCTACTTGCGCGTTCATGGCAGGGAGCAAGACTATTGTTCGCTCTCAGCATCCGATATGGCTTATTACGATGGTTGTATAGAAGTCAATTTAAGCGCTATCAAACCGATGATCGCCTTACCTTTTCATCCCGCCAACGTCTATGAAATTGATACGCTGAAGGAGAACTTGCCGGATATTTTGCATGAAGTCGAAATGGAATCCGAAAAAATTTCGCTTGGGCGCGCAAAACTCTCCCTGCTGGATAAAGTCGAAAAGGGTAAGCTCCGGATCCAGCAGGGAATTATTGCCGGTTGTGCTGGCGGAAATTACGTCAACGTAGTTGAAGCGGCAAATGCCTTAAAGCATCACTCCTGCGGCGACAACGTTTTCTCTCTCTCGATATATCCCTCATCCCAGCCGGTGCTGATGGATCTGACCAAAAAAGGGATAACGACCGATTTATTAAGCGCTGGCGCGATTATGCGTACCGCATTTTGTGGGCCCTGCTTTGGCGCAGGCGACACGCCTATGCATAATGGATTGAGCATTCGCCATACAACGCGCAATTTCCCAAACCGGGAAGGTTCAAAACCCGGAAATGGGCAAATGTCGGCTGTCGCGTTGATGGATGCCCGCTCAATTGCGGCGACGGCTGCCAACGGAGGTATTCTGACCTCGGCGTCAGAGCTCGATTGCTGGGAGAACATACCGCAATATGAATTTGACGCTTCACCCTATAAAAACCGTGTCTATCAAGGCTTTATTAAAGGCGCATCCCAGCAATCGCTGATTTATGGACCCAATATAAAAGACTGGCCTGAAATGAGTGAGTTAACGGAAAATATTCTCTTAAACGTTACCTCTAAAATCATGGATCCGGTGACGACTACTGACGAGCTTATCCCATCGGGAGAAACCTCATCATTTCGCTCTAACCCCTCAGGACTGGCGGAGTTTACCCTCTCACGGCGCGATCCGGGCTATGTTGGCCGCAGTAAGGAGATTGCCGCTCTGGAACAATTGCGTGTCGCGGGGGACAATCCTTGCAGGCTGCATCCTGAACTTGAGGAAATCTTTACCCAAATCCGCCAGCTGCCGGGACAGGAGGGCGTCACCCTGCAGCAGACGGAAATAGGTAGTATGGTTTATGCGATAAAACCGGGCGATGGTTCAGCACGAGAACAAGCGGCCAGCTGCCAGCGCGTGCTGGGGGGGCTGGCAAATATTGCGCAGGAATACGCCACGAAACGTTATCGTTCGAATGTGATTAACTGGGGAATGCTGCCGCTGCAAATGAAAGCCTTACCCGAATTTGAAGTGGGGGATTTTATCTTTATTCCGGGCATAAAATCCGCCTTAGACAGCGAGCTGGGTCATATTACCGCGTTTGTCATTAGCCGCGAGCGCCCCATAAAAGAGATCGCGCTTTACATGGAGGGCCTGACCTCATCAGAGCGGGAGATTATTAAGGCAGGAAGCCTGATTAATTATAATAAATCACGCTTAACTTCCCACCATCAGTAAACGATAGTCCTCATTAAGGTAATAAACGGGGGTGATATAGCATCCCCGTTTTTATTCATAGCGGCTTATCCGTGATTTTCGAACGTTGCGCTATGGCTGTGCTGCCTGCAGTCGGCTTCATCTTCTCGCTAAGATAATCAATCATTGCCCGCATTCTGGCGGGCATGTGCTTATTGCCCGACCACAGTAGCCAGAGCTGGCCGGAATAGCGGCTGATAAACTCCCATTCCGGTAAAACCTGCACAATCTCGCCGTTCGCCAGCGGCTCACGGGCGGTAAACAACGGCAGGCTACCGATACCCAGATTTTGCTTCACGGCATCAAGGCGTACGGCGGTGTGGTTTGCCGCGTAACGACCGTGGGTCTGGATAGTCTCCGTTTTGCCGTCGCGGCGAAACTTCCAGCGCGAATCGGCGGGCGTTTCCCCAAGGCTGATACAGCTATGTTCGCGCAGATCCTGCGGCGTTCGCGGTCTGCCATATTGCGCCAGGTAGCCGGGCGTCGCACAGACGATATGGCTGACGGACAGCAAAGGCTTACCGTGCAGCCCCGGCGAGGGCGTATGGGTGATGCGCAGCGCCAGATCGATACCGTCATCGATAAAATCGAGAACCCGATCCTCAAGGCGCAGACAGACGTCGATCTTCGGGTAGCGGCTAAAAAACTCCAGCATCAGCGGATGAATGACAAACCGTCCCACGGCTTTCGGCACGCTTAGCGTGAGCTTACCCTGCGGCACCGCCTGGGCGCTGCCGGCGGAATCCATGGCCAGACGCGCCGACTCCAGCATCTCCAGCGCATGTTCATACACCGTTTTCCCGGCATCGCTAAGGCGCAGCTTGCGCGTGGTGCGATGCAGCAGCTTGCAGCCCATTTCCTGCTCCAGCCGCGAGACGCTGCGGCTAATGGCGGAAGGCGTCGCGCCTGTCTGGCGCGCGACGGCGGAAAAGCTGCCCTGATCGACAATCTGCACGAACAGGGCGAGATCGGGCAGTAAGTTCAGATTCATTTGTGCTTCCAGAGCAAAATTGCATTGATGATCGGCGGGATTATCGCTGCCGTTAATATCAATATACTGTCCTGACTGAGAGGAGGACAACCATGACTGAACGACTTTATTACACCAGCGATGCCACTGAATGCCCTGCGCGAGTCGTCAACTGCCTGGGCGAAGCCGACGGCCGCTATGCCATTGAGCTGGACCGCACGCTGTTTCATCCGCAGGGCGGGGGACAGCCGGCGGATCGCGGCTGGATTGGCGAGCTTGCGGTCGAGAGCGTTGCCGCGCGCGGCGAGAGCATCGTGCATATTGTTGCGCAGCCGCTACCCTCCGGCGAGGTGGCGATCCGGGTGGACGCGGACGCGAGACGGCTGCACGCCCGGCTACATTCCGCCGGGCACCTGATTGGTCAGGCCGGAGAGCGCTTTGGCTGGCGGCCGATTAAGGCGCATCACTGGCCGGGAGAAGGGCGCATCACCTTTGCCGCCGGGACGAACGCGTCACTGCCCGAAGCCAGCGCGCTGCTGGCGCAGATCGAAGGATGGCAGGCGGAGGATTTACCGCGTCGGATCTCTTTTGCCGAAGGTCTGCGCAAGGTCGGGTTCGGCGATATGCCGAGCTATCCCTGCGGCGGCACGCACGTGGCCAGCCTGTCAGAACTGGGAGAGGTCGTCATTACCCAGGTGAAGATGAAAAAAGGCCAGATGATTGTTAGCTACGCTATAGCGTAAACGAATAAAAGGAGATGCATGCTAAACAAAGCATCTCCGCGATCCTTAAACGTGCTCACTATTTTTGCCGTGATAAATCCGCTCCGGTCTGCCGACTTTACCGTAGCTTATTTCGGCCTCAAGAAAATCGTTTTTGACCCCTTGCTCCAGGTAGCGGCGGGCAGTGGTTTTGCTGCTGCCGAGGATACGCGCAAGGGAGTCTGCGGTATGGACGATCCCCGGGTCGGTGAAGAGCTGTAATACGCGGTTAAAGGTGCTTTCATCGATTCCGCGCAGGGCGGTGCCGGCGGCTTCCGCGTGCTCTTTGGCCTGGATATTGAAAAGGGCGTCAACGTGGGTCTGGCTCGCCTGCTCGCTCGAGCGCAGGGAGCTGCGATAGCGGGCAAAACGCTCAAGCGTATGCTGCAATCGCTGATAGTGAACCGGCTTAATCAGATAATCGAAAACGCCCATCCGCAGGGCTTCGCTGATGGTATCCATATGGTTGTCGGCGGTGATGAAAATGATACGTCCTTTATAATTGATATTGACGGCGTGACGGATCAAATCGAGGCCTTTGCCATCGGGCAAAAAGTTATCCAACAGAATCAGCTGGGGCTGATAGAGACGAAGCATTTTTTTTGCGCTTTCCAGCTTATCCGCAATGCCAATGACTTCGAACTGGGGAAATTGCTTGATGGTATCCACCAGAATTTCCGCCAGCATAGGTTCGTCTTCAACGATGAGAGTTGTGATGCTATCCATGGTGTTCATCTCGGGTCAGGGGGATATAAAGAGTAAAAATAGTGCCAAAAGGGATGTTGTCGTCGACGACGATATTGCCGCCCGCCTGCTCGACGTAGCTGCGTACCAGCCATAGCCCGATACCGTGATCGCCGCTGTCGCTGCTGGTGACGCCGCGCTCAAAAATACGATCGCGCAGCGATTCATCAATTCCGCAGCCCTGGTCGGCGATCTCGACGATCGCTTCGCCGCCCTCGCTGTTGATCAGGCACTCGATCTGCTTCGATCCTGCCGGCTGACGTAAGGCGGCATTGTAGGCATTGTCCAGCAGGTTACCGACGATCGAGATCCACTCATTATGCGAAAGCGAGGAGGGGAGGGTTTCCACGTGACAGGCGGGATCGAAGACCAGCTCTAATCCGAGCTCTTTGGCGCGGTAATATTTGCCGATCAGCAGCCCGGCAAGATGGTTCACTTTAAAATTACGGGCGATAAAATCGAGAACTTTCTGGTGGCTTTCAGACTGCTGCTGAATGAGATCCAGCGCGTTATCGTAGCGTTTCAAAAACAGTAGCCCGGCAATAGTGGAGATCAAATTGCGGTGCTCGTGCTGCACGGCGCGAAGGTTATCCGCATACTGCTGGACCTGGCTGAGCTGCAGGCTCAGGGTGTTGATATCGTCTTTACTACGAAAGCTAATGACCCATCCCTGGGGCTCGCTATTGAGCGTGACGGCCATGCGGCTGGCGATCACTTTGATCTGATTAAAGGTGACAATTTCGTCTTTTTTATTTGTCTGCGGCGCGTCATAAAAGAACGTCTCCTGAGAGATCACGCTGCTGATGCTTTTGCCAATCAGGATAGTTTCCGGCTGGCTGAGGTTTAATAATCTCCTTGCGGTTTGGTTGATGGCGGTAATTCGGTAGTGAGAGTCAATGGCTATCAGTCCCTCGAAGACCGATTCAAACAAGACGCTTTGCTGGATAAGCAGCTGTGATAGCTGCTGCGGCTCCATATTCAGCATCTGTTTTTTGATATGCAGCGAGAAGCGTCGGGCGCAGTAGAGCAGCAGGAGCAGCATGATTGCCATCGGGATCATCAGCGATCCGATTTGCAGACTCAGCCAGTTCTCTAACTGTTCGATGGTGTAGCCCACCGAGACGATGCCGATCACTTTCCCGGTGCTGTCCTGGATCGGCGACTTACCGCGCAATGAAGAGCCGAGCGATCCTTTACGCACCGACACGTAGCTTTTAGCGTTATACAGCGCTTCGTCGCTGTCTCCGCCTTCCATATATTTGCCGATCTCATCCGGATTCACGTGATACAGACGCTGGCCTTTTGCATCACCGACGGTGATGTAGGTGGCATCGGAAAACGATCGCATGGGGTCGATAAGCGCTTTAATTCGCGCCAGATCGTGCTTTTCGACCGCCTCTACCAGCTCAGGCATGGCGGAGATCTGCATCGCCTGGATCAGCGCGCGCTGGCCGACCTGATAATGCAGACGCTCTTCCGTGATGCTGGTGAGATACCATGACATCGCCAGCATCACTATTGTCGAGGTAAACAGGATCAACAGGAAGATGCGGTTCTGGAACGAACGTCGGGCAAACCAGTGCGTGATTTTTCGGCTAAACATTGGGCGAATTGACATCAAAAGGCCATTTTCTCTTTTTTAGCGACCGACGGCGCGGAATCGGCCCACAGTTTTATGGATTTCAGAACACATCCAGATGGAATACGACGTTTTACGTATCCCGGGTTGCGGCTGACGCCTTATCCCGGGCTACGGGTTTACAGCCGTCTGCGATCCTGTAGCCCGGCAAGGCGCGTTAAGCGCCGCCTCCGGGAGAATCCCCCGGTCGCGGCTGACGCCTTACCCCGGGCTACGGGTTTACAGCCGTCTGCGGGCCGGTAGCCCGGATAAGACGTTTACGGCGCAATCCGGGGAAAGGTAACGATTCACATCGCCAGCACGTACTTGAGCATCACCCCGGCGGCAATCGCCGAGCCAATCACCCCCGCCACGTTCGGGCCCATCGCGTGCATCAGCAGGAAGTTCTGCGCGTCCGACTCCAGCCCCACCTTGTTCGACACCCTTGCCGCCATCGGCACCGCCGACACCCCGGCGGAGCCAATCAGCGGGTTGATTTTGTGCCGGCTGCACAGGTTCAGCAGCTTCGCCATCAGCACGCCCGCCGCCGTGCCGATACCGAACGCTATCACCCCCAGCACCAGTATCCCCAGCGTCTGCGGCTGCAGGAACTTGTCCGCCACCAGCTTCGCCCCCACCGATAATCCGAGGAATATCGTCACGATATTTATCAGCCCGTTCTGCACCGTGTCGCTCAGGCGCTCCACCACCCCGCTCTCGCGCATCAGGTTGCCGAAGCAGAACATCCCCAGCAGCGGCGCCGCGTCCGGCAGCAGCAGCGCCACCAGCAGCAACAGCACCGCCGGGAAGAGGATTTTTTCCCGCTTACTCACCGTGCGCAGCTGCACCATGCGGATTTTCCGCTCCTTCTCGCTGGTCAGCGCCTTCATAATCGGCGGCTGGATTAACGGCACCAGCGCCATATACGAGTACGCCGCCACCGCGATGGCGCCGAGTAATTCCGGCGCCAGTTTCCCGGAGAGGTAAATCGCCGTCGGACCGTCCGCGCCGCCGATGATGCCGATGGCCGCCGCCTGCGGCAGGGTGAAGCTGATGATGCCGAAGTAGTTCAGCGTCAGCGCCCCCAGCACCGTGGCGAAGATGCCGAACTGCGCCGCCGCCCCCAGCAGCAGGGTCCGCGGGTTGGCCAGCAGCGGGCCAAAGTCGGTCATCGCCCCGACGCCCATAAAAATCACCAGCGGGGCGATGCCCGAGCCGATGGCGACCTTATAGAAAATCGCCAGCACCCCGGCGGAGTAGCCCATATCCACGGCGAGGTCCTCCATCTGCCCCTGCACCGACGGCAGGGCCAGGGCCAGCGCCTCTTTGATGGCGTGGACGTCCGGCGCGCAGTTGAGCTTCGCCGCAATCACCGCCAGCTGCCCGGCGTCGTGGTGGGCCAGCAGGCTTTCCAGCGCGGTCAGCGCCAGCCCGGCCTCCGGAATGTTCGACAGCAGGCCGCCGAAGCCAATCGGCAGCAGCAGCAGCGGCTCGAACTTCCTGGCGATGGCCAGCCACAGCAGCAGCAGGCTCACCAGCAGCATGACGGCCTGGCCGGCGCCGAGGTGCATCAGCCCCATGCCCTGAATCAGGGCGTTCAGACTTTCCATTTCGCGTCCTCTTCCTTACGCCAGGCTCAGCAGGGTGTCGCCCACCGCCACCGCGTCCCCGGATTTCACCGCGATACCGCGCACGGTCCCGGCCTGTGCGGCGCGGATTTCGGTTTCCATCTTCATGGCTTCCAGAATCAGCAGCACGTCGCCTTCGGCCACCGTCTGGCCTTCCGCGGCAATGACCTTCCAGATAGTGCCCGCCAGCGGCGCGGTCACCGGCGTGCCGGCGCCTGCCGGGGCAGCTGCCTGAGCCGGGGCGGAAGAGGCTGCCGGCGCGGCCGCCGTCAGCTGGCTGATAT
>NZ_JBEAIJ010000040.1:0-188856 GCF_040065315.1 Klebsiella sp. CN_Kp100
CCGGCGCAGATATTCAGCGCCGGTGTCCCGGCAGCCGGCCGCACGGATGAAGAGGAATATGACGCGGGGAAGGTGAGTGAATAATGAACCTGGCGGCGGCCAGCCGCGACGATATTTGACGGTCTTAAGACCTCTTCGGCGTGGCTGGAAATGCCCCCCCTCGTATGAAGCTATTGTGTCGGAGACGGGACGCGGCGAAGCAGAACAAATCCGGTTACGGCCGGAGAGAGAATTGTTACCTGGCGTACTGAGATCTGTCTTATCGCTCAGAACGGCGGGTAGTGCGTCAGTAATCTGAATATCGACCCATTAAGGAGAGCGCAATGGCGAAAGGGAGTGACTTGATTCGCGTTGACAGAACTACCTGCGGCGGATTTATCTGCCGGTTCACTATTCTGGGCGTACCGGTTGCGCGTGAAATAGACCGGGTAACGGGTGGTCAACATCCGGGCATATACACGATCGCTGGCTCTATTCCTGGAGACAGTCTTGATGGCCTGGGGTAGGCCGGAACGTTGCACAATAAAAGTTCCTGTCCTGGCCCGGTTCGGTTTATCGCCTCAATGATGAACGATACCTATGAGCTGTGATGCTGCTAAAGGTGTATCAGATCGTTCTTCCTTCCCGCGCTTTTAACAAAACGCGTTCACGTTGCTACAAGGCACAGCATAAAATTCTATGGATGACTTAACTCTGCGTTATTTTGACGCCGAAATGCGTTACCTGCGTGAAGCAGGTGAAGAATTCGCCCGCGCCCATCCTGACCGGGCAGCGGCCTTAAATCTCGACAAAGCGGGCGCGCGCGACCCGTATGTGGAACGCCTGTTTGAAGGCTTCGCCTTTCTGATGGGCCGCCTGCGGGAAAAACTCGACGACGATCTGCCGGAACTGACCGGCGGTCTGGTCAGCATGATCTGGCCACATTACCTGCGTACCATTCCTTCGCTCTCCATTGTCGAATTCACCGCGGACTGGCATGAACTGAAAGAACCTCTACGCATAGAAAAGGGCTTTGGCATACTTTCGCAGCCTATTGGCGAAAAGCGCACCCGTTGCCATTACACCACTACGCAACCGTTGACCCTGCTCCCCATGTCGCTTGTCCGGGCGGGGATGTCGACGGAAGCGGACGGGCGCTCGCTTATCCGCCTGCGCTTTGAGTGCAGCTCGCTGGCAGACTGGAGCCGCATCGATGTAAGCCGCGTCCCGCTGTATCTGAATGCCGATGCGCCGCTGGCCTGCGCTCTGCATGAGGCGCTGACGCTCCGGGTGGCGAAAACGTATGTTCGCCTCCCCGGCAATGCCGAACGCTGGCCGCTGGATGCCCGTTTTGCCGTCTGCGGTTTCAGTCAGGATGAGGCGCTACTGCCGGAGAGCGGCAGCTTCAGCGGTTATCAGCTGTTGCTGGAGTATTTTTCCTTCCGGGAAAAATTTATGTCGGTGTCGCTGCGCGGCCTGGAAAATGTGAATTTCCCTGAGGTTCTGGCGTGGTTTGAAATTGATATCGTGCTGGAGAAACAGTGGCCGCACGAATATGCGCTGTCGGAGAAAAATCTGCGCCTGCATTGCGCGCCGGTGATTAATCTGTTCCCTCTGGAGTCCGATCCGCTGCACCTGGACTCGTTGCAGACCGAATATCTGCTGCGCCCGATGCGTATCCAGGATGGGCATACCGAGATTTATTCCGTGGATTCGGTCACTTCCTCGCGCCATTCCGGCCATCAGACGTATGTGCCCTTTACCAGCTTCCGTCACAAAGGGGGCATGCTGCGCCATGATGCGCCGGAATATTACTATCATACGCGGGTGAAGCCCGGTCCTTCCGGACTGCACGACACCTGGCTGATGCTCGGCGGCGAGGCGTTTGATAACCACAGCGTACCTGAGCATGAAAAGCTATCGCTCAGCCTGACCGGCACTAATGGTCAACTGCCGCGCCGGGCGCTACAGAGCGCGCTGCTGGATACGGTGGTGAAATCCACCGCCACGCCTATCCAGGTGCGCAATCTTTGCGCCCCGACGCTGCCGTGCTATCCGCCGGATCGCGACCGATTTCACTGGCGAGTACTGAGTCATCTCGGCAGCAGCTTCCTGTGGATGATGGATAACGCCGACGTGCTGCGCGGCGCGCTGGCCCTCTATGACTGGACCGATAACGAGATGAATCGCCGCCGCCTGGAGGCGATTGTCGATGTCAGGCACAGCGAGGTGGAACGTTTTGCGCAGGGCCATTTTCTGCGCGGCGTACAGATTGAGGTGACCCTCGACAGCAGCGGCTTCGCCGGGCACGGCGATATCTGCCTGTTTGGCGAAATGCTGAACCGCTTTTTCGCGCTCTATACCGATATTCATCTGTTCAACCATCTGATTCTGATACTACAACCTGGGGGAGAACGTCTCGAATGGCAGGAGAACCACAACCGCCGTATTCCCGGCTGAGCCCCCGGCTGGAGCGGGAAATCCATCGCATTAACTTCTACCGCTTCTGCCAGTTACTGGAAAAGCGTCACCCGGAAGCCTCCCCGTTGGGCGGTACTCTGAACCCGACCAGCGATCCGGTACGTTTTCGCCCGCATCCGGGAATGGGCTTCCCGGTTAGCGAGCTAAAAGCGGTGGAATATGATGAGTATCATCCTGATGCGCCGCCGACGGTGCGTACGACGTTTATGGGGCTCTACGGCGTCGACTCACCCCTGCCCACCGCATGGCTCGATGATATCGCCCGACAGCGGGAAGGGCACGAAGCGCAGGAGGCCTTTCTCGATATCTTTAACCACCGCATTCTGACGCAGTTCTATCGCATCTGGCGAAAATATTCGTACCCGGCGACGTTTGAAGCGGGCGGCAGGGACAGCACCTCGCAGAGTCTACTGGGACTTATCGGTCTGGGTATACCGGGTACCGCAAAGCATATCGCCACTCCGACGTCGCGTTTTCTGGCGCTGCTCGGCATCATGCGCCTGCCTGCGCGTACCGAAGAGGGCGTGCAGGCGCTGGTACGGCTGCTGGCTCCCCGCACGCAGGCCCGCGTCACGCCGCACTCTCCGCGCCCGTTTTCCATCAGCCATCCTCTGGGGTTTTACGACAATGACGATTTTCTGCTTGATGGCTATAGCGTGCTGGGCGATGAAACGACAGAGGTCAGCAGCCAGCTGTTGATTGCGCTGTATACGGATGATATTGCCGAGACGCAGGGATGGTTACCGGAAGGGCAGCTATATCAGGACTTTGTGGTCCTGCTGCGGGTCTATCTCGGGTGGCGCTATAAGGCGCGGATACAGCTGACCGTTCCTGTTCAGCTACTGGCTGCGCCGGTGCTGGGCGACTCCCCTTTTATGCTCGGCATGACGGGAGTACTGGGTGTGGAGGGGGAAACGATCCCGCCCGATATCCCCGCCGCTTTTACTATTGAGCCAGGCAACTATAACGGAATGCCGTCTGCAACTTTACAACAAGGAAACCAACGTGTTGCGTATCACTTCGATTAAGCGATCTACCTTACTACTTATACCGTTAATGCTGACGGGGTGTGGCCTGACACAGAAAATTAGCGACGGCACCTCATCGGTAGTGAAATCGGTCTTTTATAAACCGGTAAAAACCCTGCATCTGGAGGTGACTGGCCGGGCAGAGCTGAACACCGATGAGCGGGAAAATGCCTCATTCTCCCAGCCGGTGATGGTATGGGTGTACCAGCTCAGGGACCGTAAGGCGTTTGATCAATTGCTCTATCAGCAGCTGGCTTCGGAAGGCGATAATGCTGCCGGAAACGAACTGCTTGCCAGCCATAGCCTGGTGGTGAAACCCGGCGCAGACGCCAGCCTCGACATGCCGATGGATGAAAGAACGCAGTTTATCGCGGTGGTGGGGCTGTTTCGGGCGCCGGATATGGTGAGGAATGACTGGAAGCTGGTACTGAGACGCGACGACCTCGATCCGGACAAACCGCGCGTTATTGAAGCCAGCCAACATCGTCTGACGCTGCAACCGAAGAAGGATGACTGATGATGGGGGGAACTTCTCTGTATGAAATGCTCTACGGCAATTTTGCCGGAGGGACTGCACTGGACCAGGTGAGCGAAGAAACCCAGGTGATTCTGTCGGTTCTGGATAATATGCAGCGCATTCTTAACTGTCGCGCAGGGACGCTGGCGCATCTTCCGGATTATGGCCTGCCGGATATGACTAAAATTCTGCAGGGTATGCCAGGGACGGCCCATGAACTGATGAGCATCCTGTCGACCGTGTTGCTTAAATATGAGCCCAGGCTAAAGAAAGTGAAGGTGGTTCTGCTGGCGCAGGCGATGGCGGGCGAGCTGCGCTATGGGCTTGATGCTGAGCTGAGGGGTATTGGCCTGGTACGTTATGGTACCGTATTTATGCCCGAGGGAAGGGTGCTTATTCGTCATCTGAAGCAGCAGCATTACCTGGAGGCACATTCCGCAATCCAGGTTTTGCAGGCTGGTATCATCAGCTCGTCCAACGCTGAAGTTTGATGAGAACCGGCGACGGCCCGTGCCCGCCGGGGAATGATGCGCGTTAAAGATGAAAACGCGCCATCGACGCTTTTCTTGCGAGCTGGCGCGGTCCGCCGCGCCAGCTCCGCCTGCAGAGACGTTTGGCTACCCCTGACCTGCGGGCCGTTTAATAACTACGTAACTCACTGGCTTCCCAGCTATAAACCTCATTACCAACTAACGAATCGCCAAGTTCCTGATAATCAAAATGATAAAACTCAGCGCTGGCGCCATAGCCGGAGTAGTCGACTGCCGCAAGGCCAACAAACGCTCCGGTAAAGAAACCGCCATAGCTCTGCAAGACATAGTCATCTGAAAGGATAGCGGCATCTAACCTGACCGGGATTTCAGTGAACGCGACGCCATCAAAGCTATATTCATAGCTATACGTTTCCTTCCTGACTTTGCTGCGCAACCAGACATATTCGACATGCTCTGGCACCTTAATGGCATTATCTTTCAGATAGGAAGTATATTTTCCGCGATTATTTTCCCCTATCTCAATGACCCTTCCATTAATTTCATTCCAGGTAACAAACACAAAGCTCCAGTGGCGATCGTTATAGTAATTCGTTAATCCTGCCATTTGCTGGTAGTTGAACGGATCAAATTTTACTTTTACCTGGGCATCAAAATAAAAGGCTTGCCAGCGGCGGGCAATCAGCGACAGATCGTGCGTATTGGCTAAAGAGCCCTGGCCGATTAAGGTGAGTTTTCCGTGTCCGGTAGTACCCATTTTCTCGCTAAAGGGCACCCGCAGCGTATTCCAGTTGGGATCGAGCGTCGGCGTGGTAAAGTCGTCGTGCTGGCTACGATCCTCTGCAATTTCGGTATAAATGGCGTCTTTCGGCCCCTCGACGAATGTTTTACCGCCGTGACCGCCCGCAATACGCGGCCAGCCATCTTCATCCCAGTACACTTTTTGGATCGACGTTTCTCTGCCGAGGGTTGACCAGCCGCGAGGATCGTAGACCGACTCGCCAGGGCGATTCCACGGACGAGCGCAGAGCGAGGCATAGTACCATTCGCCTCCTGGGGTAGAAACTAAGGCGCCATGCCCTTGCTTTTGGATATAGCTGTCTGGCGTATCAACATTCGTTAAGAAGACGTCTCCCGGTTCGGTGGTAAAACTGTAGGCTTCCAGCGTTTTTGAGCGGGCAACCACTTCCTGGTGGGTAAATACGGTCCCTCCCTGAGCGGCAAAAAGATAATAATATCCGTTGAGTTTATAGAGATGCGGCCCTTCAACGAGGCCAACGGCAGTCCCACGATAAATGGTACGCGCGGTTCCTGGCATTAATTTCAGGGTTTTGGTATCCAGTTCGGTTAACGTAATGCCGTCAAAAGGGTGGTGATATTCGCGATGATCCCAGGTTTGCTGCACGATATATTTTCGGCCATCATCATCGTGGAAAAGAGAGGCATCAAAACCCACGCCGTTAAGCTTGACAGGATCGCTCCAGGGGCCGCGAATATCGGTTGCGGTGGTCAGATAGTTAGTCATGTCTTTAAAGGCGCCTTCGGTGACTTTGACATCGGTATACACTAACCAGAATTGACCGTCGGCCCAGGAGAGCGCCGGCGCCCAAATGCCGCCGGATGAGGGGTTGCCTTTCATATCCAGCAGGGTGGTCGTTGACAAAGGCGCAGGGAGAAGATTCCAGTGCTCAAGGTCTTTTGACTCATGTAAACGAACGCCAGGAAACCACTCAAATGTAGAGTTGGCGATATAGTAAGTGTCCTCAACACGGATAATACTGGGGTCGGCATTAAATCCACGTAAAATAGGGTTTTGAATAAGAGACATATCATTACACCTTTTTTATTTAAAAGTTCCAACTGCGTCAGATTTATATTTTTAACTACACGCGTATCTCATCAAGCTGACGATTGATATCGGTCACGTTTTTGTCCGAGATGGGATAAACCTGGATAATGATCATTGAAATAATCGCCAAAGCAATCGGGATCCAAACTGCGGTCATTATAATCCCCTCGATTGCGCTGGCACTTTGCCGGGCGCCGGTTTCATTGAAGCCATAAACGGCCAGCAACCACAGAGGAATCGCGCCGCCGATAGTAAAGCCAATCTTAAAAAAGAGCCCCATAATAGCGTTAATGATGGCAGCGTTTCGTTTGCCCGATTTTAGTTCGCCATATGCAATCACTTCCGGCACCAGCGCCCACATGAAGCCGGTCGCTGACGTTAAGCCCCACTGTTTAATAAATGTCGCGATATAAGCAAGCCACAGCGCATCGTGCATACCCTCGCGCGACCAAATATAGGTTAATAATTCACCGACAATGAACATGGCCAGAAAAAGATGGAAGAACCCTTTTTTGCCAAAAATTTTCTTGAGTCGCGGCCAGAAAATGGGGAAAGCAATGCCCGGAATAGAGGCGACCAGGCCAACTGCCCCCATCCATTCTGAATGGCCAACAACGTACTGATTGAAAAAGCCATTTACCGTGTTCATAAAAAACATGAACGTAAAGGCCAGCATAAAGAACAGTCCGAGAATAACCAGCGGGCGATTATGTTTGAGCTCAAGAAAAAGATCGGTGGTTTTGACGTTAGCCGTCTGTTCCGCTGTCGCCACCACACGTTCTTTGGTGAATTTATAGCAGATGAAAAGCGCCAGCGCGCCAATAAACATATAAATTGAGTAAACGCCAAACCAGGCATAGTTCGCAGAAGGATCGGTATAGTTACCCAGATTGAGTTCAATACCAAAAAAACCGGTGTCCTTCAGGCTGCGATCTTTAGGCGAAGCCATTTGTACAAACATCGGGAACAGAGTATAGACAAGCAGGTTGGCGCTGTTGGCCAGCATCATTCGCGTACTGGTGAGCTTATCAATCGATTCCGGGTCGCGCGTCAGTGAAGCGTTAAGTGAACCATAAGGAATATTCACGAGCGAATAGACTAAATCCAGCGCCAGATAGATGATAAAAGCAAAAGGGACTGAACCGCGGACGCCGGGGATCGGGGCAAAAAGTAAAGCGGAAAGGATCACCAGCGGCGCGCCGGCTCTGAGCAGCCAGGGACGGTATTTCCCGGCGTTCGATGTTCTCTTGTCAACGAAAGTTCCCACCATCGGATCCCAAAAGACATTGATGATGCGGACAAAAAGGAATATAAACCCTGCCGTTGCTGTACTGATGGTATTAACCGTCAGCATGTGCAAAGCAAGAAAACCGCCAATTGTGCCAAAAACCAGGTTTTGAGCAAAGTCGCCCATCCCATAACCAATACGTTCCCCGCGAGTTAATTTATGATATTCGTCATGGCGACTTTGCATTATGTTTTTACCCATGCTGAGCAGACTCCGGCTTGTTGTGTAGATGTGTAACACTTTCTGACATAAATGATCTCGAAGAATCTATTACGTTTTTAAATTAATTTATTATGTTTTTTTACTTCTGTGATCATCAAAGCAAAGGCAACTCCAGAGTATGTTGAGTCGCTACACAAAAATGCTATTCCGCCTGCGTTGGAATTTTCTAAAACCACCATTTTATCCCTTACAACTTGCATTCCTGCATAAAATGTACGCCAGATAGCTCCCCGAGTATTATATATATAAAGCTGTTATTTGCGAGATGGCTCACATTTGGGGCTTTTCTTAATCGCTGAGTGAAATAACGTAATTCAATGACCGGGCAGGAGAATAGAGGATGTGTCACAATTATTAATTTACTTTTCCCTTGATTTTGGCGTTTAGCATGCAACGGTATTTTGCGAGGGGCACGGTCAGCGTTTTTACCACCAGCGCGGCGCTGTCGCAGTCGAGTCGTTACGGTGTTCCTGGCGGTAGCGCAGGTTAATACGTCCATCACTGCCGGCGGGTGGTTGGCCGATCCGCAAGCCTTGTGGACGCTTGCACTGCAATAAAGGCATGCAGTCGAAAAGGAGAGGGCCGGGACAATAACGTTTTTACCCATACTGTTTTGCATTTATGCAGCCGATGAAGACTTGCCGGGTATATGCCGCAATAATCGTAAGGATATATCTGCAGGGTTTTCCTTATACCCTATGAAAAATAGCTGGGGGCTGTTGGAATAAGGATATACGTTCCGTCGCAAATGCCAGAGCCGTTACTGAGTTCACTGCTGGTCCGCGAATTATCCTTAGGGTGGATTTATGCGGATTAGCGTTAATGATGACTCGTTTATTAGGGAGGTGCGACAACCCGAATAGTGAAAAAATCTCAGTGGCCGGACAAAATAAAAATTAAATTGCTCTCATGATAGCGGCATATTCTGCCTGCCCGGAATGGGATTGTTATTATCTGAATAAAATTAACCTGTCTTGAGATAAACATGACAATGATAAAAAACTTACATCAACGATGGCGGTTATCGCCGCTGGCCTTCCGCGACTATGACAACGGCAAGGACACTAGCGACAACCGTAAAACGATGGCGCCATCGTGCGGCCAGTGTACTTCTGGAACGATGTGCATTCGACCTGGCTGGAAGCAAGCTATCAGCGCGTCGATTACGATCGGGGCGGCGATAACCAAGGCTGGAAGCTGACGCTGTCGCAAAACATCGCCATTGGCATGGGGGCGGAGAGCCGCCCGATGCTGCGCTTCTACGTCCCCGGCGGCCGGGAGGACAATAAGCACATCGCCAAAGTGAACGACAGCAGCGTCGAACGGCTGCATTCGTTAAATGTCGGCGGGATGTTTGAGGCGTGGTTCCAGGTCTGTCGGCATCTACGCGAACAGGCTGGCCTGCGCCGGCCTGATCGCGGGTTCTGTAGACTTAATTCACCGTCAGGCGCAGGGCCAGATCCTGCGGATAGGGATCAAAGTAGTTCTGCGTCTGCAGGTAACGATCCGGGTATTCCGCCAGATAGTGCTTAAGCAGCGTTAGCGGTGCGAGGATCGGCAGCAGTCCGGAGCGATAGTTAAGGATCACGTCGCGTAACTCGCCGCGCTGGCGGCTGTTCAGCTGGTTACGGAAATAGCCCTGAATATGCATCAGTACGTTGGTGTGATTTTTACGCGAGGCGGGCTTTTTCAGGATCGCCATCAATTTGTCGCGGTACGCCACATAGAAAGCCTCCAGATCCTCCCATTCATGCAGCGAGGCAACGAACGGGCCAATTTCCCGGTAACCCGCCTGATGGTGAGCCAGCAGCTGAAGCTTATAGCGGCTATGGAAATCCAGCAGCCCACGGCGCGTCAGGCCACTTTTGTGCAAGCAGTTGAGCTCGTGCAGGGCAAAAACTCTTTCGACAAAATTCTCACGCAGCGCCGGATCGTGCAGGCGACCGTCCTCTTCTACCGGTAGCCAGGGATATTTCTCCAGCAGCGCGGCGGTAAATAACCCTGTGCCTTCTTTACGTCCGCGATTGCCCTTATCATCATACAGCCGCACGCGCTCCATACCGCAGCTCGGTGATTTGGCGCAGACGATAAATCCCGATAGTTCGCCCAGCGTCGTAAGGTGGGCGCTGGCAAAATCGGCCATTTTCTCCGTTACGTCGTCGTGCGGAGCATGGGTGAAGCGCATGCGGATATCCCCTTCGCGAGTTTGGACCAGCCGCAGCGCAGGCCGGGGAACGGGCAGGCCGATCGCCATCTCCGGACAGACGGGCTTAAACGCGACCCATTGCGCCAGCTCATCCATCACGAATCCCATTCGCTTATGCCCGCCGTCGAATCGCACGGCCGCACCGGTCAAACATCCGCTGATCCCAATCACAGGTTGTGTGCTCATGGCATAATCCTCTTTTATTGTGCTGTCCGGGTGAAGAAAAGGGTGACGGTGGCGACGGTAACGCCAAATTTCTTCATCTCCGTTTTGTTGAACAGATGCACGCCGTCCTGCAGGAACATCCAGTCGTCGAAATCGAGTCGCCAGCGGCTACCCTCGGCTTTTACGTTCATGCTGTAGCGCCAGTGAAAAGCGTTGCCCGATGCCTGGCCAAGCGCCACGCCGGTAATATCGCCAGCGGTGCCTTGATAACGGTTGTCGCCGGTGCGGCGAATGCGCCATACCCGCTGCTGCTTTTCGCCATCATCGTAGACAAAGCGTTCATGTAGCGTCAGCGTGTCGCCAACAACCTCACCGTCAATCTCAACATGAAAGCGGCGTAGCTGCTTGCCATTGCGATCCTGCACCATCCCCCATGCTTCGGTTTTACCCTGAAAATAGTGGAAGATATCCAGCGCCGGCTGCTGCTGTCGATAATCGGTCACTTCGGCGCTGCAGCCCGCCAGCGCCAGCATCAGCAGCGCGAGGCCAAGGGTCAAAATGCGTTTCATGATGTTCGCTCCGCGGTGAGCTGCACGACGCTGATGGTGCGGGCGTTAAATCCGGCCTCACAGTAGCCGAAGTAATAAAGCCACATGCGGCGGAAACGTTCATCAAAGCCGAGCTTCTCGATATCCTGCCAGGCGTGGAGAAAACGCTGCCGCCAGTGGGCCAGGGTACGGGCGTAGTCCGGGCCCATATCGAACAGATCGCGCATCACAAAATCGGTATGGCGCGTCATCAGTCCGTTCATCACTGTAATGCTGGGCAAAAATCCGCCCGGAAAGATATAGCGCTGAATAAAATCCACGCTTTTGCTGTAGCCGCGATAGCGCTGGTCCTGGATGGTGATTGCCTGGATCGCCATCCTGCCGCCCGGACGCAAGCGCGCCTGACAGGTGCGGAAAAAAGCCGGCAGATAGCGTTGGCCCACGGCCTCAATCATCTCCACCGACAGCAGCTTGTCGTACTGGCCGGTAAGATCGCGATAATCGCAGAGCAGCACGTCGACGCGATCCTGAAGCCCGGCGCGGGCAATCCGCGCTTTGGCCCACTGAAACTGTTCCTGCGACAGGGTGGTGGTGGTGACCCGACAGCCGTAATGGCGAGCGGCGAATTCGGCCATTGCTCCCCAGCCGGTACCGATCTCCAGCAAATGATCGCCGGGCGTAAGCGCCAGACGCTCGCACAGGCGCGCCATTTTGGCCCGCTGGGCCTGGGTGAGATCCTGACCGTCATCGGTAAACAGCGCGCTGGAGTAGAGGAGCTCGTCGTCAAGAAAGCGGGTGTAAAAGTCGTTGCCCAGATCGTAATGGGCGGCGATATTCTCCTTCGCCTGCGCGCGCGAGTTGCGGCGCGTCCAGTGGCGCAGTCGTTCTACGGGCTTGCCCAGTAGCCGGAAGCCGCGCTCCAGCCGTCCCAGCACCTGGCCGTTGCGCGCCAGGATCTGCAGCAACTGCGTCAACTGCTGGCTCTCCCATTCGCCGTCCATCCAGGCCTCCGCCGCGGCAAGGCTGCCGCCAGTGAGTAAGCGCCAGTAGACGCACGCGGAGAGGACGTGCGCGTCGGCGCGTAACGTCGCGGCGGGGTCGCCAAAGTGAAAGGTCTGCGCCCCTTCGCGAACGGTGAGCGAGCCTTCACGAATGCCGCTCAACAGACGAAAGAGCAACCAGCGCGCGATACGCACGTTGCGCGGGATATCGGGCTCAAGCGCAAAAACGGGATCGGTCATGAGCGTTCACTCCTGCTGACAGGATGATTGTACAGCGGCACGCGCTTGAGCCACAGCCGTAGCGCCTGCCAGTAAATCGCGAGAACGGTTTTCAGCGTCATCAGCGGAATGCGCAGCAGCAGCCCTCGCAGGTTGGCCCGGGTTAAGGGTTCACGGCTCAGGGCCAGCGTGGCATCGAAGACTTTTGCCGTCTGATGGTTCTCAATATGCATATGCAGCGTTTTACCGGGCCGGTTGAATCGCCAGTGATAGACCATGTCCATCGGGTTAAACGGCGAGACGTGAAATGCCTTATCCAGCGGACGCGTCCGTTGGCCGTCCACGGCGTAGTAATGCCGTTCATTCCACGGCGTGTTGCGCACTTCTGCCAGTACCCAGCGCAGGGCGCCTGCGCCGTCATAGCAGTAGTAAAAGTTGACCGGGTTAAAATGAAAGCCCAGATAGCGCAGCTGGGTCAGCAGCATAACGCGGCCATCCGGACGCGCGCCGGTCAGGCTTTCCAGCCGATTCAGAACCTGCGCTTTCAGCGGCGTACCCAGCGGGTAATCCGCATCGTAAAAAGAGGCGGCAGCAAAACTATTGCGGCGGATACCCACTTCACTGAGCAGGTCCAGTTCATCCAGATCGAGCCAGGCCATGAAGATGCGATAGCGAAAATGGTGTGCTTTCGGCTGGAGACGGCGGTGGCGTAATACCCCTTCATACAGGCAGCTGTTCATTTCAGCGATTCTCCGTCGCGGCGATGCCGTTGACCACATCGAGGGCGCTGCGCACGCCATCTTCATGGAAGCCGTTATACCAGTACGCGCCGCAGAACCAGCTCCGCTGGCGGCCGTTGATCTCCTCGCGCCGCAGCTGAGCCGACCCGCTTTGTGGATTAAACAACGGATGTTCATAGACCATACGTTTCCAGACGAAGCGCGGGTCCACCGGCGTCGGCGGATTGAGGGTGACGCAGAACAGCGGGGCGTCGGCAGGCAGGCCCTGAAGAATATTCATGTTGTAGGTGACGCAGGCGCTGGCCTGATCCTGCTCGCTCAGGCGATAGTTCCAGCTGGCCCAGGCGCGCTTACGCACCGGCAGCCAGCGGGGATCGCTGTGCAGAACCACCTCGTTGCGCTGCCAGCCGATATCGCCCAGAATCTCGCGTTCGGCGACGGTGGGTTCCGCCAGCATGGCCAGCGCATCGGCCGAATGGCAGGCGAAGATAGCCTGATCGAAATGCTCCTCTCCCGTTGCCAGTTGCAACGTCACGCCATCCTGACCGCGGATAACGTTTTGCACCGGCGTATTGAGGCGGAGGCTCAGGCGATCGCCAGACCGGGCAAGCAGGGCGCGGACGTATTCGCGCGAGCCGCCGGGCACCACGTACCACTGCGGACGCTGGCGGATATCCAGCAGGCCGTGATTATCAAAGAAGCGTAAGAACAGCGCCAGCGGGAAGCGACGCATCTCCTGTAGCGACGAAGACCAGATAGCGGCCCCCATCGGCAGAATGTAGTGGCGCGCAAAAAAAGGGCTAAAGCGGTGGCGCTCGAGGAAGGTCTGTAGCGTGGCAGCCGGGTCGAACGCGCCTCCCAGAGCCTGCTTCGCCAGCCGATTAAAACGGACGATTTCTCTCAGCAGCCCCCAGAAGGCCGGCTTAAGCAGATTGCGTCGCTGGGCGAAAAGCGAACTCAGGCTATGACCGTTATACTCCAGGCCACTCTGCGGGTTATGGACCGAAAAGCTCATTTGCGTTTTTTGGCCGCGGATCCCCAGCTCGCTCAGCAGGCCGATAAAGTGCGGATAGGTGCGATCGTTATACACAATGAATCCGGTATCGATGGCCCACGTACCCTGCGGCGTGGCGATATCCACCGTTGCGGTGTGCCCTCCCGGCGTGGATGCAGCTTCGAACAGGGTTACCTGGTGTTGCGCGGCAAGACGCCATGCGCAGGTCAGCCCGGCAATCCCGCTGCCAATAATCGCGATTTTCATGACCGTACCATCCTGCGTAACAGCTTGCGTTGAAGACTTTCAGGAAGCCCGGCCAGCAGGCGCAGAAGCAGACAAAAGCCAGTCGGGAAGGCAATACGATCGTGACCTTTCGCCAGGCCGCGGCGAATGGCTTTCACCGCCTGCTCCACGCTCACCTGTCCAGGCATTGAAAAATCGTTCTGACGCGTTAGTGGGGTATCAACAAACCCTGGCGAAACGACCGTGACGGCGATCCCTCGTGGCTCCCAGTCCAGGCGCAGACTGTTGGCAAACCAGGTCAGCGCCGCTTTCGATGCCCCATAGGCCTCGGCCCGTGGAAAGGGCAGCCAGTGCGCCATCGAGCTCACCAGCACCACGCGATTCCCGGCTGACAGCTGCGACTGAAGCGCTGCCAGGCAGTTCACCGGCCCGAGAAAATTGGTGGTGATGACTCTTTCAACCAGTCTTGCATCAACCATGCCGCGATCGAGGTATTCGCAGGTCCCGGCGCAGAGAATGACCCAATCGGCGCGGCAGTTAGCGAGCGTCTGGCGACAGGCATCCCTGTCCGTCATATCGAATGAGAGAACGCGGATGTTGGGGCTGTGCTGCTGTAGCGCCGCCAGACGAGACGGATCGCGGCCGCAGGCAATGACAAGATGACCATCCGCAGCAAAGGATCTGGCGAGCCCGGCGCCAATGCCGGAGCTGGCGCCGGTGATCAGAACAGTCATCATTTCTGCACCCTCCGCTTGACGCCGCGCACCGCCGATCCCAGCAGGGGAAGATGTTCATACAGCATCTCTCCGGCGTCGTAGTAGTCACGCTGATGAATAATGCGTTCGTCCTCAATGGTGACCGTTGAACATCCCGCAAGCTCTAGCGCCGCTCCGCCGGCAAGTCGCGGATGCGACCAGTGCATGGTCCAGGCGACGGCAAAGCGTTGACCGGCGCAGAGCGGGGCATCGAGGGTGAAATGGCAGTGATCCACGTTAGCCAGCAGGTGTGAAAGGTAATCCTGGATTGCGGCCAGTCCCTGATGTTGGCCAAAAGGATCGATCAGCACGGCATGGGCATGGTACAGCTCGGCCAGCGCTGAGGGCGGCTGGGTATCAAGCGTGGCATAGTACGCGCTAAAACGACTGATGGCGGACGACGAGGGACGCATAGGTCACTTCCTGAGTAAACAATGTGGCATAGTTAAAACTTACACAATTAATAATATTTGTCCAAGTTTTGGTGAAAATATTTTTTATTGTTGTTATTTATCATGTGGTTATTATTGAAACTTTGATGCGTGGTTCTGGAGGCGTTAGCGAGAAAAGAGGCGTCTGCGAGCGGGTGCGAAAAAGTTGTACGAAAAAGGAGAGGGGGATTTTTATTGGGGCGATACTGAGGGGCCTGTTCGCTGCGCCACGGGGTGTGGCGCATGCCATTACAGCGCGACAATCTCCAGCGAGACAACCTGCTGCTGCCAGCGTTCAATCTGCCTCTGCCGGGCAGGCGAGAGTTTACCGATCGTCACCAGCAGCCATTTGCGTTCTGGCAGGATCTCCGGTGCAAGGGTTGCGGGAGGGGTGGGAAGGACGTCGATGCGGTGACCCTTGCCGGTGCGCTTGAGCGCTTCAAGCCAGATTTCGCAGGCGTCCGTCAGGTGCCAGCCGGTGATCAGATAGTTATCGCCGGGCGCTTTTTTGTCCCCTTCGAGGCAAAAGGAGGTATAGGCGATAATGATGCCATCGAGGATTTCGCGCAGCGTCATGATTGCCGGGACATTGGCGGAAACCTGGCTACGCAGCGGGCGCAGCACTTCGGTGACCAGCTCGGGGCGGGGATATTCACGACCGGCGTCGTAAATCAGCTGGCGCAGTGATTCGATTTTTCCCTCTTTCAGTCGCTGCAGCATGCTTTCCTGCAAGGTGAGCCAGTTATTTGTCCGTCGCGCGCCGGGACGGGCCAGCAGGGGCTTGACCTGGCTGACCGGCACCCCTTTTTTGACCCAGTCGAGAATTTTGAGCGCCTGCTGAATATCGTCATCGCTGTACAGACGATGGCCGCCATCGGTACGCTGTGGCTTAAGGAGGCCGTAGCGACGCTGCCAGGCGCGAAGCGTGGTCGCGTTAATGCCGCAAAGCTGCGCAAATTCACCGATGGAGTAGGTCATAAGGTACACCTGATAATCAACAATACTCTCAATAATATACTACGAATAGCGGCGGGTTGAATGGCTTGCCCCGTTTACCCGCCGCCAGCGTTGCCATCGCTCAGTGAGCGGAAAAAGCATACAACCCATAAATCGCCGCCATCCCTGCGATGCTGACCATCGTACTGATGACGAACCAGGTCCTGAACGGCTGCTTCTGCGTTTTATGGCGGAACAGCCTTTGGCCCGCTATGGCTCCAGCCCAGCCGCCCAACAGGCCAAATGTCAGTAAAGTGGCCTCGGGCACTCTACGCCAGGCCCTGCGCGCCGCCATTTTATCCACGCCATAAATCACCAGCGTCAGTACGTTAATCAGCAGCAGCCAGACAGCAAAGGGCCAGGAGGTAAAAAAGCTACCGATCGCTGCGAAGATCAGTAGCAGCCAGCAACACCGGTTGAGATGCATAATATGAGCCGCGGTTATTTTTCAGCGTGAATGCAAGCCGCATTATACGCATTACCCGCGACGAGAAAACTCCGCTGCTCGTATCGGATTCCGTGAGCTTATTTCGCCGGTTGACGGCTGGTGAGCAAAGTCATACCCACCGCGGCAAGCAGCAAAATGCCGCTTAAGCCAAACGCGCTTTGCCACCCCAGGCGGTCGAATGCCCAACCTCCAGCAGTTGAACCCAGCGCGATCGACAGCTGAATGACGGCGACCATCAGGCCGCCACCCGCCTCGGCATCATTGGGCAGGGTCCGCGCTATCCAGGTCCACCAGCCGGTTGGCGCCGCCGTCGCCAGCATTCCCCATAAGCTTAACAGTACGGCAACGGGCCAGACGTGGTGGCCGACCAGAAGCAGCGTTGCGGCAATCGCCGCCATCAGCAACGGGAGGGTGATTAAGGTCTGATAAAACCGGGCGTTGAGGAGCGTCGAAACGCACAGAGTGCCGATAAAACCCGCGACGCCGATAGCGAGCAGAATCAGTGACAGACCTGAGGCGCTGATATGGGTTACCGTTTCCAGAAATGGCCGCACGTAGGTAAATAAGGCAAACTGGCCCATAAAGAAAAGTCCGCAGGCCAGCAGGCCGATGGCGACGATGGGGCGGCTGAACAGACGAAGCAAAGCACCGCGTGGCCGACTCGCTGTGGCGCTTTCCATCGCTGGCAGGCTGACGCACTGCCAGATGAATGCAGCTATCGCCAGCGGCACGAGGCAGAAAAAAGCGCCGCGCCAGCCGACGGTGGCTCCCAGGTAGCTGCCAAGCGGCGCCGCTACGACGGTTGCCAGCGCGTTACCGCCGTTGAAAATCGCCAGCGCACGGGGAACCTGGTGCGCCGGCACCAGTCTGATAGCGGTGGCCGCCGACATGGACCAGAAGCCACCGATAACGACGCCAATCAGGGCTCTTCCCGCCATATAAACCGCATAGTTGTGGGCGAGGGCAACAATCATTCCCGACGCCGCCATCAGCACCGTCAGCCCCAGCAGGAGATATTTACGATTCAGACTGCCGGCAAGGTCAGAGATGGTCAGGCTGGTCAGCACCGCCAGGGCGCCGGAAATCGCAATGCCCTGGCCTGCCAGCCCCTCGGTGATATTTAACTCTCTGGCAATCGGCGTCAGCAGGCTGACCGGCAGAAATTCGGAAGCGATAAGGACAAAAACGCACAGCGTCATGGCAAAGACGCCGCCCCAGTGGGCGGGGGGTTGAGGGTGTGGTGTATTACGACTCAATATGGACATGATGGACATCTCTGGATATTTTTTCGGCCAGATTCAGGCCCTGCCGCAAAGGACGCCTGGCATGGAATAGCGGCAAAAAAGGCGGTGAAAAGTCATGGGCGCGAGGGTCAGCCGCCCGCAAAGACGGGCGGCTCGGGGGCGTTATCTCAGGCTGGTTTTGAAGAACTGTTCAAATCTGGCAAACGGGATTTTACCGGCCGCATTATCATACAGATCGACATGGTTCGCCCCTGGGACAATGACCAGCTCTTTCTCTTTACTGCCGATAGCCTTAAAAGCGTCTTCGGCAAAATAGCGTGAGTGGGCATTTTCACCGGTTACGATCAGCGTCGGGATGGTGACTTCATTGGCATAGCTCAGCAGCGGCATATTCATAAACGACAGCGGCATGGTCGCGTTCCACGCGCCGGTTGAGTTGACGGAGCGGGCGTGGAAACCGCGCGGCATGCGGTAATAATCAAAGAACTCTTTCAATACCGGGTTCGGATTGGCAGGCAGGATTTCCGGCAGGATACGATCGCCCGCGCTGGCGTTGCCTTTCTCATCGACATAAATGTCATGTCCGCCCGGTGCGAAGGTACCGTTTTCCGCATCTTTCCAGCGCTGCGCGTTCAGATATTGCAGTACGGCGCGGCGATCGGCGGTGGTATAACGATCTTTACCGTCGCCAACGCCGTGGCCCATCGCGCGGCTCATATCGTACATAACGCTGGTGGCCACCGCTTTGACGCGGGTATCCATCGCGGCATCGTTGAGCGCCATGCCGCCCCAGCCGCAGATGCCGAGCAGGCCGATTCGGTTGCGATCCACTTCGTTTTGCAATCCTAAAAAATCCACCGCCGCGCTGAAATCCTCAGTATTGATATCCGGCGAGGCGACGTTACGCGGATGACCGCCGCTTTCCCCCGTGTACGAAGGATCGAAGGCGAGGGTGACAAAGCCCTGTTCTGCCAGGGTCTGGGCATACAGCCCGCTGGACTGCTCTTTCACCGCGCCGAAGGGGCCGCTTACGGCAATCGCCGCCAGCTTGCGCTCGCCGCGATCTTTAGGGATGTAGAGATCGCCGACCAGGGTGATCCCGTAGCGGTTCTGGAAGGTCACCTTGCGGTGATCGACTTTCGCGCTTTTCGTAAAGGTTTTGTCCCAGGTTTCGATCAGCGAAACGGGCGCGTTCGGATTGGTTGTATCGGCATAGCTCATGGTTGTTACTCCACTTAATGATGCGCATAGCAGCATGGCTGGCATGACGGCCGTCAGTTTTCTGGTGAACGCTTTCATCAATATTTCCCCTAAAACAGGTTCCTGATACAGGTTTCATACGGACAACGCTGCTGTGCTTTGTTGCAGTGCGCTGATTATAGTTAGCAGTCAGAGTGCTGATTAGCGGGGGGAAAGTGCTAAGATTCATATCAAATTGTGATAAATAGCGAAACGGTAGCGGGGAGAATGATGGCGAGGCGGGAAAACTATAACGATCTTTACCTTTTCATGCTGGTGGTGCGGGAAGGGAGCTTTACCGCCGCCGCGCAGCGGCTTGGGCTGGCGCAATCCGGCGTCAGCCGCGCCGTACGCGAACTTGAAGAAAGGCTCGGCGTACAGCTTCTGGTGCGCACGACCCGTAAACTTTCACTTACCCAGGCCGGCGAGCAGCTCTATCGAACGGTAGAAGCGGGCTTTGATGCATTGGATTCGGGGCTTTCCACTCTGGCGTATTATCGCAACACGCCTTCCGGCACCGTCCGCATTAACGCCAGCCAGCATGCGATTGATAAAGTCCTTCTGCCGAAGCTGGCGGTGTTCAAGCAGCGCTATCCTGATATCCGGCTGGAACTTATTAGCGAAAGTCGGTTTGTCGATATTATTGCAGAGCGGTTTGATGCCGGGGTGCGTCTTGGGCCGGAGGTCGGCGGCGGCATGGTCGCAGTGCGCATTTCGCCCGATATGGAGATGGCCGTTGTCGGCACGCCCGAGCATTTTCGCCGCTACGGTTTCCCGCAAACGCCAGCGGATCTGGTCGTCCATCCCTGTATCGCTTACCAGTTTGGCGACGGTAGCCTTTACGCCTGGGAGCTGAATGAGCAGGGTAAAAAAATTACCCACCGGCCTCAGGGGCAGTGGGCTTTTGCCGACAGCTATATGGAAGCGAAAGCCGCCCGTCTGGGACTGGGCCTGGCCTATGTTCCGCAGGAGCTGGTCGCCGACGACCTGGAGCGGGGCGCGCTTATCAGAGTCCTGCAGCGTTACAGCCAGCGGCTGGAAGGCTCTTTTCTCTATTATCCTCATCGCAACGTCTCCCCCGCGCTGCGGGCGGTGATAGATACATTGCGAACTTGAGCAGGTACGAGGATGCCTGATACGGGAGACGGGCACGAGGAGAGGAGCGGTGCCCGTGGCGGTCAGTGACCGGCGCAGCGCCGAATGCGAAGTTATTAGAGAAATAAGGGTATGTGGTTTTGATGTTAAATGTTATGGTTGTATTTGTTAATTTTTGCGCCAGTTCCTATAATCATCGCCCAACATGTTAGTAGGGCTAAGCGATGAAGTTATTATCTACGGAGCGCACCGATATCTGTTTACTGGCGCCCGATCATGCACGGCATTTACAGCATTATTTGCTGGAAAACCGTTCTCACCTTGCGCCATTCGAACCCTTGCGAAATGACGACTATTTTACGTTAGACACTATTGCGCAAAGAATCAGCAGCGCGCGCAGAGAGTATGACGAAAAACGTAGCCTGATGCTGGTTTTCACCCTAAAAAAATGAACCGCAAATCATCGGCAGTATCAACTTCACTAACTTTGTCTTCGGCGTTTTTCAGGCATGCTATCTGGGCTTTTCCCTCGATCGCGCCTGCCAGGGAAAGGGCCTGATGCGCGAAGCGTTAGAGCAGGCGATTCGGTACGTGCGTGAGAATTACGGGATACACAGGATCATGGCCAATCATCTGCCTGATAACGTGCGGAGCAGCAATACCCTTAAAAGTCTGGGTTTTGTGCAAGAGGGCTATGCGCACTCTTATCTGAAAATTAATGGTATCTGGCAGGATCACGTCCTGAACGCATTAATCTTTCCGGAA
The DNA here is from genome assembly GCF_040065315.1 of Klebsiella sp. CN_Kp100. Lineage (NCBI taxonomy): Bacteria > Pseudomonadati > Pseudomonadota > Gammaproteobacteria > Enterobacterales > Enterobacteriaceae > Klebsiella > Klebsiella sp. CN_Kp100. Next base: position 20,948 of record NZ_JBEAIJ010000040.1, read on the forward strand.
TGAGTATCTGCTGTCGTGCCGCCGCCAGCCAACGCAGAGCCTATGGCCTGGCGAAGGTTTACTGACGGCACGCCTGTCCTGCTGTGAATTAATCCTGTTAATTTCACCCAGGAGGACGGTATTAAATTTGTTTTTCACAATAAGCTCTCTAACCATTCGGTAAACACCCGAACTTTGCGGGAAAGATGGCGGTGCGGATACAAAAGTGACAGTTTGCGATCGGGGGTAGGATTGTCGGGTAAGACTTCCACTAACAGCCCCCGGTCGAGATAAGGCTGTAAAAACACGTTCATCCCCTGGACTAATCCCAGGCCTGCCAGCCCCGCAGATAAATAGGTTTCTGAGTTATCCACGACCAGCTTACCGGGAAGCGTCATTTCAACGGGGCCTTCTGGCGTGGTAAACGTCCACGGCATGCTTTGTCGGCTGTTGCTGTTAATCCAGTTGATCGCCTGATGCTGCTGTAAATCCTCCAGCGTGTTCGGCGCGCCGTAGCGGGCAATATAGGCCGGGCTGGCGCAGGTCGTCATTTTAATATTGCCCAGCTTACGGGCGATATAGTCTCCGTCATCCAGTTCCCCGACGCGGAGCAGGCAGTCAAGACCATCGCGCAGCATATCTCTCCGGCGATCTGAGCTACTAAGAATGATTTCGAGGTCAGGATGCTGGCGATAAAAATCAGGAAGCCTGGGGACAACCAGTAAAGTTGCAAAAGCGATGGGCATATCAACCCGCAGCTGGCCGCGCAGTACGCGATCGGCGCCAAAAGACTCCAGCAGCTCATCCGCCTGGGAGAGTAAAGGTTTACTCCGGTGATAAAACGTTTCCCCGTCAGGCGTCAGGCTAATGCGACGCGTGGTTCGCTGCAGCAAACGCGTACCGCAGTGCTGCTCAAGCAGCTGTAAGGCTTTCGTCACGGCGGGGCGATGAACTTGCAGGTTTTCTGCTGCCTGAGTAAAGCTGCCTGATTCGACAATTTCAATAAAAATTCTTATAGATTCAAAGAGATTTAATTGCATGGCTGTATTCTTTTGCCTGATGCCAGAGTAGATATTGTTATCAATTTTATAATAGTGATGAACTTTTTTAGCTATTTTTCTAAATAATCTAACGTCATACACTCCTTCCAGCAAAAACGACCCGCGCCGTAGCGCCACTGCGAAGGATAATCCATTATGAAAACTAACCGTATCTGCCAGATCCTGCATATTGAAAAACCGGTGATTCAGGGCCCTCTCTCCTGGTTGACCGATGCCCGTCTAGTCGCCGCAGTCAGCAATGCCGGGGGACTTGGCGTACTTGGCCCTAATGCCGGATTAACCGCCGCGACTGCGGTATCAACGCCCGAAGAAACCGCTGAAAAAATGCGCGAAGAGATTCGTAAAACTAAGCAACTGACCGAAAAGCCTTTTGGTGTGAACCTGATCCCCTCTCCAGACAATGACATCTGGACCCCACCCATTCTGCAGGTAATTAAAGAAGAGGGCGTCAGCGCTGTGGTTTATACCGGCTACGGTGAAGGGGCGATCATTCCGTCGTTATTTAATGAACTTAAACAGGCGGGCATTGCTATTATTTATCGCGATATCAATCCAACGCCTGAAAATACTCGTCTTGCTGAAGAGGCCGGCGCCGATATCATTGTCGCGACCGGTTTTGATGAAGGGGGAACCTTGCCGGGCACCGCGCTGGGTACTTTTTCAATCGTGCCGCTGATTGCCGATGCGGTGAAAAATATTCCGCTAATGGCTGCGGGTGGTATTACTGATAACCGCACCGCCAGAGCGGCGCACGCATTAGGCGCAGAAGGGGTATTTGCCGGTTCGGTGTTTATCGGAACGGAAGAGAGCAGGGTACCGCTGTCGATTAAAAACAGAATTATTGCCGCCAACGGTCTTGATTTGCTGCTGTTCCGCACGCAGCCGCACTACTATCGCTCCCTGCCGGGCAGGCTCGCTGAAACTTTGGTCGCAATGGATAAGGCCGGCGCAAGTCATGAAGAGCTCGGCAGAGCAATGGGGGGATTGCGTGGCTTGCGTATTGGCATGCTGGAGGGGAATGCTGAAGAAGGCTATATCTCACTCGGTACGGGGATCGGCACTATCCGCAGCATCAAAAGCGCCGCCAGTGTTGTGAACGAGTTAGCCGTAGGCTGAAAACCGACGCAACAAAATCATGACGGGATCTCGCGGTTGCCAAACCCCGTCATGGCATCACGCACCAAACGCGCCGTCAATGGTCTGCATGGCTCCTGTTACGAACGAGGCTTTCGGGCCTGCCAGCCCCGCGACCATTGCTGCGACTTCTTCGGGACGACTGTGGCGTTTAATAAATACTACTTTTGAGCCACGAGGCAATATCCTGGGTAGGTATATTATTTTGTGCATTCCACGTTTTATTCATTGGCCACCACATACCGTCTCCCCTGGCAAAAGCTGCGCGATAGCGAAGCATTCCATCGTCCGGGTTTGAACGTAGTTGTTCCAGTAGAGTGGGCAACGTGAGTACCTTTTTTGAAAAGCATTTTTGAGTTACCCGCTCAACGGTGTCCGCCAGTTTTCTATAGGAAGTGGTTTCTCCGGCGATAAAGATAACGTCATTTCTCACCCGCGGTTGTTGCAAATAAATCGCGGTGGTCAGACGGCCAATATCCGCGGGTGTTGTTACGGTAACCAGGGTATCCCAGCTGCCGAGGGCATTAATCGTGTTTTGCGATAAATTCACCACGTCGAAGGCAGGCTCGAAAAGAAAACTGGTAAACATACCGGTCGAAATAATCACCCATTCTGTGGCGATTTGTTCCCGTAATAATGTTCTGACATCATACTGTTCGTCCCAGACGGGTTGACCGCTGTCTTTTCCGACTACATCGTAATTTACGCCAAACTGCCAGGGAAAATAGCGCTTCACTCCGGCCTCCAGTACCGCACGGGTAATCTTTATCTGGGTTCCTGTGCCAGCAATAAAGCCCATGCAGTTGATGATGGTATCAAACTCTGCAAACGGGCCCGTTAACGATGCAACCGTACCAGCGGCTACGTCGCAGGCAATAAATTCTGCCCCCGCCGCCGCCAGTTGTTGATGGCTAGCAGAAAGCAACTCCCCCCGATCGCCCCACGATCCTGGCGACACGATAACCGCGACGGTACCATTTTGTCGCTTGACCGCCGGGATTAATGAGCTGAGTACGGCTGCGCCCAACTGTCCCGCTCCCAGCACTAATACCTTTTCACCTGCATTAATATGAGATTCTCTCATTCTGACTCCTTACTGATCAGATCACACTATCGATTGGGTTTACGGAAGTTTAGGTCGATCAGCTACATTCGATAAGGACTCAACATTGGGTTAAACTGTTCACAAATATGGAACAATCTCGTGGGTGAAGGGGCAAAATGGATAAGCTGGAATCAATGCAGGTCTATGTTTGCGTGGTGGATTCACACGGGTTCGCCAGAGCGGCTGAAGTGCTGGGGCTGCCGCGCTCAACGGTATCGCGGGTGATTAAAGAGCTTGAAGCATACCTGGGAATTCAGCTTTTACAGCGTACCACCCGTAAGCTTAGCGTGACGGTAGACGGCCGCAGTTATTATACAGAGTGCAAAAGGCTTCTGGCTGAGATCGCCACCCTGGAGTCCTCTTTCCCCGGTAGATTTGCGCAGCCCAGAGGACGCTTTAAAGTGGGTATGCCGCAGTCCCTTGCCCGACATTGTATTATCCCAGGGCTGCCGGAATTTCTGCAGCAGTATCCCGGTCTGGATATCACGATTTGTTCAAGTGATGACGTAGAAGATATTATTCAGGAAGGGTATGACTGCGCGATACGAACGGGCAGAATCGACGATTCGACCACTTTGGTTGCCCGACCGCTTGCCAGCTTTCGCTGGGCGATTCTCGCATCTCCAGACTATATTGCCGCTCATGGTCGGCCGGAAACTCTTGACCAACTGGAACAGCATCGCGCCGTTGGCTACCTGAACCACCGTACCGGTCGGAGTATCGAGTGGCATTTTTCGCTTGCTGAGGGGGATTATGCCCTTCGCATGAAAGAGACGCTGGTCGTCGACGACACGGATTCCTACATTCAGGCCGGAATACAAGGGCTTGGGCTCATTCGGGTTGCCAGCTATCTGGCTATGCCGTACCTGCGCAGCGGCGCGCTGGTCTCCTGTCTGGAGAACTTCTCTTCCGCTTTGCCCCTTTCGCTGGTTTATCCGCAAAACAGATACCTTCCTCCTTCGGTACGGGTCTTCTATGCGTGGAGCAAAGCGCTGTTACAGCAGGCGGTCACTGACGAATAATCGCTATCCAGGGCGTTAATATTCGGGCCATTAAGCCGCGATTATGTGAGCGCCGTAACCTTGCTTCCGCCACGCGAGCAAAATAAAACTTGCTATCAAACTACTTTTGTGCGATCAATATATAGTTGATTTACTCCACAGATCCAGTAATGAAACGAGTAGTAAAGCAGTTCTCATCTCAAGCGTTATCCATCGATAATCCTTCTTTAGAGTCTCCTTTTCGTTATTAATTAATTCTGTGAAGCAAATAGTGTTAAGTTTTTTGAACCTGCGACAACGATGACGGTCTAAGCCCGAGTAGACAAGTTCAGAAGCTGACGCGAACGGTGATAGCAAAAGTGGTAGTTTTAGTATCGCCGTTTAGCGTGAAAAAGTGCAAAAGAGATATCGCTATCCTGAAAGCACGCAACTTTTTATTGAAATTTACCGAACATTACGTGCCCTGAGGGCAAATTAAGCAAACAACAACATTAAAAAATCGCTGGTGCAGTAATAGAGCTCAATCTGGACTAAGCTTCAGAGGTATCTATCAGAAGTAATGACAATGAGTCATTGTTATTCTCAACCATTCAGAGCAGCGCGATGACGCTGTAACAGAAAGCCGGGAAGGTGATTTCTGTGAATGTTCCTGCGGTAGAGAATGTTGTAGCAAAAAGAGGCTAACATCATGATTGACCACATTCATTTTAGGTGCCCATGCTGTCATGGGTCACAGTACAGAACATCGACTTACGATGTGTCTGAAAAAAATCCGTTTGGCGCGAAATGCATTTTTTGTAAATCGGCAATGATTACATTCGATAATATCGCCCCGCATATTGCCAGAAACTCGGCATCGCTCGAGTTACGCAAGTAACCTGGCGGCCCTGAAAGGGGCCATTAATCTTAAATTATTCAATATTGTCACCCTTTTGTCACTAAGCTGCCTGCGGGCGGCTTTTTTGTGTAAAAAAATCGCTTACGATTCGCAGGCGAAAGCATTATGGCCATAATTACAGTACATAACTGGTAGCACCGGCATCCGGAAAGTGTGATCTTGATCAATGTTGCCTGCCCGTAATGCCATTAAAAATGAGATAAGAAAAATAAATGTAATGGATTAATGGTGATTAATATGGCGATTAAAGAGTTTTTTATTCAGACACAACCGGAAAGGCGCCGTTATGGCGTAGCGCTATTTGTCGGGGTGGTTGCAGGGATTATGTCTGCGTTCGTTAAATGGGGTGCGGAAGTTCCTTTACCCCCTCGAACCTTTTCCGGTGGCAGGGATGAGTTTAATCCGCCGTATCTTTTCTTGCGCGACTATCTGGGAATTGACCCCACGCATACGGTATATACTTTTTCCGAGCATATCATTAATCCGGTTATGGTGACGCATATTATATTCTCTCTGGTGTTTGCGGTGGGATATTGCGTTGTTGCTGAAATCTTTCCGAAAGTCAAATTATGGCAGGGGGCGTGGGCAGGGATTGTTGCTACCATTGCCGTTCACTGGATCTCATTTCCGTTACTGGGCCTGACGCCTTCCTTATTGAATATTCCTGCAGATGAGTATATTTCGGAGTTAGTGGGGCATATTTTTTGGTTCTGGGCGATTGAGATGATTCGTCGCGACCTTCGCAACCGCATTACTCACCAGCCTGACGCCGAAGTGCCTCTGGATGCGCCCTTCAGATAATTGGCTCCGCAGGAACCCGTGTTTCCACGGGTTCTTGTGGCCAGGACTGTCAGACTAAACCAGAGCACGCGGCATTGTATTCAGCGCGAAATTGAGGATCTTTTCGCCATCAAATGTAGCGTAGGGCAAGCTTTCAATAACAGCAATTTCCTGAGGTAAATGCAACGCAGCAATAAATTCGGCAATTTTATACTGAATATGTGGCGCGATCAGAACGCCATCAACGGCGGGGGCGATGCTAAAGAAGTTTTCAACCCCAACGGCGCTGATTAAGCGATCGCATTGTCGGTCATCGGCTATTTTTTGCATCCTTCGGGCAATAATACCTGCCGTTTCGCCGAACAGACAGCAGATTAGTCGTTTTTTCACGTTTTAACCCTCGGTGAGTAACCGTAGCTACCTTATTCCTCTCTGATTAACGAAAATGCGCGCTGCATTAATTTTTCATGGCAATTTATGCAGATATTTCTTGTGTCTGAGAGCATCACAGATACATCAATCGACGGCCTCTGTGACGCTGTGAATGGCAGGAGGTTAACGCGCAGACTACTTTATTTTCCGTGAAATTACGAAGCGATCGCCAACTCGCGTAAGCTTTGCTCCATGTGTACAGTACTCAATAGCAAAATTAAAGAAGTCATCGGAGTCGAGCTCGAAATCCAGTTCTATTTTAACGGTATCATCGGACTGCAGTAGCTGCTTTGCCTGTTCCAGATTGCTGGCTTTTAACATGGCCATCTCTTCACCTCGTTTTAGCGCTGGTGGGATCCGGGGTTTAGCTTACAGCCTTTATTTTACGTTACCGTGACATGACTATTGCCTGAACTTCTGCCGTTTGCCCACGGAAATCATCGCTATGGCTGAGCCGATAGCGATGGTATTAAGTACATTCTCAATCAACGTTATTGAAGTAGTCCCGCGCCGCCGCCTCAACGTTCTTTGCATCAATGCCCGTTTTCTCGGTGATAGAAGCAACAAACGGCTTGAACTTCTCCGTCATCACATGGCCGCCATCCCAGTGGGCAACATAAAAGCGGCACTGATAACGATAAAAGTGGAGAGTCTTATCTCCTAACGTGTAATACATATGAATCTCCAGTTCAGTATGTCGGGTGGACAACAGCAGGTTATGTGCAAAGAGCGCATCTACGGATTCTATCCTCCTCCCAAATTGAGGAAATTTCCAGCGCGCAGTGCAAAACCATCTGGAATACGTAGGTCCGGAAGTGGCCTGCCTGCGACAGTCATGGTCTCAGGCAGAATTTTACGTCTTTTTATGTTTTCGCCTCAATGTTTGCCGGGCGGCTTGATAAACTCAGCTGAAAAATTAATACTGTATATAAATACAGTATTGGTGTGAGAGGATCTATTATGATGTTCAGTAAACCGGCTGAAATACGTGAAATCTTGTCGATTCCGATGTTTAGCGACCTTGTGTCGTGCGGCTTTCCCAGCCCGGCGCAGGATTACATCGAGAAGGGGATAGACCTCAATGAGCTTTGTATCAGCCATCCTGCGGCAACCTATTTTGTTATGGCGACCGGCATGTCGATGGTAGATGCCGGCATTTATGAAGGTACGTTGCTGGTGGTGGATCGCGGCCTGAAGGCGAAGCATGGTGATATCATCATTGCCGCTATCGGCGGCGAATACACGGTTAAACGCCTGTGTACGCACCCTACGATGCAACTGCTGCCGATGAATCCGGATTTTCCGCCGATTGTGCTGCACAACGACGGTGAAGAGCTGGAGATTTTTGGCGTAGTCACTTTCAGCATCAACAGGCTGCGCTGATGTTTGCTCTGGTCGATGTGAATTCATTTTATGCCAGCTGTGAAATGGTCTTTCGTCCTGATTTACGTGGGCGCCCCGTGGTGGTGTTAAGCAATAACGACGGCTGCGTAATCGCGAGGAATCACGAGGCTAAACTGCTGGAGATCCCGATGGGCGCGCCGTATTTCAAAATGAAATCACAGTTTGAGCGTCATCAGGTGGCGGTATTTAGCAGCAACTATGCGCTTTATGGCGATATGTCCCAGCGCGTTATGACCCTTCTTGAGGAGCTGTCTCCCGCGGTGTATCAATATTCCATTGATGAAGCGTTTGTGAATCTCAGCGGCATCCATCGCACTGAGGAGCTTGAAGCATTCGGGCGCCACGTGCGAAGTACGCTGCTGCAGTGTACAGGATTGACGGTCGGGGTCGGGATCGGGCCGACGAAAACGCTGGCCAAGCTGGCTAATTATGCGGCCAAAAGATGGCCAAAATTCGAGGGTGTTGTCGATCTCTCTTTACAAGCCAGGCAGAGGAAACTGTTGGCGAAGGTTGCCGTCGGCGAAATCTGGGGGGTGGGGCGGCGCATGGCGAAAAAGCTGAATGATATGGGAATTACCACGGCCCTTGAACTTGCCGAAATGCCCGCTTCCCTCATCAGAAAACATTTCAGCGTGGTGATGGAACGCACCGTGCGTGAGCTACGAGGTGAGTCCTGCCTTGAACCTGAAGAGTATATGCCCACGAAACAGCAAATCATTAGTTCGCGTTCATTCAGTCAGAAGGTAAGCGAATATGGGCCGATGCGCGAAGCCATATGCAGCCATGCGGTACGCGCGGCGGAAAGGCTGCGCGCGCAGCATCAGTATTGCCGCTATGTTTCGGTATTCCTGAAAACCAGTCCTTTCGCCGGCAATGACGTCTATTACGGTAACGATGCCGGGACAGAAATTCACATTCCGACTCAGGATAGCCGGGATATCGTCGCCGCGGCGGTAAAATGCCTGGAGACTATCTGGCGGGAGGGACACCGATATCAAAAGTGCGGTGTGATGCTGGGTGATTTCTTTAGCCGGGGCGTGGCCCAGTTAGGCCTGTTTGATGACTATCGCCCGCGCGCCAACAGCGAACAGCTGATGGAGGTGCTTGATTTTGTGAATCGGCGTGAAAAAGGTCGGCTCTGGTTTGCCGGGCAGGGGATTACGCGTAGCTGGGAGATGAAACGGCACAGGCTGTCTCCAGCCTACACCACCCGGTTCAGCGACCTGCTGCGGGTCAAACTGTAAGCCAGTATGAACGGGCGCTTTATTCGCTGCCGCAAGCTGTCGCCAACAAGCCCTCTCGGATACCCCGGTCAGCGTAACGCCGGGAGCGAGCGAAGAGAACTTTCCCGGAACCGATGCAGGCGCACCGACCCGGGAATCCGCCATCAGACAGCTAGCGCAGCGCTTACTTCAGACCTGCCAGTTCCTCTGCGGTCAGCGCTAAGGTTTGCGTCGTTCCGCTCTCGGCCGATTTTACCGCGGCTTCCAGCACAGCCATTACCGCCAGCGCCTCTAACGGCGATACCGGATTGTTGATTTTGCCGGTCAGCGCGTCGCGGACGTGAATATAGTACTGGCGCTGATCCCCTTGCGGGGCGCTGATTTCACGTGACTGCAGGTCTGCATCGTACAGGACCAGACTATCGTCGTCTTGGCCCCAGTCCTGGCTCCCCGGCGTCACCCCCGCCAGCAGCTGGCTCTCCTGCCGATCAGCGCGCTGTTTAACGACGCTGCCTTTATCGCCATGAACGGTAAAGCGCGCCACCCCACCTGCCACCAGCATGCTGCAGTGCAGAACGACTTTATGTTGCGGATAGTTGAGGACCACATGCGCCCAGTCGTTGATTTCCGCGCCTTCACGCAGGGTAGCGATATTTCCCTGGACCGACTGAGGCAGACCGAATAGCTGTAGCGTCTGGTCGATCAGGTGCGGACCTAAATCAAACCACAGGCCGCTTCCCGGTACGTTCTGCTCCCGCCAGCGGACACGTACTTCCGGGCGGAATCGGTCGAAATGGGACTCAAAATGTTTCACTTTGCCGATAAGCCCTTGTTCGATAACCTGCTTCACTCCCAGATAGTCGCTATCCCAGCGACGGTTATGGAACACCGACAGCACCCGCTGTTTTTCCTCCGCCAGCGCAATCAGTTCGCGGGCCTCCTGCATATCCAGGGTAAACGGTTTATCGACGACGACATGTTTACCGGAATTTAAAGCCAGACGGGCAAGGGGAGCGTGCGTCGCGTTAGGCGAGGCGATGACGACCAGATCGACTTCCGGATACTGAATCGCCGCTTCAGGCGATGCGATGACGGTGACGTCCGGCAGGTCGCGTTTGACCTTCTCTTCATCGCGCGAGGCGACAATCGCCAGATTCAGGCCTTCGACGGACTGAATCAGCGGCGCATGGAAAGTCTTGCCGACGAAGCCGTAGCCAATCAGGGCAATATTAATAGTCTTAGCGTTACTCATAAGCATCTCCGCGTTATTTAGTCTCAGCGATATTAAGTTGTGTTGAGCCGTTGTCCTGCAATTCTTTCCATGGCCGGTCGAGAAAGAGCTGATGGATGTCGGCGAGCCCGGCAACCAGCCAGGGCTCGCAGTGATTCAGTTTCAGATGATCGGCGACCAGCCAGTGTTCTGCGCTGGCCGCCAGCATGGCGCGCTTGACTTCAGCATCCGCTTCCTGACTGGCGCTAAGGCCGAGGTCGGCGTGGAGTGCGCAGGCGCCGAGGATCGCGATATCCGCCCGATAGCGTTCCAGCAGAGATACCGTCGCGCTTCCGGCAAACAGGCGCTGCTGTCGGTCCCATTTTCCACCCAGTAAAATCAGCTCAATATCCGCGCGATCGCTGAAGTGTTGTGCAATATCCAATGAGGTGGTGATGATCGTCATCGGGCCCTGTATCCAGGCGGCGACGGCCAGCACGGTGCTACCCGCATCAAGAAACAGCGTCGATCCGCCGGGGATCTTCTCCGCCACCATTTTCCCGATCCGCTGCTTGGTATCCGCCAGCAGCGTATTGCGGTTCTGGCGATTCATTATCGAGAGATTAAGCGCGATAGCGCCGCCGTGGTTTTTCTGGGCAAGCCCCTGTTTTTCAAGGTCGCTAAGATCGCGGCGCAGCGTATCCGCAGATACCTGCAGTTTATCAACCAGTTCGCTGATGGTGACCTGGCCTTTTTCACTAAGGATATCAATGAGGTATTTTTGTCTGGCCGTTTTATGCACTATTATGACCCCGCAAAATGCTGCAATAACTCGCATAATACAGCATTTTGCGCAAAAAGAAATCGGCAGCATCGGCGGTCTGGCGCTAACGACGCAGCTGCCGCGTTTTGTCCCGGCGAATAATAATCCTTCGCGTAGTCCAGATCGGGCTGAGTAACGGCTGCGGTATTTAAAATCGGGTAGGTAGGTGGTGTATGGCCAGGAGTTTGCCATTTTCCAGCTGGATATAGTGACCTTTTTTTAATTCGGCGAGCATTTTCATAATACTGCTGCGTGATAACCGAGTACGGTCAAGAATATACTGATAGGCGGCTGTACTGGCGCGGATTTCGTCGGGTTCCTGAATCAGCATCAGCAACTGATAACGCAAAATATCAAAGCTGGTGGGCGCCGTCAGCATCTCGTTATAAATGAAAATTTTATTTGTCACAAACATAACGTGTTTAGCAACCAGGTCCCAAATCTGCTTTTCTTCGACTATCGCCATCACCTGTTCATAGGGAAGCGTAGCGATTTCAGATTCAGCCATCGTACGCAAATGAAGGTGTTCCGACAGTGGAACGGTAAAACCCAACGCCAGCGGGGCGGAAAGAATGCCGAGGGAGAAGGCATCTTCATTGCGCACGATCAGCACACTGCCTTTACGCACGAAGTGGCATAAAGGTTGCGATCCACGGCGGAAAAAAAGTTTGCTGCTTTTTTTCCATAGGCGGTAATCCTCATCGTGGGTTATCGCGGCAAGCAGAGGCGTCAGATGAGGTGACGGTACTTTGATATCGATATGACGATCGCGCGCAGCCATAGAACATTCTGTTTAATCTGCCATGACATTAAATCTAGCAGAAGATAGTCGTTGGGCAACAGGACACAAGTTTGGCGTAACTTTCAGTATTTCAACGGGATTCCCTGTTTGATCTGCAACAAAATCCCGCGTTCGGTGGTGATATAACTGCCTTTTTTTAGTTCGGCAAGGATTTTCATAATGCTGCTGCGAGAGAGAAATGTCCGCGACTGGATATAGTTTGCCGCAGTAATGCTCTGCCGAATCTCAGCGGACTCCTGCATCAGCTCATATAATTGTGAACGGATAATCGCGTATGAGCTTGGTGCGGAAATGCGGGTACAGTGATCGTAAACGCGTCCGGCAGTATAAATAAGTAAATGCGCGAGGCTTTCCCACAGGTCTTTTTCGGCAATAATGGTATTGGCGGTAAATAAAGACAGGCTGGCGATACGAGAAGGCTCCATCGTTTGCATATAAAGATAGTCGGCTGCGGCCAGCTGATTGCTTAGGCCAAAAACGTAAGGCGCGGACTCTGAGTTCATCATAAAACCATCCCGGGTGCGAAAAAGCGCAATACTGCCGGAGAGCAGTAAGTAACATTTACGAGAACTATCATTCTCGTAGTTAATTTTTTGTCTGGGATGTGTTTCAAATATGTTAGACCCGGGCTTGAGGTGAGTAATAAGATTTTCAATATGCGACGTTGGTTTGAAAGATAAAGCCCCATACATACTTGTTTTCACTGTGTTTATACTATCAGACACGTTTTTATATCTCCAAAAGAATAGCCTGGCATCAATGTGCTGATTCAACTGAGAGTGAAATTATGAGCCAACCGCTAGCGGAGAGTGAATATCTCAGGCGGTGTAAAATTACACCGAAAAATCACTTGAGATAATGGGTGGGTTTATATCAAAATTTAAATCAGGAGCAATGAGGTTGGTTTTTTAATATCACTATTTGTACAGGGCAATATCGCCTGAATGCAGATTTTAATACAAGTATGTTCTTGTGCATTGCCTCCGGCAGGATAATTTATTGTCTAAACAAATGATGAAGCAATGGAACGTCTGCGAAATGATGACGGGCGAATTTGATGCCATGTTTTTATCCGCGGAACGAGAGTAAATTAATTAAGGAGTATCAAAATGAATAATAAAATAATCATGGCGACATTTGCTATCAGCGCCGCTCTGTCGGCGGCAGGCGCTCACGCTGCTGATGGCACCATTAACTTTACCGGTGAAATTCTTGACCAGGCCTGCACCGTAGATATCGGCAGTAATAATACGATGACGGTCGATTTGGGCCGCGTGGCGCGCACCTCATTCCAGAGTACAGGAGATGAGTCTGACGCAACTAAATTCACGATTAAGCTGATTAACTGCCCGGCGAGCGTTAACTCAGCAAAGGTGAAATTTGATGGCGCCAATGACTTAAACAATAGCGATCTTTTAGCTATTACCCAGGGGCCGGCTGCGGCAAGCGGCGTCGCTATTAAGCTGATGACGGCGGATAAAAGTTTGCAAGGGCTAAATCAGGTCAATAGCTATAGCTACCCGTTGGTCACCACGGCTGATAACAATCTTGATTTTTATGCCTCTTATCAGGCGACTCAGGCAGTTGTTACTGCCGGTCCGGCAAATGCGGTTGCCAACTTTACCGTTAACTACAACTAATTTTTGAACGTTAATCAGGGCCACTGCTCGGCCCTGATTATCGCTGGAGTGTGCAATGAAGTTTTTTACCGCAGTGGCGACGGTGGCGCTTTTAACCCTTACTTCAACATCTTACGCGGGGGTGATTATCGGCGGGACGCGGGTGATCTATGCGGGTGATAAAAAAGAGGCTTCATTGAGCGTGACCAATCCCGACGGCCTGGCTTATCTCATCCAGTCCTGGGTCGAACCTTCAATACCGGGTGGGAATAAAGCCCCTTTTATTATTACGCCGCCGCTTTATCGGCTGGATAAAAATCAGCAGAACGTGATGCGTATTATTCTGGCCGGACAGTTATCTCAAGATCGTGAATCAATGTACTGGCTAAACATTAAATCTATTCCGTCGGTGACGCCTCGGGATAATACTTTACAGGTGGCCGTGAAAACACGAATAAAGCTGATTTATCGTCCCGCGGCGCTGAAACAAAGTAGTCCTGAAGAACAGGCGGATAAACTCAGATGGCAGCGAACGGGCGATCGACTTCAGGTCACCAATCCCACTCCGTACTATATGAATTTTAATGAAATAAAAGTAGGAACAGTAAAGATAGACGATGTGACATTCGTCGCGCCAGGTGCAACCCGTTCATACGCTATTCCCTCAGGCGGAACCTCTACGCCAGTTGCATTTAAGCTCATTAATGACTATGGCGGAATTGGCGTAATACATAACGTCATGCCGTAAAAAAAGGATTAAGGCGATAGCGACAGAATAACAATAAAAACTATCGTAATGGAGTGAATGCTTATGAAAGCACAAAAGCGAAAGCCGGAGCATTATCCAGCATACCTGGTGGTTGGCGTCACGCTGTTATTCTCCGTTATGGGAAATGACGCGCAGGGCCGTGATTTTTTTAACCCGGCGCTGCTTGAAATTGATAACCCCGAAATGAAAGGGGCCGACCTTTCAGCTTTTGAAAACGGCGCTCAGGCACTGGGTACTTATCATGTCGATGTGATTATAAATGACAAGGTGGTTGATGCGCGGGATATCGTCTTTTATGCCGTTGAGCGCCAGGGCGGAGTGCCAGAACTAAAACCTTGCCTGACGGTGGACCTGCTACAGAGCTACGGGGTGAAAACGGCGCAATTTGCCGCCTTATCCGGCACCGGGAAATGTGCGGATCTCTCCGCTATCCCGCAGGCAACGTCCGAATTTCTGTTTAGCATGCAAAAATTGCGATTAAGTATTCCGCAAGCTGCGCTTTCACCGGTAGCACGAGGTTATGTCCCCCCGGAACGTTGGGACGAAGGTATTAACGCTGTCATGCTGAACTATATGCTTAGCGGAGCCAACGATTGGGGGCGCCATCAGGACGAAAAGAGCAGCAGTCAATATGCCAACCTGCGTCCGGGCATAAATTTGGGACCATGGCGGCTGCGTCACTACTCCACCTGGAATCATGACAGCCAGGGGGAAGAGAAGTGGGAGACGATTTACAGCTACGCGCAGCGCAATATTATTGCGTTAAAAGCTCAGCTGACGCTGGGCGACAGTACGGCGCCAGCGGATATTTTCGATAGTATGCCTTTTCGCGGCGGCCAGCTTGCGTCTGATGATGACATGCTGCCGGAGTCGATGCGCGGCTATGCCCCGGTGATTCGCGGGATAGCAAGATCGCATGCGCAGATCGTTATTCGCCAGAATGGTTATGTTATATACCAGGACTACGTAGCTCCCGGCGCATTTGAAATTAATGATATGTATCCCACCGGCGGTTCCGGGGATCTAAACGTGATCATTAAAGAAGCAGATGGCAGCGAGCAAAATTTTATTGTTCCCTATGCTTCGTTACCGATTCTGCAACGCGAAGGACGATTAAAATATGCCCTGACGGCCGGCCAGTACCGCTCCTGGGACCGCCGCGTCGATAAAACTCCCTTCGGCCAGATGACGGGTATTTTAGGGGCAGGCGGTGGGTTCACGCTATATGGCGGCTTTCAGGAATCAGCCAAATATCAGTCAATTGCCGGCGGCTTAGGAAGAAACCTCGGCGATATCGGCGCGCTCTCCAGCGATGTGACGCAGGCATGGTCGCATCCTCAGGGGGAGAAGAAACAGGCCGGACAATCGTGGCGCATACGCTACAGCAAAAATATGCTCGCCACCGGCACCAATTTCGCTATTGCGGGATATCGCTACTCAACCGGCGGTTACTACGCTATGCAGGAAACGCTGGACTCGTGGGGGAATCCCGGCACGGTGAACCAACATCGGCGCAACAGAATGGAGATGACGCTGAGTCAGGGGCTGGGTGAGCGCGCAGGGTCATTAATGATGAGTGCGATCCGTGAAGATTACTGGCATGCCAGTCGCTCAGCCTCATCGCTGAGCGCCGGTTATAACAACGCCTGGCAAGGGATTAGCTACGGCATTAACTGGACGCGAAGTCAAAATGGCGGAGCATCGGGTGGACAAAACCGCAGTACAGGGAGCGCCGAACAGCTTATTTCACTGAATATCAGCGTTCCGTTGCCGCGTCTGGCCAGCAATACCTGGGCAAATTATGCCCTGAATAGCAGCAAGAGCGGCGGTGCGACCCATTCCGTCGGAATAAACGGCATTGCACTGGAAGGCAATTCGCTGAACTGGAGCGTTCAGCAGGGGTATGGTTCCGGAGGCGACGGATACAGCGGCAGCGCGAATGCAGATTATCGAAGCACCTATGGTGAACTGACGAGCGGCTACAGTTATGACAGAAATAGCGAGCGGCTGAGCTATGGCCTGGCGGGCGGGGTTCTGGCGCATGCCGACGGCATCACGTTCTCGCAACCGTTGGGTGAAACGAATGTGCTGGTAAAAGCTCCTGGCGCCTCCGGCGTCGACATTAATAATCAGAATGGCGCGAAGACCGATTTTCGCGGCTATACCGTAACGAATAATGTATCACCCTATCGTAAAAACGATATTGGCCTGAATACGACAACCCTACCGGAGAATGTCGATTTGGCGATTACCAATAAAACGGTTATTCCGACGCGGGGAGCGGTGGTCCGCGCCGATTATATTGCTAATGTGGGTTTGCGGGCGCTGTTAACGCTAAAACAGAATAATCAACAGCCGGTGCCATTTGGCGCGCTGGTTAATCTGATGGGTAATGAAGGGCGCAGCGCTATCGTCGATGAGGCAGGTCAGGTCTATTTAACCGGCATGCCGCCGCAGGGAACCTTAGACGTTGCCTGGGGCCAGAAAAACTCGCAGCGCTGTCAGGTGGATTATTCTCTGGCTGCAGATAATAGCATTAGCGGAATTAGCATGGCGCAGTTTACCTGTCGCTAGCGTTATTTTTTCAAGCACAAGAGTACTTCTATGAGAAAGTTTATATCTCTCATTATTTTAATGTTGAGTTTAACGGCTGGCTGCTGTTCCGCGGTGACCTGTGAGGTATTACTGGCGCAGATCAATACCGTTGGTTTTGGTACGGTGAATGTTCAATGCGATATCCCGGTAGGGGCGACTATCGCTTCTACCGTCTCCCCGGGCTATGCGCAAGCTGCCATTACTTCGGATAATGGAGAGTCTTGCCCCGGAAATTATTCCATGGTGTATTTGTCGGGTATTGAATCGCCAGTCAGCGGCGTTTATCAAACCAACCTTGAAGGGGTAGGGATCAAAGTAAATGGCATGCCCGGAGATTTTAGCTTACCTCCGGTAACCGCAAACTACATTTTTTACCTGGGATATTATACGGTGTCGCTGGTGAAAACCGGAAATATCACCTCCGGACAATTAACGCCAGGGTTAATTGCTCAGGCGTGGTTTGGTTCTCCTGGCAATTATTTTACCAAAATCTCCCTGGACGCCAGTTCACAGGTAAATGTGCTTAGCTGCTCTATTTCGAGCCAGGTATTGAGTTTTGATCTCGGCAGCGTAAGCGCGGCCGAGTTTGGGTCTGCTGCGGGTTTTTCGCCTCCGCACACGGACACGCAGAATTTGGGACTTAATTGCAACGCCGGAGCAAATATCCATATACAACTCCAGGGGACGCAGAATCCGGACGCCAGCGGCGACCGCAGCGTGCTGGCGTTAACCGGCCAGGGCAGCGAGACCGTTGCGGATGGCGTTGGCGTTCAGCTGCTTTATAACAATGTGCCAGTGCAGCTGAATAATCGCCTGATGCTAAAGCAATCCTCGGGCGGCCTGGAAAGTTTGCCGATTACGGCTCGTTATTATCAGACCAAGCCGGTGGTTAAAGCCGGCGAAGCTAACGCGACCGCAACTCTGGATATGACTTATCAATAGGAGAGGCAATGATCGCCAAATTACATGATTTATGTCTGGTTCTGGTATTGTTTTCCGCTCCGCTACTGGCCGGCGATGTGGTTTCGTTGAATATCAAGGGTAAAATAGTTGCCGCCCCCTGCCAGATCAGCAGCGATAGTGTTGCAAGAACAATTTCCTTGACCGATTCGCAGGGTATCCGGGCGTCTTCTCTCTATACGCCTGGCTCCGCGACGGAGTGGGTACCCTTTGATTTTGATATTGAACGCTGTCCTGCGGGAACGACAACGGCCACGATGCAGTTTTCCGGTAATGCTGATAACGCTGGCCCGGACGATCTTTATCAGAATAGCGGTAGCGCAGACAATATTGCCATACAGCTACAAACGGCAGAAGGGCAGCCTTTAGGTAAGGATAAAACGGTAAGCGGGACGATTGTGAATAATCAATATCGCTACCGCCTGCGCGCGCGGGCATTCAGCCCGCGAGGTGGTGTTACGCCCGGTACGATTAATGCAGTTGTCACCGTGACCTTTACCTGGCAATAAAAGGAAGTACCATGCTTTTCTGTACACTATTTTGTAAATCGGCGATCGCCGTAATTTCGCTGGCGACTATCGTCTGGCTGATGCTTGATATACTATCACAGGGTATCCAGAGGCTATCGTGACCATGCTGAATGTCATTTATAAAAATGATAATAATTTTTTTAAATTAGGTTTTAACGCTCTACTGGAGAGTTTATTCCCTGCGGCTATGTTTAGCTCGTCGGCAGTGAATAAAATATATAAGGGGAAAGATACCGCAACCGATATTATGGTGCTGAGTTTATGCCGCGGGGAGGAGTACATTTGTCATCCCGAGTTACAGCATCGCCGGGGAGGCATCCTTATTGGCCTGGTAGGTAAGCAGTTCCGCAGGCGCGGAGGGATCTTGCCCTCATGCCTGAAGGAGATGATATTTATTCAGCAGGATGAGAAAATTTACCGGATAATTGCGCAAATTAAGCGGGCCCGGATGCAGGAGGCGACTCCCTCGATGAATCAATCCGATATGCGCTGTCATGATTGTCGTCATCGCAAACTCTCAAGACAGCAGGAAAAAGTCGCCGCAGCACTACTGGCGGGGCTTTCTGTCAAAGAGATTGCCGGCAAGCTGGCGCTGAGCGAAAAAACGGTTTTCTCCCATAAGCGCATCATCATGTCAAAATTCAAATTACGCCATGATGTCGACCTCGTGCTGTTGTTAAATTATTTGCGCAGAAGCTCAGCGGGCCATAATGACTAACTTGCAAAAAGCTATTTCTCATCTATGTTTATTCTGCTTGTAACAATGGAGGATAAAAGCATGTGTACCCATTTGCATGATAACGCGCGTCAATACGCCGAAGAGAAAAAATGAACGACTCCCGTTAACCTGTCTTGCCGCCGGCATACGTTCTGGCGACGGACGATCGCGCAGATTAGCCGCTGTATCGCAAAGTTTATCCACGACCCGCCGCCGGCGGGTTCTTCGTTTTTGCGTCCCCACTTTTCGCCAGTGAATTCAGCAGGATGGGCTTATTAACTCTTGCGTAACCGTCGCGTAAGGCTAGACTACGAAAATGTGCATGAGTTAACGGAGGTCCAGTGGACGCCATAAAAGGATCGGAACTGAACGTGCCGGATGCCGTTTTTGCATGGGTGTTCGACGGGCAGGGCGGCGTAAAGCCGCTGGTCGACAGCGATACCATTGATAAAGAGCATCCTTGTTGGCTGCATCTCAATTATACCCATGTAGATAGCGCGGAATGGCTGGCATCGACGCCGTTGCTGCCTAATAACGTACGCGATGCGCTGGGTGGGGAGAGCACTCGTCCCAGAGTGACGAGGATTGGCGATGGGGCATTAATTACGCTGCGCTGTATTAACGGCAGCACCGATGAGCGCCCGGACCAACTGGTTGCGATGCGTCTTTATATGGACGAGCGGTTAGTTGTTTCTACCCGGCAGCGCAAAGTGCTGGCGCTGGACGATGTGCTCGGCGATTTGCGTGAGGGCAACGGGCCGGTTGACGGCGGCGGCTGGCTGGTGGAAGTCTGCGATGCGCTGACCGATCACGCCAGCGAATTTATCGAGCAGCTCCATGACCGGATTATAGATCTGGAAGATGATTTACTCGATCAGCAGGTGCCGCCGCGCGGCTTTCTGGCGCTGTTGCGTAAACAGCTTATCGTCATGCGCCGTTATATGGCGCCGCAGCGTGATGTCTATGCAAGGCTGGCCAGCGAGCGGCTGCCGTGGATGAGCGATGACCATCGGCGGCGGATGCAGGATATTGCTGAGCGTCTTGGCCGCGGTCTGGATGAAATTGATAGCTGCATCGCCAGAACGGCGATTATGAGCGATGAGATCGCGCAGATTATGCAGGAGTCGCTATCGCGAAGAACCTACACGATGTCGCTCATGGCGATGGTTTTTCTGCCCAGTACCTTTTTAACCGGGCTGTTCGGGGTTAACCTCGGCGGCATTCCCGGCAATAGCTGGCATATGGGTTTTTCTATTTTCTGCATAATGTTAGTCGTTCTCATTGGGGGTGTTACATGGTGGTTGCATCGTAGTAAATGGTTGTAAAGAATCGTCTTTTATCGCGATGGCGATGATGAAAACCCGGCAATGTTTGAGCGAAATCAATAAACCATCTACCCATTCAGGGCAATATCTCTCTCGCAGGTGAATGCAACGTCAAGCGATGGGCGTTGCGCTCCATATTGTCTTACTTCCTTTTTTGAATTACTGCATAGCACAATTGATTCGTACGACGCCGACTTTAATGAGTCGGCTTTTTTTTGCGCTCTGTTTCCCAGCTTCTACGCTTAATTGGTGTACCCGTCCATCACCGGGAGTCAATATGCGTTATCAACCGCTGAACTCAATACCCATACCGCCGGAACCCAACGATCCTGTGCCGGTCCACGATCCCAAGCCACGTCCGCGCCCGTTGCCCGATCCGCCGCCTGACGATGAGCCGATTAAATTGTCGCATCGGGAGCGGAGATCTGCGAGGATACGCGCCAGCAGATTGTCCGCCCCTCAATGTAATGCGAGAAATTATTGTGACCGCTTTTTCAACTCTGAATGTTTTGCCCGCCGCCCAGCTCACTAATCTGAATGAACTGGGGTATCTTTCGATGACCCCGGTTCAGGCAGCGGCTTTACCCGCGATTCTTGCGGGCAAAGATGTCCGCGTGCAGGCAAAAACCGGCAGCGGTAAAACGGCGGCATTCGGCCTCGGGCTACTCCAGCACGTTGACGCCTCGCTGTTCCAGACCCAGTCTCTGGTGTTGTGTCCGACCCGCGAGCTGGCGGATCAGGTGGCCGGTGAACTGCGTCGCCTGGCGCGTTTCCTGGCGAATATCAAAATATTAACCCTCTGCGGCGGCCAGCCCTTTGGCGCTCAGCGCGACTCGCTGCAGCACGCGCCGCATATTATCGTCGCCACGCCGGGACGCTTGCTCGATCACCTGCAGAAGGGCACCGTGTCGCTGGACGCTCTGCAAACGCTGGTGATGGACGAAGCGGATCGCATGTTGGATATGGGTTTTAGCGATGCCATTGATGACGTGATCCGCTTTGCGCCGGCGTCGCGCCAGACGCTGCTGTTTTCCGCCACCTGGCCGGAAGCAATAGCGGCAATCAGCGGCCGCGTGCAGAATAATCCGCAGACTATTGAAATTGATGCCGTTGATGCGCTACCGGCTATCGAACAGCAGTTTTTTGAAACTTCGCAAAAGGGTAAAATCGCGCTGCTGCAAAAGCTACTAAGCCAGCATCAGCCCGCCTCCTGCGTGGTGTTCTGTAACACCAAAAAGGATTGCCAGGCCGTTTGCGATTCGCTCAACGCCGCCGGGCAGAGCGCGCTATCGCTGCATGGCGATCTTGAACAGCGCGACCGCGACCAGACGCTGGTGCGTTTTGCCAATGGGAGCGCGCGCGTGCTGGTGGCGACCGATGTCGCTGCCCGCGGCCTGGATATAAAATCGCTCGAACTGGTGGTGAACTATGAGCTGGCCTGGGACCCGGAGGTACACGTGCATCGCATTGGCCGTACCGCTCGCGCCGGTGAAAGCGGTCTGGCGATTAGCCTCTGCGCGCCGGAAGAGGCGCAGCGTGCGAACATTCTTGCCGAAATGCTGCAAATGAAGCTCAACTGGATGGACGGGCCGATGAATAGCTCGATCACGCCGCTGCAGGCAGAGATGGCCACGCTGTGCATTGACGGCGGTAAAAAGGCTAAAATGCGTCCGGGCGATGTGCTGGGAGCGTTGACCGGTGATATCGGTCTTGATGGTGCTGACATCGGAAAGATCGCCGTTCATCCGGCGCATGTCTACGTTGCCGTACGTCAGAGCGTAGCACATAAGGCATTCAGGCAGCTTCAAAACGGCAAAATTAAAGGCAAGGCCTGCCGGGTACGTTTGCTAAAATAGACCCGGCAGCGGCGTCTCAGGCGATTGCCTGAGACGCAGGAGGATTATTTCACTTCCACCACGTTCAGACGCAGAGTGTCCAGCTGCGCATCATCTTCTTCCGGTTGCCAGCCGGCCGGCTGCGTCGGGAGCTCTTCGCGATCGAACGCCAGGTCGCCGCCGTCAACGACCGCAGAGCCGTGATGAATGCCTTTGAAGTCGAACAGATTAACGTCGCTGAGATGAGAAGGCACCACGTTCTGCATCGCGCTAAACATGGTTTCGATGCGTCCGGGATAGCGTTTGTCCCAATCGCGCAGCATATCGGCAATCACCTGACGCTGTAGGTTCGGCTGCGAACCGCACAGGTTGCACGGGATAATCGGGAAACCTTTCGCCTGAGAGAAACGTTCAATATCTTTTTCCCGGCAGTAGGCCAGCGGGCGAATAACGATATGTTTACCGTCGTCGCTCATCAGCTTCGGCGGCATCCCTTTCATCTTACCGCCATAGAACATATTCAGAAACAGAGTCTGCAGGATGTCGTCGCGGTGGTGGCCAAGGGCGATTTTGGTGGCGCCCAGCTCAGTCGCGGTGCGGTAAAGAATGCCGCGGCGCAGGCGCGAACAGAGAGAGCAGGTGGTTTTGCCTTCCGGAATTTTTTCTTTAACGATGCCGTAGGTATTTTCTTCAACAATCTTATATTCAACGCCCAACTGCTCAAGGTATTCCGGCAGGATATGTTCCGGGAAGCCCGGCTGTTTTTGGTCGAGGTTCACCGCCACCAGTGAGAAGGATATCGGCGCGCTTTTTTGCAGATTGCGCAAAATTTCCAGCATGGTGTAGCTGTCTTTACCGCCGGAGAGGCAAACCATGATGCGGTCACCTTCTTCAATCATATTAAAATCAGCGATAGCCTCGCCGACGTTACGGCGCAAGCGCTTCTGCAATTTGTCGATATTGTATTTTTCTTTCTTTGTAACTTGCTGATTATCAAGCATTATAAACGTTCTCTGAAACAAAAGGCATGTAAGGGGCAAAGTTAACATTACGGTGCAAGTCTGGCGTCAGGCATTTAAAGCCTATCGCCGTTGATTTCTTCCATCCCTGTATTGTCGACGTTGAACACCATTTTTACGTTTTCATGCCCCATCTGGTTAGCAAAGGGTTAGCACCGGCTTACCGCAGCCGGCAGGCAAAAGTATGTCGCGTATGGTACGGATTCCGACGACGAATACCAGCGCGTTTTACGGCAGCTTTCCATCTGCTGACGATTAGTGTCGTGAGTTTTGGTCTCCATGCACCTGGCATGAAGAAAAAAACGTCGTTTTCAGGCTCGCCACACCATACGCCTGGTGATGGACGGTATCAGGTAGAGGAGGCGAGAACTTACTCTTTGCGATAATCAGTTAGCGTTGGCAATGTGTCTCACTTTTAAAGCAGGTACCAGGTAATCATAGGTACAGCTTGCTCCAGCTGGCTTTTGCAACCACTGAAGAGAAACGGTGTAAGATTTCTTCCCTCCCCGTGACACGGTGAATGGACGGGCTCAGCCAGGCGCAAGGTAATATAGATTTTTTGCTTTCACACTTATTGTTCAGCCTTTACCCTAAGCCACCCGGATCGCGATATAATCATTTGTCTCCTGATAATTATACCGCGAAGATATTTTTTTAAGTACTTAACAGGTGTGCATATTGAGAATAATAACCCAGCCCATGCTGATTCTCTGCAACTTCACTGGGGTAAGATTTATTCCTAATAATAATCTGAGTATATCCCTGTACAATGTGATTTTTCCTTGTAAAACGAAGTGCTTATCATATCCCCATTCCTTTTGTCTTGCTTAGGAATAATAACATTACAAAAATTGACAGTTGCCTAATATTTTTATGAGATTTAAACTTTCACTGCAACTCATGGATTAACTTTGGTTATGGGAATAAAAAAATGAAAAAAAGTACCGTTGCAGTAATGATGATAGCGGCCCTTTCAGGTACAACTTATGCCGAATCAATACAGCTAAGCCCAAACTTTTCTGCAGAAAGTTTTACTGTATCAACGTCTGCAGGGATGCTGAGTGGGAAATCACAGGAGAGAGTTTATGACGCGGATACAGGGCGAAAAGTCAGTCAACTTGACTGGAAAATAAAGAATGTCGCCATTGTGAAAGGCGATATCTCATGGGATGCCTACTCCTTTTTGACGCTGACCGCCAGAGGCTGGACGTCAATGGCTTCAGGCTCAGGACATATGGATGACTACGACTGGATGAACGATAACCAGTCCGGTTGGACAGATCATTCATCGCATCCCAGCACTAATGTCAATTATGCCAATGAATACGATCTCAGCGTACAAGGATGGATTTTTCAGGACGAAAATTATAAAGCAGGCGTCATTGCGGGTTATCAGGAAACACGTTTCAGCTGGACAGCTACCGGTGGTTCTTACAATTATGATAACGGTGCGACGACTGGCAATTTTCCAACCGGCGAGCGAGGTATTGGGTACAGCCAGCGATTCTCCATGCCCTACATTGGTCTGGCGGGTCAGTATCGTATCAACGACTTTGAATTTAATGCCTTGTTTAAGTTCAGTGATTGGGTCAGAGCTCATGATAATGACGAACACTATATGCGTGAGCTGACTTTCCGCGAGAAATCAACTAATTCGCGTTATTACGGTACAACGGTTGATGCCGGATATTACATCACGCCTCATGCCAAAGTTTTTGCTGAATTCACCTACAGCAAATATGAAGAGGGCAAAGGAGGCACTCAAATTATTGATACCTATAGCGGTGAATCAGCTTCTATAGGAGGAGATGCGGCTGGCATTGCAAATAAAAACTATACCATTACAGCCGGTCTACAATATCGATTCTAAATCATCACGTCCCGCGGATATAGCAAGAAAAACTCGCTAATCCCACGGTGTGCAATCATAAGTGTGTAGTGTCTCCCTGTCCGGGAGACACTACATTTTTCGCCGCGACATACCCGAATGCTTAAAAGGATATCGCAACAAGCGCTAATCGCTCAAGGATCGCTTAAAACCGGAAGCAGGAGGAACTTATCCTCATGCGCCGGTAATTATTTAGCGCAATACACGCGCGCTTCACGCGGAGTATAAATACCCAGGGTCACAAAACCCAGCAGGCCGTTGACAAAAGTCTGCTGCACTTCAGTACGAACCACTTTATCCGCGCCGCCGCAGACTTTAGCCGCATCAATCTGTTTCGACTGGCCAATGCCGCTGACAAAGAAGTGGTGAGTGGTCACCTGCTGAGGTTGAACGGTGACGCCAGGATTTACCGAGAAGCTCTGCTGGGCGCAACCAGAAATAGCGGCCGCGGCGAAAACTACCATAATTAACTTTTTCATTTCATCCCTATAATTTTCTAAAACATCCCCACATTCGGGCAAGGGTTTTATACAGCAAAATGAAAAAGACACAACGTACAAATTTTTAAAGTACCAGATGAATGATCGCCTTATCTGCGACGCTTCGGGAACGATCCAAGTTTCAGATTGCGGAAAAAGCCCGCACGGCGGCGGGCAGGATAGGTTTATCGTACGACCAGTACCGAGCATTCCGCATGGCGGACAACGGCGGCGGCGTTAGAACCCAGCAGATAGGTAGTGATATCGGGACGGTGCGAAGAAATAATCACCAGATCGGCGGGAAGGGATTTCGCCATAGCGAGAATTTTATCTTTCGGCGAACCCTCGGAAACGTGTAAATGGACACGGTCTTCCGGAATAGTAAATTTTTTCACAATCTCTTTCAGCCGCGACTCCGATTCGGCTTTGAGGTCGTCCATCGCCGGCAGCTCTGCGGTATAGGCCATTCCCAGCGAAGCGTAATAGGGAAGGGAGGGAATGACGGTCAGGAAATGCACCTCGGCATCATCGATTCTGGCTTCAGCCTCAACGTGCTTGATAACACGGTCAGTTAATTCTGTATCGGAAATATCGATGGGCACAAGAATCATTCTGTTCATATAACCTCCTGTTTAAGTAACCACTTAAAGTGTAGGCCATCCGGACGAATATTGTATATTGAACCCAATCACACTTTCGCTATCAGGCGCGGCGGCGTTCGGTAAATTTGCCTTTAATCACACCGTCGTAAAAACGGCCCTTAGAAACAACCTGGAGAAAATCGCGAAAAATGCGTGGCGGGACGCCGAGATACTGTAGCGTTTGGTTATCGCGGAAACGGATTTCAAGAATGCCAGAGGATTCATCATAGGCGATGGAGTGGATGCGGGATGATTTTACGCAATGATGGTGCATGGCAGGCGTCCTCTACGGCTACGGCAGTTCCTGTCAGTAATATATCATTCATCGGACGATTATTTTAAAGCAATTGATATATTGTTTTGCTTTGAATGCAGCTTCAGAGGCAAGGGAAGAGAGCCCGCCGTTGCCAGCGGGCCCGCAGCTTAGAACTGGTAAACCAGGCCTAAAGCAACCACGTCATCGGTAGAGATGCCGTTGTTGGAATAGAAGCTGTCGTCTTCGTCAAGCAGGTTGATTTTGTAATCGACATAGGTAGACATATTGCGGTTGAAGTAATAAGTCGCGCCGATGTCAGCATATTTCACCAGGTCTTTGTCGCCATCGGTATTGGTCAGATCTTTGCCTTTAGACATCAGGAAAGAGACCGCCGGGCGCAGGCCGAAGTCGAACTGATACTGAGCAGTCACTTCAAAGTTCTGAGTTTTGTTGGCTACGCCGTTACCGTTGCCGTAAGGCGTCATATTGCGGGTTTCGGAATACATGGTCGCCAGATAGATGTTATTGGCGTCATATTTCAGGCCGGTGGTCCAGGCTTCCGCTTTATCGCCCTGCGCGGTGGTCTGGGTCATCTGATCGTTGGTACGGTCAGAGGAGGTGTAGGCGGCAGCGGCGCTGATACCCATACCGAAATCATAAGAAGTGGATAGACCAAAACCATCGCCGTTAGCGTTACGTACGCTGCGATCGCCATTGTTGGTGCCTTCTCCGCTGCCGGCATTTTCGTTTTTACCCTGGTACTGCAGGGCAAAGTTCAGGCCATTAACCAGACCGAAGAAGTCGGTATTGCGGTAGGTTGCTACGCCGTTGGCGCGGCCGGTCATAAAGTTATCCGCCTGGGTATAAGAGTCGCCGCCGAATTCTGGCAGCATATCGGTCCAGCCTTCTACGTCGTACAGCACGCCGTAGTTACGGCCATAATCGAATGAACCGTAATCAGCGAACTTGAGGCCTGCGAACGCCAGACGGGTCCAGGATTGGTTGTCCGCGCCTTCGGTGTTGTTCGCCTGGACGTTATATTCCCACTGACCGTAGCCGGTCAGCTGATCGTTAATCTGAGTTTCGCCTTTGAAGCCAAGACGGACGTATGACTGATCGCCATCTTTTGATGCATCGTCAGAGAAATAATGCAGACCGTCCACCTTGCCATAGAGGTCCAGTTTATTTCCGTCTTTATTATAAATCTCAGCGGAGTGTGCAGCGCCAGCAGCTAATAATGCCGGGATAACGAGGGCCAGTACTTTTCTTTTCATTTAGACAATCCTTTAACTGTTTTTGTTTTTGCTTCCTCCAGGGAAGTAAACTCATGCTAAAGGAGCAGATTGAGATCTGGTAAATATCAATTGTTACGATATAAGTAAAATCTAAAATAAATAATTCGAATGAAATGGTGATAATTATAATGAATGAATTCGTGTAATGTATATAAAATAAAAATTATACATATCGGTGTTAATGCCGTATTATCCACCCGTTATATGCCTTTTATTGTCATCCAAATTTTTATGTTGCCGCCCGTTCCTGAGAATGGTTTTATTGATCGGTAAAATGACAAGCCCGAATTCATATTCGGGCTTTTTTTATGGGCTGAAAAAAACGTCAGTAGATTAGCTTTCGGTAGTCGGTTTTTCTGCCTTACCGGCCAGCTGCGCGAGGAAGTCGTAGCGTTTTTGCAGGTCTGCCGTTGCATCCTTCCACAGTTGTTCCGCGACTTCCGGCTGTTGAGCGTTCAGGCGACGGAAGCGCTGCTCGTTCAACAGTGTCTCAGCCAGCGCATCTGACGGCGGACGGGAGTCCAGCGCCAGCGGGAGTTTGCCCTCATCGGCACGACGCGGGTCAAAGCGATACAGCGGCCAGAAACCGGTGGCGGTCAGCTGACGCATCTGATCGTGGCTCAGCGCCAAATCGTAACCGTGCTCTTCGCAAGGGCTATAGGCGATAATCAGCGACGGACCCGGGTAAGCTTCCGCTTCCTGAATGGCTTTTACCGTCTGATTCAACTGGGCGCCAAGCGAAATCTGCGCCACATAAACATGACCGTACATCATCATGCTCACGCCGAGATCTTTACGCGCCTTGCGCTTGCCGTGCTCGCCAAACTTCGTAACGGCTCCCAGCGGCGTAGCCTTCGATGCCTGACCGCCGGTATTGGAGTAGCACTGGGTATCGAGCACCAGAATATTAACGTTTTCGGTCAGACTCAGCACGTGGTCGAGACCACCGAAGCCAATATCATAGGCCCAGCCGTCGCCGCCAATCAGCCAGATCGATTTTTCCACCAGCGCGTCGGCATCGGTTAACAGCTCCTTCGCGCCTTCTTCATTTGCCAGTACCTTGCGCAGCTCGGCTATCTGCTCGCGGCGCACCTCAGGCGTTGCTTCTGCGTGCAGCGCATCGTTAAGCTCGGGCGGAAGTTTATCGGCGAACTGCGCCAACAGACGCATGACGCGCTGCCGATGCTGATCGACGGTAAGTCGAAAGCCAAGCCCAAATTCGGCGTTATCCTCAAACAGCGAGTTGGCCCAGGCCGGCCCGCGACCATTGGCATCGGTGGTGTAGGGCGTGGAAGGGAGGTTGCCGCCGTAAATCGATGAACAGCCGGTGGCGTTGGCAATCAGCATTCGATCGCCGTAGAGCTGAGTCAGCAGTTTGATATATGGCGTTTCGCCGCAGCCGGAGCAGGCGCCGGAGTATTCAAACAGCGGGCTGATCAGCTGTGAGGTGCGGATATCGATACGTTCCAGCTTGCTGCGATACATTTCCGGCAGGTTGAGGAAGTAGTCATAATTCACTTTCTCTTCTTCAACATGCTCAAGGCGCGACATCATATTGATGGCCTTGATTTCCGGGTTCTGCCTGTCTTTTGCCGGACAAACTTCGACGCAGAGATTACAGCCGGTACAATCTTCAGGCGCGACCTGCAGAACGTATTTCTGACCGCGCATATCGCGGGATTTGACATCAAGGGAATGCAGGCTGTCCGGCGCATTTTCCATTGCCTCCGGGGAGACCACTTTCGCACGGATTGCCGAGTGCGGGCAGGCGGCCACGCAGTGGTTGCACTGGGTGCAAAGCTCTTCCTTCCAAATCGGGATCTCTTCGGCGATGTTGCGTTTTTCCCAGCGGGTAGTGCCCATTGGCCAGGTACCATCCGGCGGCAGAGCGGATACCGGTAGCGCATCGCCGAGCCCAGCCAGCATCGCGGCGGTGACGGTTTTTACGAAATCCGGCGCGGCGTCGGAGACGACCGGTGGGCGATTCGGGCTGTTGCCGTCAACCGGCCGTAGCGGCACTTCCGCCAGCGACTCGCGGGCCATCGCCAGCGCCTGCCAGTTACGCTCCACCAGCTCCTGGCCTTTGCTGCTGTAGCTTTTGGCAATGGCCCCCTGTAGCTCCGCCAGCGCGTTATCGCCCGGCAGGATCCGCGTCAGGTGGAAAAAGGCCATCTGCATAACGGTGTTGATACGCGCCCCCAGGCTGCATTCACGGGCGATTTTTGCCGCGTTGACGATATAAAAACGCGCTTTTTTCTGATTGAGGGTGGCCTGGACTTCTTGTGGCAAACGGGACCAGACTTCATCGGCGCTGTAGGGCGTATTAAGCAGGAAAATACCGCCGGGCTTCAGACGTTCCGCCATCTGATATTTATCGATAAACTGCAGCTGGTGACAGCCGACAAAGTCGGCCTGCGAAATCAGATAAGAAGAACGAATCGGCTTCTCGCTGACGCGCAGATGTGAAACCGTCAGCCCGCCGGCCTTTTTCGAGTCATAGACGAAATAACCCTGCGAGAACCACGGCGTAGAGTTACCGATAATCTTGATATTATTTTTCGTAGCCGAGACGCTACCGTCGCTGCCGAGCCCGTAGAAGAGGGCTTCCAGTTTCGCTTCCGAGGGGAGCGTGTTTTCGACCAGCGGCAGGGAAAGATTAGTGACGTCATCGTAGATGCCGACGGTAAAGCGCGGCTTGGGTTTAGCGGCGCTCAGCTCCTTGAAGATGGCCAGGACACACTCCGGACCGAACTCTTTTGAAGAGAGGCCATAGCGTCCGCCAATGGTGCGCGGCAGTGTTTCTCGCTCGCCGCGGTTAAAGGCTTCGGCCAGGGCGGTCATGACGTCGAGATAGAGCGGCTCGGCCTGGGACCCCGGTTCTTTGGTGCGGTCCAGCACCGCCACGGCTTGGGTGCTCGGCGGTAAGGCTTCAAGCAGGTGCGCGGCAGAGAAGGGGCGGTAAAGACGAACTTTTAGCACGCCGACTTTTTCACCGCGGCTCAGCAGCTCATCGACCACTTCTTCACAGGTACCGATGGCGGAGCCCATAATGACGATTACGCGCTCAGCCTGCGGATGACCGTAAAACTCAAAGGGTTTGTACTGACGTCCGGTGGCGGTGGCAAAATCATCCATTGCCGTTTCGACACACTCATAGACCGCGTTGTACCACGGATTCGTCGCTTCACGTGACTGGAAATACGTATCCGGATTAGCTGAGGTGCCGCGGATAACCGGATGTTCCGGGTTCAGGGCGCGCTGGCGATGTTCATCAATTCTTTCCTGCGGCAGCAGGCTACGAATGGTATCGTCTGCCAGTGGAGCGATTTTGTTGATTTCGTGCGAGGTACGGAAGCCATCAAAGAAATGAATGAATGGCACGCGACTTTGCAGCGTGGCGATATGTGAAATCAGCGCAAAATCCTGAGCTTCCTGAACGCTGCTGGCGCAGAGCATCGCGCAGCCTGTCTGACGTACGGCCATCACGTCGGAGTGATCGCCGAAGATAGAGAGCGCGTGGGTGGCCACGGTACGGGCGGCGACGTGCAGCACAAACGGCATAAGCTGGCCCGCCAGTTTGTACAGCGTCGGGATCATCAGCAGTAAACCCTGCGATGAAGTAAAAGAGGTTGAGAGCGCACCGGTCTGCAGCGCACCGTGTACGGCGCCGATCGCCCCGGCCTCCGACTGCATCTCGACGACGCGGGGGACATCGCCCCAGACGTTTTTCAGCCCGTTGCCAGCCCAGGCATCCGCCTGCTCCGCCATTGTGGAGCTGGGCGTGATCGGGTAGATGGCGATAACTTCACTGGTGCGAAACGCGACTGAAGCAACCGCGCCATTACCGTCAATAGTGATCATATCAATACTCACATTGCTAAATATTTGAAAAAAACTTTTTATGCCCAGTGATGCAACTTGGGCACTCGCTTATCTCTGCTTTAAAACCGCTTTCGGCGCGATCCTGTCGCTGGCTAAAAATGCATCTCTGATCAGCCTGAGCGCGCTCAAAACGCGACCCGCTTCAGTTCGCGCAGGGCGTAGGGTTTGCGATACCGTGTTTAAGTATAGACCCCTGAGCAACAGGCTTTTTTGATCTCCGGTAGCGATAAAATCCATAATTTAGATAAATTAATTCAACTTATTACAGCGTTGTTTGCTTATAAACGACAGCCTACACCAAAATCACAGGCACCATTTTTCCATAAGTAGCAGTGTTGACGGTGGGGGGAGCAAAGCGTTGAGAACGATAATTTCGCGTACATTACCTATAGGTAATTTAATGGCACTTTGCTATATTTTAGATACCTGCTGGTAACTGGTGTTAGACAGATTACGATGGATAAATACGAAATCAGACGTCAGCGCTTGCTCTATATCCGTGATAATTTATGCGGCGGTAAAGCTGTTGATGTAGCCCGAACCCTTGGGCGGGAGCCTTCTTACGTTTCCAGGATGCTCTACCCGGAAGGCAAGAAACAAAAGAAAAGGATAGCTGACGAGATGGTCGATCTTATTGAATCTTCTTTCAATTTGCCCCGCGGCTGGATGGACGGCATTAGCGGAAGTATTGATATCGAACGAGAACCGGTGGAAGACACACCTCAGATGCAGTACGTCATTGAGGTTCTGGACGCTCAGGCCAGCGCGGGACCAGGATGTATTGTCTCAAGCGAGGTTGATGAAACGGTCAACAGTATCACCTATGACACTGCCGGCGCGCTGAGGCTTTTTGGTAACCGGCCCGCAGAGCATATCAAGGTGATTACGGTTTCCGGCGATAGCATGTCCGGCACCATCGAGACCGGTGATTACATCTTTGTTGATGTCTCAAAAGATTACTTTGAAGGTGACGGTATCTATGTCTTTTCGTTCAAAGGGGCGGTGTTGGTGAAGCGTCTTCAATTCACGGCGGATGGCCTGCTTGTGCATTCAGATAACCGCAAATATGCCGACTGGACGATCGGCGAAAGCCATGAACAGTATCTGAAAATTATTGGCCGCGTGATCTACAGCCATAGCGTTAAACGGTTTGTTTAACGCTTTACTAGCGTTCAAACGCTCCTCCCGTTCCAGCCTTAAGTATCAAGTCCAGCAGGTAAAATTTCCCGGCAGGCTTTTTAAGCACCGGGTTTACCTGCGCTGGATGCGAGAAATCATGTCCAGCAGCCCTTTTTATGTTGGCAATCTGGCGCATCGCCCGCCTGCATCGTTTCCCACCCGCCGAAACCCTGCCTTGTAACTAAATTTTGAATATTTTCAGAGGGTTATTCTAATCGCATCATAAAATATACCTGCAGGTATTTATTTTTAATTAACCCTGAGGTATTCTTTCTTCATCGACTTGAAACACATCGCGTTATCGTCGGTGAAATACAACGATTCGAAAATGAATCTACGTGGCTGAAAAGCCAGCACCATAACGCAATGCGCTTTGGGGTGAAGCCAGCGGGAGAGGATTCATCGCCGACGCACCGTCAAAGCTCATTAAGGAGACCGCAATGTCCCGTAAAACCGCGTTTCATGGTTCCGCTGCCGGTCGTCGCCGTGCGCAGCGCTCGCACTTACAAAATCCACAAGCCCTCAGTTCAGAACGCCTCCACCGGCCTACGCCTTCTCGCGCTCAGATTCAGGCTAAGGGAAAGCACCATACGCCAGCGCGTATCGAGGACGCATTGCCCATTAACTTTGTTGCCCAGGATATTTTTTGGCAGCTTGAGGAATATAAACGGCAAATTGCGCGTGCCACCATTGTTTATCAGCAAGAATTTTCACACCACTATGCGCAACCAGGGGCCTGGCTCTGTCACAGGGCCATCTATGCGCTGGGTTTGCAAAAAAGAAAAAAGATTACGGCAAAGTAAAAGCATTAGCATGATGCTGCTTTCCTTCGCCATTTGTTATGACCATCAGGAATGTCAGTGAAAGAAGGGAGGGTGAATGTCCGATCCTGTTTCCGGTACGTCGGCAATTGTTACTGGAGGATTAATGGCAGCGAGTCTATTTGGCCTGATCGCAGGTATTGATTATGGCGTTGTGTTCGGCGCATTTGCTGGCGCCGTGTTTTATGTGGCGACCGCAGTAAATATTTCACGTTTCAGACTGGCTGCCTATTTTATGACTTCCTTTATTGTCGGCGTATTGGGCGCCGGGTTAATTGGTACGAAGCTGGCAATCTGGACCGGATACAGTGAACGGTCTTTAGACGCGTTAGGCGCCGTACTGCTATCCGCGCTGATTATTAAGATACTCACATTTCTGAATAATCAAGATCTCACCGAATTGTACAAAATACTCACTCGCAACAATAGTGAACGGCCAAATGGAAAATGAACTGCCGGCGCTGATTAACGCAATTGTCTGCGCTTTGATCACTCTGAACTTGATGTTTTATCGCCGCGCGTGCTACCGAAGACATCGGCCATGGATATCATACACGGCATATTTACTGGTACTTACCTATGCCAGCATACCGTTTCGCTATCTTTTTGGCCTGTATGAATCGACCCATTGGTTAGTCGTCAGCGTCAATTTTTTTATACTTATTACCGTATTCCTCGTCAGGGGGAATATCGCGCATTTAATCGATAAATGAGGGATGTATGAATAAAGATGAGATTTTTAACGCCATTTTGGATAAGGAGGGCGGCTATGTAAATCATCCGGACGATCGAGGTGGCCCAACAAATTGGGGGATTACTCAGGCCACTGCCCGCGCGCATGGTTATGATGGACCTATGCAAAAACTGACGCGCCAGCAGGCGCTGGATATTCTCACCGCGGACTACTGGATTGCGCCCCGGTTCGACCATGTTGCTGAGATATCTACCCCGCTTGCTGAAAAACTGTGTGATGCCGGGGTCAATATGGGCACTATTCTGCCGGGTAAGTGGCTTCAGCGATGGCTAAATGCCTTTAATCATCGCGGAGTGCTGTATCCGGACCTCATGGTCGATGGTGCTATCGGCCCCAGAACGATTAACGCCTTAAGCCAGTATCTTATTCGCAGAGGCAGTGAAGGTGAGACGGTACTATTACGAGCATTAAACTGTAGTCAAGGGCAATATTATCTGGAGTTGGCTGAAAGAAACGATGCTAATGAATCATTTATATATGGTTGGCTCAGGGTTCGAGTAATGAGTTGACCGACAATAAAATCTGCTAATCCAAAGCAGAATATTCCCTTTTACAGGAATTACCTTAAAGCACAAAGTTTATACTACAGCAAATGGAGGGTATGCCATGCTAATTTCATTTTTTTAATAGCAGATGAGCCGATAATGTATCGCAACGTTATGATATAACCCAAGGTTAATCTGTCGATGATTAATCTATCAAGAAAACCAGATTACTAAATTTTATTAAGGATGAAAATATGCAATTCATAGCACTGCCGTGGGCAACTTTGCAGGCTATCTACAGAGCAAAAAATGGTGAGGTTGTTGAAGGGAAATATGTCCGTGTGGCAGGGAACTTCATTAACCTTTGGGACCCCTCTAATGAAAGTGCCGATCGCGTCAATATTACGCCGGTCTTTCAGATGGTTTTTCGCAATATTGATGATGGTGTTCTTTATTTTTCCGGGCGTGTGATGTTTTTTGATAAAGCAAAATCAGAGCACGATGCCTATTTCCGTCACCCGTTTGATGATGTCGATTCAAGCGTGATGACACAAGCCTATGCGGTAACCAATACGCAATATCTGGCTGGAACATTCTATTCTGGAGTTGTGCCAAATTAATGACCCTACGCCCGGCTAAATCGGCATAGCCCTTAGCCGGGCATTTTTATTGAATGACAGGAAGAGAAAACAGCTCCGCTGTAGAAGATATGTTTGCAGAATAAAGAATGATATCTTTACGTGCAACGACCCAATCGCATCATGACGATGTGTCACACCCACACTGAGAGATTAATGCGTTCATGCAGACAAACTGCTATCGCGAAAAAATTGCTAAAAAATGTTAACACAACGCATAAATACGTACTTCGCCTCTCGACGCGGCGCGCTGAGCTGCCTATTATTCTTGAGCTTGTTCATTTTAAGATGTATCTGAGGGGAGAGAAGATGCGAGCTGCGTTTTTAGTGGGATGTGCTGCGCTGTTACTGTCGGCGTGTAGTAGCAATGATGAACCTGTTCAGCAGGCAACGGCGGCGCACGTGTCGCCAGGGATGCGTGCCGCGATGAGCAGCAGTGGGCAGGCGAACTGCGCCATGGTCGGCGGCTCGTTATCCGTAGCCCGCCAGCTTGATGGCTCCGCTATCGGCATGTGCGCATTACCGAACGGCAAGCGCTGCAGCGAGCAGGCGCTGGCAGGCGGAAGCTGCGGTAACTATTAATTCATCAGATCGGCGAGCTTATACACCAGCGTCTGGTCGGCTGTTGCCAACGTCAGCTGCGTTTCCGTCAGGTCGACCTGCGCACCGTCGCGCAGCATTTTGCTCAGCGTGGCGTCCAGCGCGCTCAGCTGCGAGTCCGTGCAGAGCATGCGGGTCATCGCCAGCTCTTCAACCTTCAGCTCGCCGTCAGAGACTTTACCCGTGCCGCTAAAGCGGTTGCACATATTGCCTGAAACGTACATTTTGCCTGTTATTGGCATTTTTTCGCCAAAGCTCAGCTCCAGAGGCTTATCGGCGGCTTTCAGCGGTTGACCGTTGACGCTGGTCAGCACAAAACGGTGGTGCTGAAGCTGTTCCGCTCTGGTCGACACTTTGCTGTTATAAACGCAGCCCGATAGCAACATTCCCGCCGCCAGCAGCGCAGCAATCTTGTTCATTTAATCTCCATAAATATTTATCACATCAATAAATGAAGGGGATTGTAACTTTATCGCAGGGGATTTCTGTGGGGATTATCTGAATGTGCCCCCCGCGGAAGGGGAGCACAAAAGGGCAAGGAAAATCAGACCAGTGCGTTAGGGCAGGTTTCGCCAGCATCCACCTGACGCAGGTTGTCGAGGGTGGTCTGCGAGATACTGATCAACGCCTCTGCGGTCAAAAACGCCTGGTGACCGGTAAACAGAACGTTGTGGCAGGCGGAAAGACGGCGGAAGACATCGTCCTGAATAACGTCGTTAGACTTATCTTCAAAGAACAGATCGCGTTCGTTCTCATACACGTCCATCCCCAGCGCGCCAATTTTCTGGTGCTTCAGGGCATCGATCGCTGCCTGCGAATCGATAAGCGCGCCGCGACTGGTGTTGATGATCATCACCCCATCTTTCATCCGATCGAACGCGGCATGGTTCAGCAAATGATAGTTCTCATCGGTCAGCGGGCAGTGGAGGGAGATAACATCGGACTCCCGGTATAGCGTTTCCAGATCGACATACTCCACGCCCATATCCAGCGCGGCGGCGCTTGGGTAGGGATCAAACGCCAGCAGGCGCATACCGAAACCTTTAAGGATGCGCAGCGCGGCAACGCCAATCTTACCGGTGCCGATAACGCCGGCGGTTTTACCGTGCATAGTGAAGCCGGTCAGCCCCTCAAGGGAGAAGTTAGCATCGCGAGTGCGCTGATAGGCGCGATGAATGCGGCGGTTCAGCGACATCATCATGCCGATTGCGTGCTCAGCGACCGCTTCCGGCGAGTAGGCCGGGACGCGTACTACCCGCAGGCCCAGCTCTTTCGCGGCGTCGAGGTCAACGTTATTGAACCCGGCGCAGCGCAGCGCGATGTACTTCACGCCGTGGGCTTTCAGTTCTTCAAGTACCGGGCGGCTACCGTCATCGTTAACGAAAATGCATACCGCTTCACAGCCGTTGGCGGTTTTGGCGGTCTTTTCGGTGAGCAGGAAGTCAAAAAATTCCAGTTCAAAGCCGTATGCATCATTGACATGCTGCAGATACTTCTTGTCGTACTGTTTCGTACTGTACACAGCGATTTTCATAAGACTTTTCTCCAGTGATAATACCGTCACGGTAGCATAATTAAAATAATTTTACAATTATTAAAAAATAGTTTAATTGCCAGGCTATAGTAATAATTCTAGAGCATATCGCTGAGTTAAGAAATCTCTTTAAAAGACAATACGTTTCACCAAAAATTGAGACTTAAAGCGCCTGGCGCCAGCAGGATTAACGGCCACAGCAAGCCGGAACTGACGTTAGCCAGCTGGAAACGGCGGAAGGACGTCCCGCTGGCACCGGTTACCAGCGGCACGGTGGCGCGCAGGGGGGAAAGAAAGCGGCCAAAAAAAACCGCCCATGCGCCGTGGCGGCGCAGGAACAGCTGGCCGCGCGCGAGACGCTCGGCGTTAAGCCAGCGAATACGATACAGATGATGCTGGTAATGACGGCCGGTTAGCCATGACAGCCAGAATCCGCCGATTGCGCCGAAGCTGGCACTCATCCACATTAACAAGAAATGCCCGGCGCTGGCCGAAGCCAGAGTGCCGAACAGCAGCAGACCGGAAGTTCCCGGGATCAGCAGCGAGATAACGGCGCAGGATTTAGTGAACGTCAGCAGGAAAACCATCAGTAATACCAATGAATAGTGGCCCTGAGCGTACGCCATCAGCGAGATAATTAAGTCCACAGCAGCATCCGTTTACGTTCCCAGTGGGTGACCAGTGTCGCAGGAGAAAACTAAACCCCGGCTAAATGGCCTGCTGGTGAATCACAGGGCGGCGACTACGCTTAAACGGGATGGGAACTTTAACTCGCAGGTCGAACGTGCCACAATGACGGCCTCTCGGCTTTTACTTATTTCGAATCAGGATATTAGCTGCCCATGAAGGGTAAATATAAAGCCGCTATCGCGCTATTATTAGCACTCGTGCTGCTACCGCTGGCTTTGCTGTTGACGCTCACCCACTGGGTGCCCACGCTGGCAGGCATCTGGCTACCTGCGGGCACTCGAATCTCCCTCAGCGAGAGCCCGCGCCTGACGCGCTCTTCCCTGCGTATTCCGGATTTACGCTACCTGGTAGGCGACTGCGAAATTGCGCGTGTCACTAACGCCGAGCTCTCCCGCCCCAGCCGCTGGCGTTTACATATCACTGAGCTGGATATTAACAGCGCCTGCCTGAATAAATTACCGCAAAGCGAAGCCGCGCCGGGGGCGCCGAAAACCCTTGCCGAGTGGCAATCGATGCTGCCATACAGCTGGCTGACGATTGAAAATCTGCGTCTGTCGCCGTGGGAGAAATGGCAAGGGCGTCTGGTGATGTCGTTGACCCCGCAGCAGCAGGATATCGGTTATGCCGGAGAAGAGGTCTCTCTCCAGGCGCGCCTGCGCGGCCAGGCGCTGACGGTCAGCGACTTTTCCGCGCGTCTGGTAGAAGGCCAGGCGCCGGTGAAGCTGGTGGGCGAGTTTCAGATGCCGCTGGTGCCGGACGGTTTGCCGGTTGATGGTCATCTGTTTAGCACTTTTGAATTTCCTCAGACACCCGGCCTTGTCGACGCCGAACTGGAGTGGCATGAGAATCGCGGGCAGCTGTTGGTCACGCCGCGTGGTGAAGTGGAGCCGATTCTCGATCTGCCGTGGGAAATCACCCCGGATCGTATCGCTATCAGCGATGGCCGCTGGCACACCGAGTATGCGGGCAATGCGTTAAGCGGTCGCGTTGCGCTTTCGGTGGGTAACTGGCAACAGGGCACTGAACAGATGCAGGTCAGCGGGCGGTTGAACGTGCTTACCCAGGGTCAGGCCGGTAAGGGTAATGCCGTGCTCAATATTGGCCCCGGTAAGCTGAGTATGGACAGCAGCGACATGCCGCTACAGCTGACCGGCGAGGCCAAACTTGGCGATCTGATTTTTTACGCCAGACTGCCCGCGCAGCTGAGCGGTCCGCTTATCGCGCCGGTACTCAACTTTCATCCCGGGGCGCTGCTGCGTTCGCGCGGGCGGGTCATCGACTCACTGAACATCGATGAAATTCGCTGGCCGCTGGCGGGCGTCACCGTGACGCAGCAGGGCGTGGATGGCCGCCTGCAGGCCATTCTCCGCGCCCATGAGCAGGAGATGGGGGATTTTACCCTGCATCTCGACGGCCAGGCCGACAATTTTATGCCCGACCGCGGCCGCTGGCAGTGGCGCTACTGGGGCGATGGCCATTTTACCCCGATGCAGGCGCGCTGGGACGTTAAAGGCGCGGGTGAATGGGTTGATAGCGCCATCGTGCTCAATAGCCTGTCGACCGGTTTCGATAAGCTGCAGTATGGTTCCATGCTGGTGAGCATGCCGCGCCTCACCCTGGATAAACCGATTCACTGGCTGCGCGATGAGCAGCATCCGCGACTGACCGGCGCGCTGTCGCTGGATGCCGGAAAAACCACCTTCAGCGGCGGCAGCGAACTGCCGCCGTCAACGCTGAAATTTAACGTTGAGGGTCGCGATCCAACCTGGTTCCAGTTCAATGGTTCCCTGCATGCGCAAAAAATTGGCCCCGTCCGCGTCACCGGACGCTGGGACGGCGAGCGCCTGCGCGGACAGGCTTGGTGGCCGAAACAGTCATTAACCGTTTTCCAGCCGCTGGTGCCGCCGGAATGGAAGATGAACCTGCGCGAAGGTTCACTGTACGCCCAGGTCGCGTTCTCTGCCGCCGCCGGTCAGGGCTTTGAGGCGGGGGGGCACGGGGTGCTCAAAGGCGGCAGCGCCTGGATGCCGGATAACCAGATCAACGGCGTCGATTTCGTGCTGCCGTTCCGCTTTAGCGAAGGCACCTGGCAGCTTGGCACCCGCCATCCGGTTTCGCTGCGCATTGGCGAAGTCGTCAACCAGTTTACGGCGCGCAATCTGACGGCAGATCTCCAGGGAGCCTGGCCCTGGAGCGAAGACGCTCCTTTACAGTTGAGCAACGTCAGCGTCGATATTCTCGGCGGCAAGCTGACCATGCAGCAGCTGCGGATGCCGCAGCACGACCCGGCGCTGCTGCGCCTGCAGAACATCTCCAGCAGCGAATTAATTAGCGCCATTAAAGTGAAGCAGTTCGCCGTTTCCGGCCCGTTCAACGGCGCGCTGCCGCTGTGGCTGGATAACGATAAATGGATCATTAAGGACGGCTGGTTCAGCAATCCGGGGCCGATGACGATGCGCCTGGATAAAGACACCGCTGACGCGCTGGTGGCCGACAACGTCTCCGCCGGGGCGGCCATTAACTGGCTGCGCTATATGGAAGTGGCCACCTCGTGGACGCGGATCAATCTCGATAACCTCGGCGTACTGACGCTGAAGGCGACCATCAGCGGCACCAGTCGGGTAGAGGGCAAAAGCAACACGGTGCACTTAAACTACTCCCATGAAGAGAATATTTTTGACCTGTGGCGCAGCTTGCGTTTCGGCGACAATCTGCAGGCGTGGCTGGAGCAGAACGCCAGACTGCCCGCCCAGCGCTGCCAGGACAGTCATACCTGTAAGGAACAACAATAATGATCAAACTATTCACCGCTTTTCTGGCAACCATGCTGCTGGCGGGCTGTACGCCGCGTATTGAAATTGCGGCGTCGAAAGAGCCGATCACCATCAATATGAACGTCAAAATTGAACATGAGATTCATATCAAAGTGGATAAAGACGTTGAGAATCTGCTGAAAACCCGTAGCGATCTGTTCTGAGGCGATGATGAGAAAACGATGGTTAATCGCGACGCTGGCGCTGGCGTTGTTGAGTACTCAGGCGCTGGCGTTAACTCTAAGCGAAGCGCGTCAGCAGGGGCGAGTCGGCGAAACGCTGAACGGCTATCTTCAACCGCTGCGCCAGGATAAAGAAACCCTGGCGCTGGTTAAACAGATCAACGCCGCCCGCAGCGACAGCTATCAGCAACTGGCGGACGACAACAACCTGCCGGTGGATCAGGTGGCGAAAATGGCCGGGCAGAAGCTCGTCGCCAGGGCGCAGCCTGGCGAGTATGTGCAGGGCCTTAACGGCAAATGGCTGAAAAAATAGCTATCGGCAGCGCTTGCGATACTCCCCCGGCGAGATGCCGAAGCGCTGCTTAAAGGCGGTGGAAAAATGGCTATGATCGCTGAAACCCCAGCTGTAGCCGATCCCCGCCAGCTTTTCATCATCATGGGCGCTTTCCAGCGCGCGGGCGCAGAGATCGAGCCGACGATTCTTGATATATTGCGCCACCACCAGCCCCTTTTCCGCAAACAGGCGGTAAAGACTGCGCACCGACATACCGGTTTCGCCGGCCAGCCACTCCGGGCGCAGATGTTCTGCCTGAATCGACTCATCGATTAACGCCATGATTTTCTGAAACTGTTTATCGCGCCGGGTGGGTTGGGCTTCCTGATGGTGCAGCATGGGGCGCAGCAGGCAAACAATCGCCTCCAGCGCCGCTTTGCTTTCGCTGGCCGATAGCTCGGGGCTGTTCATGCTCTCATGCAGCAGCCGCTGACTGAGCTGGACCATCGGCAGGGTGTTTGCCAGCCGGGTGGCAATGCTGATTTCACTGCCGCGCAGCTGCTGTTCCAGCAGCGACCTTGGCAGCAGCAGCGAAGCCTGACGCGAGGTTTGCTGCCAGATTATTGAACAGGGGCGAGAAGCATCAATCAGGGTGATATCGCCGCTCTCCAGCATCGCCTGGCGACCGTCCTGCTCGATTGTCGCCTGACCTGAGAGCTGGAAGACGGTATAAAACCAGGCGTCGTTATCGCGCTGGATCTCCTGCCGGGTACGGTAGAGGTTGATGCCGCGAGCGGTTACCGTGCTGACTTTCAGGTCGCCCGCATAGCTGGCGTCTATCTCACCGTGAAAATTATCATCCAGCGGGCGAGCGGCGAACTGGCCGCACACCTGATTGATTTTGGCTAACCAATGCTGGTAATCCTGTCCACGATTTGCCGTACTCATCGCGCATCCCTTGTAATGGTAATGTTTATGCATTGTTGCATTTATGATGCCGGAGACAAGGGTAAAAGGCGGAGTATATGAAAGAACTATTACCTGCTGCACATTTTTTGTGCGCGAAATCCCCTTAATTGCGGCGCCTGTCACAGCGGCAAAAGCGAATGTCACAGAGAAAAAAGCGTGAATCGCGCCCCCGGCATAGACTGAAACCACTATCCGCGAACAATAAGGAAGGGGTATGTCCACATCAGAGGTCGCGCTACTCGCCAGCGTACAGCAGTTTTTAGACAGGCAGCATGGTTTATATCTCGACGGCGCACAGCAGGCGGCAGAGAGTGAAAAGCGCTTAACCGTCTGGAACCCGGCAACCGGCCAGGCTATCGCCAGCACAGCGGACGCCAGTGCCGCCGATGTCGATCGGGCAGTCATGTCTGCCTGGCGCGCCTTCGTTTCCCGCAGCTGGGCAGGGCGAACGCCCGCCGATCGCGAACGTATTCTGCTGCGCTTCGCCGATCTGGTTGAGCAGCATGGCGAAGAGCTGGCGCAGCTGGAGACGCTTGAACAGGGGAAATCGATTAATATTTCCCGGGCCTTCGAAGTGGGCTGTACCCTGAACTGGATGCGCTATACCGCCGGGCTGACCACTAAAATCAGCGGACGGACCCTGGACGTGTCGATTCCCTTCCCGTCGGGTGCGCGCTATCAGGCGTGGACCAAAAAAGAACCGGTGGGGGTTGTCGCCGGGATCGTACCGTGGAACTTCCCGCTGATGATCGGCATGTGGAAAGTGATGCCCGCGCTGGCTGCAGGCTGTTCTATCGTCATTAAGCCGTCGGAAACCACGCCACTGACCCTGCTGCGGGTAGCGGAGCTGGCAACCGAAGCCGGCGTGCCGGACGGCGTCTTTAACGTGGTGACTGGTAGCGGGGCCAGGTGCGGTGCGGCGCTGACCTCTCACCCACACGTCGCTAAAGTCAGCTTTACTGGATCAACGGCGACAGGCAAACAAATTGCCCGCGTCGCCGCCGACCGTCTGACCCGGGTCACGCTGGAGCTGGGCGGTAAGAATCCGGCTATCGTGCTGAAAGATGCCGATCCGCAATGGGTTATTGAGGGACTCATGACCGGTAGCTTTCTCAATCAGGGGCAGGTATGTGCCGCCAGTTCGCGAATTTATATCGAAGCGCCGCTGTTCGATACGCTGGTGAGCGGCTTCGAGCAGGCAGTGAAGTCGCTCCAGGTGGGGCCAGGCATGCTGGAGAGCAGCCAGATTAACCCGGTAGTGTCGCAGGCGCATTGCGCCAAAGTGGCGGCCTATCTTGATGAAGCCCGTCAGCAGAAGGCAGAACTGATTAGCGGTAATATAGGGCCAGATGCGCAGGGATACTATATTCCCCCCACGCTGGTGATTAATCCCGACGCCGGGCTGCGCCTCAGTCGGGAAGAGGTTTTCGGCCCGGTGGTAAACCTGGTGCGCGTGGCCGACGGCGAAGAGGCGCTGCGCCTGGCCAACGACAGCGATTTTGGCCTGACCGCCAGCGTCTGGACCCGCGACCTGAGCCAGGCGCTGAGCTATACCGATCGCCTGCAGGCGGGAACGGTGTGGGTCAACAGCCATACGCTGATCGACGCTAACCTGCCGTTCGGCGGCATGAAGCAGTCCGGCACCGGCCGTGATTTCGGTCCCGACTGGCTGGACGACTGGAGCGAAACGAAGTCGGTCTGCGTGCGCTACTAGCGGCCTGTCTTCCCCCGGTGGCGGCTGGCGCCAAACCGGGGCTACAGCCGCATGTATCCGGGGGAAAGTCGTTAGCACAGCACCGACGGGTCGGTGGAGGGTTCAGTCTTTCGGATGGAGTTCAGTACGGCGGTTTCGCGATGCCGTCATGTCGTTGCCTTTGCCAGTCATGCGGCACAGCCAATAAAGAACATTCCTGCCAGCGCATTACGCTGCGCCTGCATACATCTGGCCTAAGCTACCTTTGCCGCAGGTTTACGCTGTAAGCGTAAATTTATACCGAGAAGGGCGATGATGGCTGGCATCATCGCTGCGTCTCCGCGCTGCCGATGCTGCGTCGCCATGCGCCGGGCGCCTGGCCGAACTGACGCTTGAAGCTGCGGTTGAAGGACTGCTGGGAGTCAAAGCCGAGGGCGATCGCCACGTTCAAAATCGGTTCATCGCTGTGGGCTAAGCGCTCGACCGATTTTTGCAGCTTTTGCGCGCGAATATACTCGCCGAGAGGATAACCGGTATGCTCTTTGAATATCCGCTGCAGGTGCCATTTCGAATAACCGGCTCGCCTGGCGACGGTCTCAATATCCAGGCGGCTATCGAGATTGTT
The DNA here is from genome assembly GCF_040065315.1 of Klebsiella sp. CN_Kp100. Taxonomy (NCBI): domain Bacteria; kingdom Pseudomonadati; phylum Pseudomonadota; class Gammaproteobacteria; order Enterobacterales; family Enterobacteriaceae; genus Klebsiella; species Klebsiella sp. CN_Kp100. Next base: position 65,868 of record NZ_JBEAIJ010000040.1, read on the forward strand.
GTCGATCCAGTCGAGTAAATCGTGAATGAATGCGCCAGTGTTCATCCGGTTCCCCCCGCACAGCTTAGCAAAAAGTATTTGTGTTTGTTGCATTTAAAAATGGATCGCTTTTAGACTAATTGCAAGTTTTATTGTTGCATTTAAAGCCTTGGCAGTATTGCGCCATTTCTCAAAGTCGGGAATAGCACATAAAGTGCAACAATTATTCTTGCACTAAATTAAGCGCCTTCCTACAATCGCCGCGAATAGTGTATTCGCAACTGTTACATTTTTGTGGCGATGACCGACACAAATAGCCTAAAGCCTGTCCGGACAAAGGAAGTGGCGCGGCGTCTCCCGCTGCGTCTTGCCCGGCGGCTACCCATATCGGAATAAAAATAATGAGCCTGCAAAAAAACTGGGGTAACGTTCATCTGACTGCGCTGGGCGCGATACTCCTCTCCACGCTCCTTGGCGGGTGTGATGAGGGGGCCGCGCAAAACGCCGCGCCGCAAGCGCCTGTGGTGAGCGCCGCTGACGTGGTTGTGAAATCCATTAGCCAGTGGGACAGCTTTAATGGGCGGATTGAAGCGGTGGAAAGCGTCCAGCTTCGCCCCCGCGTTTCCGGCTACATTGATAAAGTGAACTACGTCGATGGCCAGGAAGTGAAAAAGGGGGAGGTGCTGTTCACCATTGATGACCGTACCTATCGCGCCGCGCTGGAGCAAGCGCAGGCGACGCTAGCGAGAGCCAAAACGCAGGCTAGCCTGGCGCGAAGCGAGGCTAGCCGCACCGATAAATTAATCAATACCAACCTGGTCTCCCGCGAAGAGTGGGAGCAGCGCCGTGCGGCGGCCACCCAGGCGCAGGCTGATATTCGCGCGGCGCAGGCGGCGGTTGACGCCGCGCAGCTTAATCTGGACTTTACTAAAGTGACCGCGCCTATCGATGGCCGCGCCAGCCGCGCGTTGATCACCAGCGGGAACCTGGTCACCGCCGGCGACAGCGCCAGCGTACTTACCACGCTGGTATCGCAGAAGACGGTTTACGTCTACTTTGACGTGGATGAGTCCACTTACCTTCACTATCAACATCTCGCCCGCAGCGGGCAGGGCGCGTCCAGTAATCATCTGGCGCTACCGGTAGAAATTGGCCTGGTTGGCGAAGAGGGATATCCCCATCAGGGCAAAGTGGATTTTCTGGATAATCAGTTAACGCCGAGCACCGGCACGATCCGTATGCGTGCGCTGCTGGATAATGCCCAGCGTCAGTTCACGCCTGGACTGTTTGCCCGCGTCCGCCTGCCGGGCAGCGCCGAATTTAACGCCACGCTAATCGACGATAAAGCGGTGCTGACCGATCAGGATCGCAAATATGTTTATGTGGTTGATAAAAATGGGAAAGCGCAGCGTCGCGACATTACGCCGGGACGCCTGGCCGCCGGTTTACGCATCGTGCAGAAAGGCCTGAATCCGGGCGATAGAGTCATCGTCGATGGGTTACAAAAAGTGTTTATGCCGGGGATGCCGGTTAACGCGAAAACCGTCGCCATGACCACCCGCGCCGCCCTTAACTGATCCCCTATCTGAGAATCCGACCCATGGACTTTTCCCGCTTTTTTATCGACAGGCCGATCTTCGCCGCGGTACTGTCGATTCTGATTTTTATCACCGGATTAATCGCCATTCCGCTGCTGCCGATCAGCGAATATCCTGACGTCGTACCGCCCAGCGTGCAGGTGCGTGCGGAGTATCCCGGCGCCAACCCGAAAGTGATTGCTGAGACCGTCGCGACGCCGCTGGAAGAGGCGATCAACGGCGTTGAAAACATGATGTACATGAAATCCGTCGCCGGCTCTGACGGCGTACTGGTGACTACCGTTACCTTCCGCCCGGGTACCGATCCCGATCAGGCGCAGGTTCAGGTGCAAAACCGGGTCTCGCAGGCCGAGGCTCGTCTGCCGGAAGATGTGCGGCGTTTAGGCATCACCACGCAGAAACAGTCGCCGACTCTGACGCTGGTGGTGCATCTGTTTTCGCCCGGCGGTAAATACGATTCCTTGTATATGCGCAACTATGCCACGCTTAAAGTGAAGGATGAGCTGGCGCGACTGCCCGGCGTCGGGCAGATTCAGATTTTTGGCTCGGGCGAATACGCAATGCGCGTCTGGCTCGATCCCGACAAGGTAGCGGCGCGCGGGTTGACCGCCTCGGATGTGGTGACGGCGATGCAGGAGCAAAACGTCCAGGTTTCCGCCGGGCAATTGGGCGCCGAGCCGCTGCCGCAAGAGAGCGACTTCTTGATCTCCATTAACGCCCAGGGGCGCCTGCATACCGAAGAAGAGTTTGGCAATATTATCCTGAAAACGGCGCAGGACGGCTCGCTGGTCCGCCTGCGCGATGTGGCGCGTATTGAAATGGGTTCCGGTAGCTATGCGCTGCGCTCCCAGTTGAATAATAAAGACGCGGTTGGGATTGGTATCTTCCAGTCTCCGGGGGCCAACGCTATCGATCTGTCCAACGCGGTGCGCGCTAAAATGGACGAGCTGGCGAAGCGTTTTCCGCAGGATATGCAATGGGCGGCCCCTTACGATCCGACGGTTTTCGTTCGCGATTCCATTCGCGCGGTCGTGCAAACGCTGCTGGAAGCGGTGGTGCTGGTCGTGCTGGTGGTGATCCTGTTCCTGCAAACCTGGCGCGCGTCGATTATTCCGCTGATCGCGGTGCCGGTCTCGGTGGTGGGGACGTTCAGCATCCTCTATCTGTTAGGCTTTTCGCTAAATACCCTCAGTTTGTTCGGTCTGGTGCTGGCTATTGGGATCGTGGTGGATGACGCCATTGTGGTGGTGGAAAACGTTGAGCGAAATATCGAAGAAGGATTGGCTCCGCTTGCCGCAGCGCATCAGGCGATGCGTGAAGTTTCCGGGCCGATTATCGCCATTGCGCTGGTGCTGTGCGCGGTGTTCGTGCCGATGGCGTTCCTCTCCGGGGTCACCGGTCAGTTCTACAAACAGTTTGCGGTGACGATTGCGATTTCCACGGTGATCTCCGCCATCAACTCGCTGACCCTCTCTCCGGCGCTGGCGGCTCTACTGCTTAAGCCGCACGGTGCGCCGAAAGACTTCCCGACCCGGCTTATCGATCGTCTGTTCGGCTGGATTTTCCGTCCGTTTAACCGCTTTTTCCACCGCAGCTCGAACGGCTATCAAGGGCTGGTGGGGAAAACGCTCGGGCGCCGCGGGGCGGTCTTTGTTGTCTATCTGCTGTTGCTTTGCGCCGCCGGCGTCATGTTTAAAGCCGTCCCTGGCGGGTTTATTCCCACCCAGGATAAGCTCTATTTGATTGGCGGCGTGAAAATGCCGGAGGGCTCTTCGCTGGCGCGCACCGATGCGGTGATCCGCAAAATGAGCGAAATCGGAATGAATACCGAAGGCGTGGATTATGCGGTGGCGTTTCCCGGTCTTAACGCGCTGCAGTTCACTAATACGCCGAATACCGGGACAGTCTTTTTTGGCCTGAAGCCGTTCGACCAGCGTCAACATACGGCGGCGGAAATTAACGCTGAGATCAACGCAAAAATTGCGCAAATCCAGCAGGGCTTTGGCTTCTCTATTTTACCGCCGCCGATTTTAGGATTGGGCCAGGGGTCCGGCTATTCGCTCTATATTCAGGACCGCGCCGGTCTTGGCTATGGCGCGTTGCAAAACGCGGTGAACGCGATGTCCGGTACCATTATGCAGACGCCGGGGATGCATTTCCCCATCTCAACCTACCAGGCTAACGTTCCGCAGCTGGATGTGCAGGTCGATCGCGATAAGGCCAAAGCCCAGGGCGTGTCGCTGACCGATCTGTTCGGTACGCTACAAACCTATCTGGGATCGTCTTACGTCAATGATTTTAACCAGTTCGGGCGGACCTGGCGGGTGATGGCGCAAGCCGACGGGCCGTTCCGCGAAAGCGTGGAAGATATTGCCAATTTGCGTACCCGGAATAATCAGGGCGAAATGGTACCGATCGGCAGTATGGTGAATATCCGTACCACCTATGGGCCGGACCCGGTGATTCGCTACAATGGCTATCCGGCGGCGGATCTGATTGGCGATGCCGATCCGCGCGTACTCTCATCCTCGCAGGCGATGGCGCAGCTGGAGGCGATGTCGCAGCAGATACTGCCGAACGGCATGAATATCGAATGGACGGATCTGAGCTTCCAGCAGGCGACTCAAGGCAATACGGCGTTGATCGTCTTCCCGGTGGCGGTGCTGCTGGCTTTCCTCGTGCTGGCGGCGCTGTATGAAAGCTGGACGCTACCGCTGGCGGTGATCCTTATCGTACCGATGACCTTACTCTCTGCGCTGTTTGGCGTCTGGCTGACCGGCGGCGATAATAACGTATTCGTGCAGGTGGGGCTGGTGGTGCTGATGGGGCTGGCCTGTAAAAATGCGATTCTGATCGTCGAGTTTGCCCGCGAGCTGGAGCTCCAGGGAAAAGGGATCATGGAAGCGGCGCTGGAAGCATGTCGCCTGCGTTTGCGCCCGATCGTGATGACCTCCATCGCCTTTATTGCCGGGACGATTCCGCTGATACTCGGCCACGGCGCAGGCGCGGAAGTGCGCGGCGTCACCGGGATCACGGTGTTTTCCGGTATGCTGGGGGTTACGCTGTTTGGTCTGTTTCTGACGCCGGTGTTTTACGTGACGCTGCGTCTATTCGTGACACGCGGTAAAGCGGTGAAGGACGTGATGCCTGCGTAGGACAGGCTGCCGCAGTGAAGAAAAACCGCTTTCCCTGTGAAGGCGGTTTTTTGCCATAAGCAACGGATTAGTGCGATTTGTTGTGCTGGGTACAGATTTCAGGAACCGGATCGCAGCCGCTGGTGTCGGCTTTTTTGACTTCTTCCAGCGCACTGGCCACGGTATGGCGAGCTAAAACCTCTAGCGAAGCCTGCTCTGCTTCATCGGCGACAGATTTGAAGTACCAGCACGCGTTGGCGCTCACCACGCAGCGGGCAGGGATGTCGGGACGTGACGCCCACAGCTTTTTATCTTCGATGACGGATACGTAGATATCGCGCAGGGTAATCTCTTCCGCCGGGCGACCAAGATGGATAGAGCCGTTGCGGCCAAGCGTTGAGACGATGATACCGTCACGCGTGAGCGGAACCATCAATTTGCGGATAAAGCTCGGATTGGCTTTCAGACCGTAGGCCAGAATCGCACTCGTTGAGCGTTCGCCCGATTGCTCCGCCATCGCTACGCTGAGGACCATCTGCAAAGCTGTCGGGAAGCGGTAATCTAACATTTTCTTGTCCTGGGTTGCGGTGAATCTTGTTCTTTTTGGCACCGCAGAGGTGAGTAATCAATAAACAACAATATACCAAATACGGTATTTTTTTTGAAGTCATCAACGATTGACCTGGCGCGTAAAAAAGAGTTTCCGGTGTACCTGTGCTTTACCGCAAAGTTATGCCAGAGCGCGTAAAAATGTATCGGTGAAGGGCAGGATGATCAGTTTAGGGGAGGGGGCAAGGTTTAGCATGGGAGCAAAGATGCCGCAGGGAATAAGCGAAAAACGAATAGTCCCCGGTCGTCCCCTGGCCCGCAAACAGCGAAGCAGTCAGGTAATTTATACGGTTTGAACGCTGACGTATAAAATATTCGATATTGCAAACTTTAAATCTACGCCACTTCTAATACACATCAGTATTCAGTCAATGACTGTAGCAAAAATAAGATTATTCTAGCGAGGCTGGGCACTATGTACCCATCAAGGATATTTCCACCAATAATGCATCTGCATTAATATTCTCATTATTTACAGGTGGTTACGCTTGCCTGCTAATATTTTTGGCGAGAAAAAATGGTTAAAATGGAATCCTCTACTAAAATCAAATTGTTGATTAAATTCATACACTGTTCATTCGTATTAATTTAGATGATTGGCTTTTGTCTATCGCCCGAAATTGCAGCGGTGAATGATAGCTGCTGACGATAATTACTCAGTTCGATATTGCCATAAGTCTGGCAGGTAAACTTCTGCCCTGGACGTTTGTGCATAACGAGTTCGGGGTTAAAAAGTTATTTCAAAGGACAACGTAAATGACGCATATCTACGAATCTACCAATATTAGTAATCAGGAAACAGCCAGACCTTTGCCTGTCGGCGGGGTAAATAGCGCGAGCGCGGTATCATGGGGAGCAATATTTGCAGGCGCAGCCGCAGCGGCTTCGCTGGCGCTGATGCTGCTTATGCTTGGCGCAGGCTTAGGCCTGACGTCCATTTCTCCGTGGGAAAATCACGGTCTTGCAGCAGGTACCGTGGGTATTGTCGCCATTGCCTGGCTGACGTTTACCCAAATTGTGGCGTCAGGAATGGGGGGATATCTGGCCGGGCGTTTGCGTACCAAATGGGTTGATACTCATACCAATGAAATCTATTTTCGCGATACAGCGCATGGTTTTCTGACCTGGGCCGTTGCATTGCTGGTATCGGCTGTGCTTTTGACCACCACTGTCAGCTCACTCATCGGCGGCAGCGCAAAAGTGATTGGCTCCGTTGCCGGGGGCGCGACGGCAACCGCGATGAGTAACGCGGGAGACGAATCTTCCGTGCTGTCGAAGTCATCGATGGAATATTTTACCCGCTCGCTTTTCCGGTCGACCGCTTCCGCTCCGGCAGATAACGGCGGACTTCCGGCTAATTCATCAGGTAATGACGCTATGGCAATGAATCAGCCCGTACCGCCAAAGGCCGAATTTCCAGCGCAATTAGCAGAGGTTACGGGTATTTTTGCTAACAGCATTTATACTGGCGCGCTTCCGCAGGAAGATCTGACTTATGTAGCGCAGTTAGTTTCGCAGAATACCGGCATCAGTCAGCAAGAGGCCGAGCAGCGGGTTCAGGCTGTTTATGATAAAGCGCAGGCCAATTTGAAAGAGGCAAAAAATAAAGCACAGCAGGCCGCAGATGCTGCCAGAAAAGCCACGAGCTACGTTACCCTGTGGTCATTTATTTCTCTGTTAATCGGCGCATTCGTTGCCAGCCTCTGTGCAACCTATGGCGGCCGTCAGCGTGACTTATAATTTCTAACACTCATTATTCAGGAGGAACCTATGCGTTCAATATTGCTTTTCTTTCTGGGCGTGCCTATCCCAATCATTATTTTGATCGCGTTATTTGTGCACTAACGATTTTCCGGCCCCGCAGGAATAGTTGTTAAGAAAATACTGACCTTGCGCACATTACCGCTAAAGCATAAATGCCCTTTGAGGGCATTTATGCTTTTTATCAGGCGTTCAGCGGAGCCTGCTGCGCGTCACCTGAATCTCTCCATGATGTTCACTATCAATTACACCCGCAGTGAATTAGCGTTCACGACTTGCCATCATCAGCGCCAGGTCGACGAGGCGATTAGAGAATCCCCATTCGTTGTCGTACCACGCCAGAATTTTGACCATATTGCCGCCAATCACCAGCGTTGACAGACCGTCGATAATCGACGAGCGCGGGTCGCACCGGTAGTCGCTGGAGACCAGCGGTTCATCACTATAGCCGAGGATACCTTTCAGTGGCCCCGTCGCGGCGGCTTCGCGAAAGGCATTATTTACCTCTTCGCTTGTCACATCTCGCTCAAGCGTGACGGTCAGGTCGACAATGGATACCACCGGAACGGGGACGCGCAGCGAATATCCCGTCAGGCGGCCCTCCAGCGCAGGAATAACTTTGCCCAGCGCCTTCGCGGCACCGCTGGAGTACGGTACGATCGACAGCGCAGCGGCGCGGGCGCCACGCAGATCTTTTTCCGGCTGGTCGTGCAGCGCCTGGCTGTTGGTATAAGCGTGGGTCGTGTTCATCAGGCCATGCTTGATCCCAAAATGCTGGTGCAGAACCTGGGCGGCAGGCGCCAGACCGTTGGTGGTGCAGCTACCGTTACTGACCACGTAGTGCTTATCCGGGAAGTAGAGGCCATCGTTAACGCCCATCACGATAGTTAAATCATCGTTTTTACCGGGGGCGGAGATAATCACGCGCTTCGCGCCACCGCTGTGGATATGCACCGCCGCCTTGTCGCGCTCGGTGAAGAAGCCTGTGGCTTCAATCACGATATCGACTTCACGCTGACGCCACGGGATATTTGCCGGATCGCGTTCGCTGAACACGGTAATGGGTTTTCCATCAACCACAAGCTGCCCCTCGCTGGCGGTGACGTCGGCGTCGAGTTTACCGAGCAGCGAGTCGTATTTCAGTAGATGCGCCAGCGTCTTACTGTCTGTCAGATCGTTAATTGCCACAATCTCAATATCCGGATTGCCCAGTGCAGCACGCAGTACGTTGCGTCCGATACGACCAAAACCGTTAATACCGATCTTAACCATAATCCACTCCTTATTGATTGGCTTTGGAGTCAATGTAGGCCGGGCGTTTGATGGCGTAAATGACAAAAAAGGATCACTTTACGCCATTCTGCGGCTGTGAAACCGCTGGCGATATTCGCCGGGCGTGAGATGAAGCTGTTTTTCAAACAGCCGTCGCAGGTTAATGCTACTGCCAAATCCCGTTTGTTCGGCGATACGCTCCAGCGTGTCGCTGGTCTGCTCCAGACGCTGCCGGGCAGCGGCCAGACGAGCTTCCGCGACGTAACGCGCTGGCGAAGCGCCGGTTTCCCGGGTAAACACGCGGGTGAAATTTCGCGGACTCATGGCGACTTTTTCCGCCAGCTTATCCACGCTGAGGTCGGCGGTGAGATTTTCGAGCAACCATGCCAGCAGATCGTTAATCGAGCCCAGGGTGGTAGTCTGCTGAAGGTTGTAGCGGCTAAACTGCAGCTGGCCTCCGGGGCGACGCAGATACATGACGAAGTCCTGGGCGATATCGCGCGCCAGGCTGAAGCCGTAATCTTCTTCAACCAGCGCCAGCGTAAGATCAAAGCCGGAACTGACCCCGCCAGAGGTCCAGATATGTTCGTCCTGAATATAGAGCGGACCGCCCTCGACGCGGACCAGCGGGAATTCCGCCTGCATGGTTTCCAGCAGCTTCCAGTGGGTAGTGGCCCGTCTGCCGTCCAGCAGTCCGGTTTGCGCCAGCAGCATTGCACCACCGCAAATGGAAGCAATACGGCGGGCATGGGGAGCGGCAAGGCGCAGCCAGTCAACCACCGCAATCCCTTCCTGCGGGTTTTGACCTCTGCCGGTAATGATGATCGTATCGAGGGGCTCGCGAGGGTCTATCTCATGAAGGCGATGATCGGCCAGCAGATTTAAACCGGACTGACCATGGATCACCTGATGCGGTTGAGTCGTCGCCAGCCGTACCTGGTAACAGATCTCAGTGGCGCCTTGCGGATGCAGGCGGTTAGCCTGCATCAGAATGTCGGCAATACCTGCGGACTCAAACAGCATGCCGCCATCGGGGACAATTATGAGTATTTTCTTCATGTCCTGAAAAGTAATCTTTTTACAGAATAAGTCAACAGGACGGATGGGGAAGGGGGCAATCTTACTTGCCTGAGAGACGGTATTTTCAGCCAGATGATGGGTGACGTTGCCTGAGCGGCGTCGCTTGCTGAGGTAGATCTGCTGGAAAAGAGGGCAGAATGTCCGCTATGAGCGAAAAGCGGACTATTGATTTATATTCCGAATCGTGCTTCGTACTTAACTTAGACAACCGAACTTGAGCGCAACAGTATGATAATAAATCACTCTGGTAACCCCCATTAGTAACGAATTTTTTCTGAATAATTGAGTAGCATATTACAGAAAATATCTGTAAAAAAGAGTGTAAGCAGAAACTAAACAAGCCTTATCAACTTGGACTATATCTTACCAAATGTTTTTCAAGTAATCGGCAGAAAAAATAATAGAGGTAATGGATAATCATGTGGAAAATGTACAAAACTGAATTAATTAGTCATAACACTGATACGAGCTATATTTTGAAAGAAGCTCAAGCGTTTGACATTATATTATTCAACAATAAGACATGGTCTTTAAAAACACTTTTTGTAAAAATTGGCAGCAATAGTGGTTGGAATCATGCAGCCTTAGTTATGGATGAGCCCCCCTTTGGATCTAATAATGAAAAATGTAAATACTTGTATGAATATGCTGCCAGCGGTCAGCCTATAACTTTTCAAAAATTAGACGTTAAATTGAATAGTGAGAGATTCAATCGTATCGCTCTGATAAGGTTTAAAAACAATCCTGCAAACTTTAGTTCAGCAGAAAGAACTGAAGCTAAAAAAATAGTAATTAATGATTTTTTTAATCGAGAAGGAAGAGATGCCAGTGACTTATCGCATGGATCTGACAGTATCTCTAAAAAATTTCAATACAATGCTACAAACATTATGCATAGAGGCGTACTATCGATTGCATTAACATTAGCCATTGCTATATATTTCCTTTCCATTCTTTCGTTTTTGAACAATTGGTTTCGCGACGCCCTTCTGATTTGTTTAATTGCAACACCTTTAATAATAATCATGAAGTATTTTTTCGAATGGTTATATAGAAAAACAAATAATGAGACCATAAAAACCCAAGCCATTTGTTCAAGCTACCCACCAATGATTTTGAAATCGATAATTTATAACTCGAACACTCAAAAGTGCGAAATTGAAAAATTTGAGGATAAGTGGATAAATGGAACTCCCCCATCGCCAAAGAATTTATACTTTCTTGCTAAATCAAGTGAAGAGTGCATAATATACAATTACAAGAAGAATTAGTAGGCAGAGCAATCATTGAAATGGCTCGAATAATAATTTATGGATTTTTCTTGTCACTGTGCAATGCACTCAAGTCCAAAATTTTCCAGCCATTTACTTTACAACGATTAACATTAATTGATGCCTGCCCTTAGCACAAAGCTGAAGCACGCTCTTCATGTACTTTCCACGCAAACCCCGGCTGTCGCTCCGCTCGCCCGGGCTACAATTGTCGTTAGAATTTCCCGCCCGATTTACCCCGATTAATCGCCGGAATATCTCCGCTATCGTTCAACGCGCCGGGAAGGGTTTTCAGCCATGCCTTCACTTTGCGCTGATTGATGTGCGCGACGCTCATGCCTTCAATGCAGCCCCATAGCTCGTGGGTGTTCTGCGGGGTGATCACGATACAATCTTTCATCACGCGGACTTTGATGGGCATGTCTTCGATAAATCCGGCTTGGGATAGCCATTCTCCGCCAAGGTGGACGGCGCGGCCTTCAATGAAGGAGTAAAACTCGCAGTGGGTGAAATCAGGTACGATAGTTTGAGTGGGGGGGGCGCTATCGTGGCAGCCTCTGATAAGTGATATTTTATCTCTCATTGGTGGCTAAACCAGACGGGGTTAGAACGACCGACTCATCGATACTGGCGCATCTTTCAATGCTCCCGCTAGCCCACCATTGAGATGGTGACTGTGCATACGACATGAAATTGCGTTGACTCGCTTTTATGTCGTCGATGAAGTTAGTTCAGAGTTCCAATCCCGGCACCTGATTTTGCAGGTACAACAATAGGATACTGCGCTTAACGGGGCTGAGCAATACGGGCTACTGGAAGGACGCTCGCAAAACTGAATGAAAATAATGATGCGGCGTTTAGCCCAGCAACCCCGCACCAACGTTCACCGACAGCCCCAGAATCGCCAGATTGAACACAAAAGAGATAACCGAATGAAGCAATGTAATTTGCCGCATTTCGGTGGTTCCCGTCTAATGATTGATGGCGCGGCTTTACCGTTTGAAGAAAATATTGCTTTTACAAGAGAGGCGGTTGATTTCTGTAAATCATTTGGCGTACCCGTTGAAGCGGAACTTGGCGCTATTTTGGGTAAAGAAGACGATCACGTTAGCGAGGCTGACTGCAAAACCGAACCCGAGAAAGTCCAGCGCTTCGTTGAAGAAACAGGGTGTGACATGCTGGCAGTGTCAATCGGCAATGTCCACGGACTGGACGATATCCCACGCATCGATATCCCGCTACTGCAACGCATTGCTTCCGTTTGCCCGGTCCCCCTGGTTATCCACGGTGGCTCTGGTATTGATGAAGAGATTCTTCGCAGCTTTGTTAATTATAAAGTGGCAAAGGTTAATATTGCGAGTGATTTGCGCAAAGCCTTTATTACTACAGTCGGAAAAGCCTGGGTGAACAATAATAACGAGGCTAATCTTGCTCGCGTAATGGCAAATGCAAAACAGGCGGTTGAAGATGATGTGTATTCTAAAATTCAGATGATGAATAAACTGCACCCTGCATTTCGCAAAGCGTGTTAAGGATCGGACATGATTAGACAAAAAGTACGCGTCATGAACAGTACCGGATTACATGCCCGACCCGCCGCAAGCCTGGCCCGGATCGTCAAAAAGTACCAGTCTTCATTGATACTGGTTAATAATGACAAAGAAATCCCCATTAAAGGAATGATGAGCATTCTGGGTGCCGGTGTAAAAGGAAATACGATGATTGATCTCATTTGTGATGGGCAGGATGAACTGGCCTTTATGGATGAATTAAAATCTGCCTTTGCTGCTGGTTTTGGTGAGTCCGAATAGTGTCATTCCCTTAAGAGGCGCGTGAAGTTGTGACGACTTGATGCGCCTCTTATGATCTTTTGAATCACAATCACTTAACTTATTGAATGCAGGCTTTTTTCATTAATGGAATCGGCCTTCTTACTCTCTTAATGTTTCTCCACAGCGTTTAGCTTTCAGAGTATAAACTTCGGCTTCTGGCACCAGGCCGCCCACCAGCATCCATGAGCTCCAGCGTTATGGTTGTGCGGGTAAAATGTATTCTTAATGTGCTGTACTATATGTTCGGGAAAAGGGCAAAGAGGATGCAATAAGATGCTGGCTTATATCACTATAGGTACAAATAACTTTCAGCGCGCCGTGGACTTTTATGACGCTATTTTTAAGGTTCTTGGCTACTCGCGATTGCCTGCCTGGACAGAAAGCTGGGCAATGTGGGGAGATGAAAATAATCCGGATGAGGTATTCAACTTCTGCATCTGTCCTCCTTTTGACCGCCATCCCGCAACGGCGGGAAACGGGACAATGTTCGCATTTCATGCAGACAATGCTGACATTGTCAGACGATTCCATGCAGCAGGTCTCCTTGCGGGAGGGGAGAGTGAAGGCGAGCCAGGTACACGCCCCGCATACGGACCCGACTTTTATGTTGCTTATCTGCGCGATCCTGACGGGCATAAGCTGGCATGCGTTTATCAGCGCTATTCTCCTGAAGCCGATAAGTTCGTAAATGAACCTTAGGGACTTCACTTAACCCATTTAACGGTTTGAGCATTGATAAAGCCTGGCGATGAAATGCGGCGTTTGCGGCGAACTCGCTCAATATCGTTTACGGCTGCCACCGTTCGCCCCGGCCCTTAGCCGCCCGGGCTAATTCACTCCCGCATTAAAGCTGCCGGGCTGATTATGGTGCCGTCCCTTAATGAGCTCACGAGAGCGGAGCGGCAGGGCATTCTTCTGAATAAGCTGAGAAAGGCGATAGCCCCAGACCCTGGTTTTATCGCCGTTTAGCGTCTAAGCCACCTTACTCCTTCTTCTCGCCAAGCGTCGGCGTCTCGTCAAAGAAGTTCCACGGTTTCAGCAGCGCATGCGCCCACTCGGTCGGCATAATCGGCCACTCCTCGGCGCGGGCCACGTGGGTGGTACCGGTGGTGATCCACACGACATCATCGTGGTTGTCCAGGGATTCATCATCTTTCGCGTACTGGCCGAGGCCGGTGTCGTGAATTGAACGGTTAGGGTACTTACCTTCCGGGAAGCGTTCGGTCGGATGATAGCGGGTGACCCACAGCTGTTTATCCATAAAGCTCAGGCGATGGTAAATCCACTCATCAGGGGCAAATTTTGCCCCGGTAGCGACCGGATGCGTGCCGCCCGCGTAAGGGATAATCTGATACGACACCGGATTACCCATCCGGTTTTCCCTGGTGGTATTGCTTAGCAGACGGATGGTGCCCGGGTCAAATTTCTGCGCCGCTTTCTGCTCGCTATCAATCGTGTACTGATTGATCTGCATGGTGCTGCTGCGCGGGCCGCCGGCGGTATTCGGCTTCACTTCCGGGTCCATGGCCACCAGCGTGTTGTTCTCTCCGTCAACGTCAAGATCGAGGCGGAAGTTATAAATATGCTGGTGGGTGGTGCCGACAATATTATGGTCAATCAGCGTGCCGTAGCGGGTGTCCTCTTTGGCGCTCGGGTCATGCATGGTCTTCGCTTTCACGCCTTTAACCGCTTCGATGCCGGTGGCTCCGGCGTCAATACCGATTGTGCCGTTTTCGTGGAATACCCAGTCAAAGATATAGTCGTAGTTGCCGACGGTACTGATCCAGCGCACCACCAGTTCGCGGCGCTCGGTACTGACGTTCGGCTTGCCCATCTCCTGATGTTTATACTCCGGCCCGGCGTAGCGTTCGAAAATAGCGATCGCGCGCGGAATGGTAGTGGGTGTGCCGGTATAGTCGGCGATGGTTTCATCCAGCAGGACCGCGTTGGACGGCGCGTCTTTACCGCGGACGATAGGTGAGGTCAGGGTGCCCATGCCGTAGTCGCCGGAATCGAGATAGGCCTTAAAGTACCAGCCCACGTCCGGGTCGCCGTAGGGCACGATCATTCCACCGAGCGATCCTTCGTACATCACCTGACGTTTCTTGCCGTTATCGTTATATGTCACGGTGGAGAGAATCGGCCCAACGCGGGAGTTCATGCGCAGGTGGAAATCCCAGTTTTGCCAGTGGATCACATCGCCGGTAATGGTGTAGTTTTTGCCTTCCGGCTCGATGATATCGAGGGGTTTAACCTTCGGTGCCACGCGGTCGCGCCCGTCATAGGGGCGGGCTGCCATCGGTACCGGGATCGTCGGACCTTCTTCAATTTTAATAATCTTCTTCTGTTCGAGGTCCACTACCGCGACCAGATTTTCAATCGGATGCGCCCAGTAGTTACCGTCGCCAACGTCAAGATAGCTGACCACTTTCAGCAGCCGCGCATCCTGCTTGAGGCCATCTTTGCCGTCGAAGTAGCCGACGGTTAGCGGGGTGGTAATCACCTTGCTCGGGTCGTCGATGCCGTGTTTTTTTAACACTTCGGCAAATTCGCTGCTGGCGTTGATGATGTTCTGCACACTGGCGAAATCATCCAGCAGCACCATGCCGTGGGCGTCTTTAATCGGCGTCCATGAAAGCACCTTTTTATTCTGTAAATCCACCACTGCCTCAATAACGTGCTTGCCGTCGAGCATGATCACGTCGGCAGCGCGCGGGGCGTTGACCGGCGTACCGTTGAGGGCAAAATCCCACACCGCTTTTTTATCCGGCTCGCGCAGGGAGATCTCGGTGAATCGGGTATTGGGTTTGAAATCCGCCGCGGCTTTAACGATAGCGACCGCTGCGCTGATTTCCGCCGCTGACAGCGAATTCAGCGGATGCGGGCTTTTTTCCACCTGAAAGGTCTGATCGAGACCGGACTGGAAGACATCGTTGATGAAGGCGTCAGAAACCCACGCTTTACCCTCTTTGATCACCACCGGCACCTGCAAATCGAGGGTTTTGCCGTTGACGATGGCCGTTTTCGCCCCCGGTTTAACCTTCACGTAAGCGCCGTCTTTGATCAGGGTATACATCTGCGCGTAGTCATCCCACTGAACGTCTGCGCCGAAATCCTGCAGGGTTTTATCCATCGGGACCATATGCGCTTCGCCGCCGTGGGCGAACGCCGGGCCTTGCCAGGCGCAAAACAGGGCGACAGCCAGCGCCATAGCCGTCTTGCGGGGGGAAAGAATCGCCATTGTGACCTCACCTTATTGTTGTGTTGTGCAGTGCCGCTGCGAATGTCGGCTTGTCTATCGTTAAGCTAACAGCGGTCAGCGCCGGGGCGTTTGCCTGCTTTTGCCAGGTTGTTTGTCAGTTTTGCCAGTTATAAAAAATGCCTCCGCAGAGGCATGAAGATGGCGATAAAGATGGGAGAATTTCTAATATTTACCCGGCAAAATCCCCCTGCTGGCGGGCCACCAGGGTCAGAATGGAGTAGAGGGCGACCGCCTGCTGGTGCTGATTAAAAATCTCTACCGCCCACTCAACGACGCCGGTCGCTTTCTCTTCAGCGTTGCGCTGACGTTTCACCGTTTTACGCTTGCAGGTCAGGCGTACCTGGATGGTATCGCCCGGCTTCACCGGCTCGATGAAGCGCAGATTCTCCATCCCGTAGTTGGCGATCACCGGGCCGACCCCGGCGTCAACAAACAGCCCGGCAGCGGCGGAAATCAGGAAGTAGCCGTGCACCACGCGTTCGCCGAAAATCGACTCCGCCGCGGCAATCTTATCCATATGGGCGTAAAAGTGATCGCCGCTCAGGCAGGCGAAGTTGACGATATCCGCCTCGGTCAGCGTGCGGCGCGGAGTCAACAGGCTGTCGCCCGGCTGGATCTCCTCGAAATATTTGCGGAACGGGTGAATGCGGTCTTCCACCACCTGCGCGCCGCGCACCCACTGCTGGCCGATGGCGGCGAGCATCGTCGGGCTACCCTGAATCGCGGTGCGCTGCATATAGTGCTTCACCGCCCGCAGGCCGCCCAGCTCTTCACCGCCGCCGGCGCGCCCCGGACCGCCGTGTACCAGCTGCGGCAGCGGGGAACCGTGGCCGGTGGACTCTGCGGAAGACTCTTCGTTCAGTACCTGAATTCGTCCGTGGGCGCGGGCGGCGCCGAGAATAAACGCGCGCGCCAGTTTTCCGCTGGCGGTGACCAGCGTGCCTGCCAGGCTACCTTCACCGGCCCGCGCCAGGGCCATCGCATGCTCGGCGCTCTGATAGGGCATCAGAGTAGCCACGGGGCCGAACGCTTCAATGGCGTGTACCGCCGGGGTCTCATCCGGCTGCGGGCAGAACAGTAGCGTCGGCGGGAAGAATGCGCCCGCGGCGTTGAGATCCGCGCGACCACCCAGCAACACTTCACATCCCGCTTCGATCAGACGGTTTACATTATCCTGTACGTCCTGACGCTGTTCGTGGTTGACCAACGCGCCCATCTTAACGCCTTCCTGCGCCGGGTCACCGAACGCCACTTTTTGCAGGCGCGCAACCAGCGCGTCGCTCACCGCTTTAACCTGTGCCTGCGGCACGATAATACGGCGGATGGCGGTGCACTTTTGCCCGGCCTTCGCCGTCATTTCTCGTACCACTTCGCGAATGAACAGCGCGAACTCCGGCTGCTCCGGCGTGACGTCGTCACCGAGTACGCAACAGTTTAGCGAATCCGCTTCCATGGTGAAGGGAATGGACTTCGCGACCAGGTTGGGATGCACCCGCAGCTGCTGTCCGGTATGGGCCGAGCCGGTAAAGGTGACAACATCCTGGCTATCGAGATGGTCGAGCAGATCGCCCGCACCACCGCAGATCAGGCTGATTGCGCCCTCTGGCACCAGTCCGCTATCGACAATCATTTTAACCATCGCCTGAGTCAGCTGCGCGGTAGCGGTAGCCGGTTTGATGATGGCGGGCATCCCGGCAAGCCAGGTGGGCGCCAGCTTTTCCAGCATGCCCCAGCAGGGAAAGTTAAAAGCGTTGATATGCACTGCCACGCCGGACTTCGAGGTCAGCACGTGGCGGGCGGCGAAGCCTCCCTGTTTTGATAGCGGAATCAGCTCATCTTCCGGCCACAGGGTATCGTCCGGCAGCTCGCGGCTGCCAAGGCTGGCGTAGGTGAAAAGGGTGCCAATCCCCCCTTCGATATCCACCCAGCTGTCGGCACGGGTAGCGCCGGTTTCGGCAGAGATTGTATACAACGCCGCCTTCTGCTCCAGCAAATATCTGGCGACCGCCTTCAGCATTGCGCTGCGCTCAATAAAGGTCATTGCCTCCAGCGCTTTGCCGCCGCGCTCAATCGCGAAGCGTCGCGCCTGCGCCATATCCAGACCCTCGCTGGTGACTTCCCATAGCGCTTCGCCGCTGATGGCGTGATGGATAGTGCGCGCGTGGCCCCGGCCGGTCTGCCACGTGCCGGACAAGTAGCTGGCTAACTGCTGCATGTTTCATCTCCAGATGTGTTACGTGAAATATCTATAAATAGTTCTTTGGTGAATCATAAAAAGCAAGCCTGTGTTTAATAATTTATTAACATTGTGATCGGTGGCGATCTGCGTTTAGCACTTAATCTATTGTTAGTTATGTGGTTTACAAAAGCTTTTGCGGTAGCTATCACAAAAAGAACAAACAAAATTTGTGGTTTTATTTAACCTGAATGTAACTTTTATAAAACAAAGTGATTCGAAAATTATTTATAGTCGAATTTATTGGAATCATAAAAGGTGATGACGTGACAGAAGAACAACGCTTTGACCAGCGCATCGCGCAGGAGACGGCCATCGAACCGCAGGACTGGATGCCGGAAGCCTACCGCAAAACGCTGATCCGCCAGATTGGTCAGCATGCGCATTCGGAAATCGTCGGCATGCTGCCGGAGGGCAACTGGATAACTCGCGCGCCAACCCTGCGCCGCAAAGCGATTCTGCTGGCGAAAGTGCAGGATGAAGCCGGGCACGGTCTGTACCTCTACAGCGCCGCTGAAACCCTCGGCTGCGCCCGCGAAGATCTGTATCAGAAGATGCTCGACGGCAAGATGAAGTACTCCTCCATCTTCAACTACCCGACTCTGAGCTGGGCGGACATCGGCGTAATCGGCTGGCTGGTGGACGGCGCGGCCATCGTCAATCAGGTGGCGCTGTGCCGTACCTCCTACGGACCCTATGCCCGGGCGATGGTCAAGATCTGCAAAGAGGAGAGCTTTCATCAGCGCCAGGGATTCGAAGCCTGCATGGCGCTGGCGCAGGGTAGCGACGCGCAGCGGCAGATGCTGCAGGACGCCATCAACCGTTTCTGGTGGCCGGCGCTGATGATGTTCGGTCCGAACGACGATAACTCGCCAAACAGCGCCCGCAGCATGGCGTGGAAAATCAAGCGTCACTCCAACGATGAGCTGCGCCAGCGCTTTGTCGATAACACCATTCCGCAGGTGGAAATCCTCGGCATGACCGTACCCGACCCGGATTTACAGCGGGATGAAGCCACCGGCCACTACCGCTTTGGCGCCATCGACTGGCAGGAATTTAACGAGGTCATTGCCGGACGCGGGATCTGCAACCACGAACGTCTGGCCGCTAAACGCAAGGCGTGGGAAGAGGGCGCATGGGTGCGGGAAGCCGCGCTGGCGCATGCGCAAAAACAGCAGGCTCGCGACGCCGCATAAGGAGAAGAAAGATGAGCAATAACTATTGGCCTTTATATGAAGTGTTCGTTCGCAGCAAACAGGGACTGTCGCACCGCCACGTCGGCAGTCTGCACGCCGCCGATGACCAGATGGCGCTGGAAAACGCCCGCGATGCCTATACCCGCCGCAGCGAAGGCTGTTCGATTTGGGTGGTGAAGGCCAGCGAAATCGTTGCCTCGCAGCCTGAAGAGCGCGGTGAATTTTTCGATCCGGCGGAGAGCAAAGTCTATCGCCATCCCACCTTCTACACCGTGCCCGACGGCATGGAACATATGTGAGGCGACGATGAAAAACAATAACCCCGTTGCAGCTTATGCTCTGCGCCTCGGCGATAACGGCCTGGTGCTGGCCCAGCGTCTGGGCGAGTGGTGCGGCCACGCGCCGGAGCTGGAGATCGATCTGGCGCTGGCCAATATCGGTCTCGACCTGCTGGGGCAGGCGCGCAATTTCCTCAGCTATGCCGCTGAACTGGCTGGCAGCGGCGATGAAGACACCCTGGCCTTTGGCCGCGACGAGCGTCAGTTTCGCAATTTGCTGCTGGCGGAGCAGCCCAACGGCAACTTTGCCGACACCCTTGCTCGCCAGTTTTTTATCGATGTCTGGCACGTAGCGCTGTTCAGCCGCCTGGTCGGCAGTCGCGATACGCAGCTCGCCGCCATCGCCGCCAAAGCGTTAAAAGAAGTGCGCTACCACCAGCGCTTTAGCCGTGGCTGGCTGGAGCGCCTGGGCAACGGCACGGCGCTTTCGGCGCAGAGAATGCAAAGCGCAGTCGATAATCTGTGGCGCTTTACCGGCGAGCTGTTCCAGGCCGATGAGCTGGAGATTGAGCTGAGCGCGCAGGGCATCGCCGTCGACCCACGCGAACTGCAGGGCGAATGGCAGAGTGCGGTACATACGGCGCTGATCGACTCCGGTTTACAGATCCCGCAAGAAGCGGCCTTCCGCAGCGGCGGTAAACAGGGGCTGCACAGCGAGCATCTCGGGCCGCTGCTGGCGGAGATGCAGTATTTACAGCGCGCGTATCCCGGCCAGCAGTGGTAGCAGGAGGTGGTTATGCAACGTCTGGTTGATATCGCTCCCCCGGAGATCCACGCCGTCTGGGAGGTATTAAGCGCCATTCCCGACCCGGAAGTTCCGGTGTTGACGATTACCGACCTCGGCATGGTGCGCAGCGTGGATCGCCGCGGCGATGGCTGGGTGATTGGCTTTACGCCAACCTACTCGGGCTGCCCGGCGACCGAACATCTGTTGGGAGAAATCCGCGCGGCAATGACGGAAAACGGCTACGCGCCGGTGCATATCGTGCTGCAGCTGGACCCGCCGTGGACTACTGACTGGATGGGGCCGGAGGCGCGTGAACGTCTGCGCCAATACGGCATCAGTCCGCCGCAGGGTCATGCCTGCCATGCCCATATGCCGGAGGAGGTGGTCTGCCCGCGCTGCGCCAGCCGCCATACCTCGCTGATTAGCGAATTCGGTTCCACGGCCTGCAAAGCGCTGTATCGCTGCGACAGCTGCCGGGAACCCTTTGATTACTTTAAATGTATTTGAGGTTGCGATGACGACATTTCATTCGCTTACCGTGGCGAAAGTGGAGCCGGAAACCCGCGATGCGGTCACCATCACCTTTGCCATTCCCGACGCGCTGCGAAACGCATACGCCTTCCGTCCGGGCCAGCATCTGACATTAAAAGCCCGCCTTGGCGGGGAAGAGCTGCGTCGCTGCTACTCCATTTGCCGCAGCCGCACGCCGGGGGAAATCAGCGTTGCGGTCAAGGCCATCGACGGCGGACGCTTCTCACGCTATGCCCAGAACGACATTCAACAAGGGATGGCGTTGGAGGTGATGGTGCCGCAGGGCCACTTTGGCTACCAGCCGCAGGCCGGGCGCAGCGCGGACTACCTGGCGATTGCCGCTGGCTCAGGTATTACGCCGATGATGGCGATTATCGACGCCACCCTCGCCACCGAACTCGACAGCCGTTTCACCCTGATTTACGGCAACCGCAGCAGCCACAGCATGATGTTCCGCCAGGCGCTGGCCGACCTGAAAGACCGCTATCCGCAACGCCTGCAGGTGGTGCATCTGTTCAGCCAGGAGGCGATGGACAGCGATCTGCTGCAGGGGCGCATCAATGGCGACAAGCTACGCGCGCTGGCCGCCCGTCTGCTGGATTTCAGCCGCTTTGAGCGCGCCTTTGTCTGCGGGCCGGCGGCGATGATGGATGAAGCGGAGATGACCCTGCGCGAACTGGGCATACCGGAGAAAGCGATTCATCTGGAGCGCTTTAATACCCCGGGCAGCAGCGTCAAGCGGGCCACCGGCGTCCAGGCGGAGGGGCGCACGGTCACAATCCGTCAGGACGGCCGCGACAGAACCATCGCCCTCAGCGCAGAGGATGACAGCATCCTTGACGCCGCGCTACGCCAGGGGGCGGATCTGCCGTTTGCCTGCAAAGGCGGAGTCTGCGCTACCTGTAAATGCAAAGTCCTGCGCGGCGAGGTAGCGATGGCTGCTAACTACGGCCTCGAAGCCGACGAAGTGGCGGCAGGTTACGTGCTGAGCTGCCAGTCGCTGCCCACCAGCGGCGATGTGATCGTCGATTTCGACGCGCGGGGGATGGCATGAGCGAACTGTTAATTGCTCGCCACGCGCGCGTCCTCCAGCTGACGCTTAATCGCCCGCAGGCGCGCAACGCGCTGAATAACGCGCTGCTGACGCAAATTGCCGACGTGCTCGACGCGGCGGCGCTGGACCCGACGGTCGGCGTCTGCGTCATTAGCGGTAATCAACGCTTTTTTGCCGCAGGGGCTGACCTGAACGAAATGGCGGAAAAAGATCTGCCTGCCACCCTCGATGATATTCGACCGCGGCTGTGGGCGCGTATCGACGCCTTCAACAAACCGCTGATCGCCTCGGTAAACGGCTATGCCCTCGGCGCCGGATGCGAACTGGCGCTGCTCTGCGACCTGATAGTCGCCGGCGATAACGCCCGTTTTGGCCTGCCGGAAATTACCCTCGGTATTATGCCGGGCGCGGGCGGGACCCAGCGCCTGATCCGCAGCGTCGGTAAAGCGCTGGCCAGCCGGATGATATTGAGCGGCGAAAGCATCGATGCCAGGCAGGCGCTGCGGGCGGGGCTGGTAAGCGAGGTTTATCCGCCAGCGCTCACCGATGAATATGCACTCGGTTTGGCAGCAACCGTGGCCCGCCACTCGCCGCTGGCGCTGCACGCGGCTAAACAGGCCTTACGGTTGTCGCAGGAGGTCAGCCTACAGGCCGGGATTCAGCAGGAACGCCAGTTATTTACTTTGCTGAGCGCGACTGAAGACCGTCGCGAAGGCATCGACGCCTTTCTCCATAAACGTACTGCGGAATTTAAAGGACGCTAATCGTGGAAGCTTTCATTCTCAGCGAAACAGAACAGGGCGTGATGACGATTACCCTTAATCGCCCGGACCGACTGAACAGTTTTAACGACCTGATGCACCAGCAGCTGGCGGCGTGCCTGAAACAGGCCGAACGCGACGACAGCATACGCTGCCTGCTGGTGACCGGTGCGGGGCGCGGTTTTTGCGCCGGGCAGGATTTAAATGACCGTAACGTCGACCCCAGCGGGCCGGCGCCGGATCTCGGGCTCTCGGTTGAGCGTTTCTATAACCCGCTGGTGCGCCGTCTGGCGGCGCTGCCGAAGCCGGTAATTTGTGCGGTGAACGGGGTAGCGGCGGGTGCGGGAGCTACGCTGGCGCTGGGCTGCGATATCGTGCTGGCGGCGCGTTCGGCGAAATTCGTGATGGCGTTCAGCAAGCTTGGTCTGGTGCCGGACTGCGGCGGCAGCTGGTTTCTGCCGCGCGTGGCGGGACGGGCGAGGGCGATGGGGCTGGCGCTGCTGGGCGATAGCCTGAGCGCAGAGCAGGCCGCACAGTGGGGGATGATCTGGCAGGTGGTGGACGATGCCGAGCTGAAAGACACCGGCCTGGCGCTGGCCCGCCATCTGGCCGCCCAGCCAACTTATGGCCTCGGTCTGATTAAGAAGGCGCTTCAGCTTGCGGAAACCCAGACTCTGGATCAGCAGCTCGATCTTGAACGCGATTATCAGCGCCTGGCCGGACGCAGCGCCGACTATCGCGAAGGCGTCAGCGCCTTCCTCGCGAAGCGTCCACCTCAATTCAGCGGGAAATAGCCGATGAGCAAAACGTTACCTACCGTTGCGGTAATAGGCAGCGGCACCATGGGCGCCGGCATTGCCGAGGTGGCCGCCGCCGCCGGGCATCCGGTACTGATTTTCGACATCGATCCTGAGGCGGTGGTTCGCGCCATCGACGGTATTGGTCAACGTCTGACCTCCCGCGTCAGCCGCGGCAAGCTGGCGGCTGGCCAGGCTGAGGCGCTGCTGACGCGTCTGTCTCCGGCTGAGGATCTGAGCGCTTTAGCCCGCACGGAGCTGGTTATTGAAGCTGCCTCCGAGCGCCTGGACGTGAAAAAAGCGCTGTTCAAACAGCTGGCTGAAATCTGCTCCCCGTCAACGCTGCTAGTCAGCAACACGTCGTCGATATCGATCACCGCTATCGCCGCTGGAGTCGCGCACCCTGAGCGGGTTGCCGGGCTGCACTTCTTTAACCCGGCCCCGGTGATGAAGCTGGTCGAAGTGGTCAGCGGCCTGGCGACCTCGGCGGAAGTCGTTGAACAGCTCTGCCAGCGGGTCTGCGCCTGGGGAAAACAGCCGGTTCGCTGCCGTTCGACGCCCGGTTTTATCGTCAACCGCGTGGCGCGTCCTTTTTATGCCGAAGCGTGGCGAGCGCTGGAGGAGCAGGTTGCCGCGCCGGAGGTGATTGACGCCGCTCTGCGCGACGGCGGCGGTTTTCCCATGGGGCCGCTGGCGTTGACCGACCTGATAGGCCAGGACGTTAACTTTGCGGTGACCTGTTCGGTGTTTAACGCCTTCTGGCAGGACCGCCGCTATCTGCCATCGCTGCTGCAGCAGGAGCTGGTTCTGGCCGGACGGCTGGGCAAAAAGAGCGGGCAGGGGGTCTACTGCTGGCCTGGCGAAGCGCAGCCTGAGCTGGCGCTGGCCACCGTATCAGCAGAACGCGCAGCAAAGTGCATAAAAAGTGACGTTGTCACCGAGCTGGACGAGGTGCTGCTGCTGGAAACGACCGGTGAAACCGCCCTGGCATTGAGCATCCAGCACGGCCGTCCGGTGGTGGTCTACGACCATAGCGCGGGCGAAACGGTGGTGCTGGCCAGCGCGGAAACGACCTCACAGGCGGCGACCGACAAAGCCATTTTCTATTTTCAGCAGCAGGGCAAAAAGGTGCTGCAGATCGCCGACTATCCAGGGCTGCTGGTGTGGCGCACGGTGGCGATGCTGGTTAACGAAGCGCTGGATGCGCTGCAAAAAGGCGTTGCCGGCGCCGAGGATATTGATACCGCCATGCGCCTGGGCGTTAACTACCCGCGCGGTCCGCTGGCGTGGGGGGAATCACTTGGCTGGGGCCGGGTACTGCGGCTGCTGGAGAACCTACAACAGCACTACGGCGAGGAGCGCTATCGGCCCTGTTCCCTGCTGCGTCAGAAGGCGCTGATGGAGAAACATCATGAGCAATGAAGCCTGGCGTAACGCCCGCGCGATGTATGAGAACGATAACTGCGCGCAAGCGCTGGGTATCAAGATTATCGAGATGGATGACGGCTACGCGCAGATGTCCATGGCGGTTACCGCGAACATGCTCAATGGCCATCATACCTGCCACGGCGGGCAGCTGTTTTCGCTCGCCGATACCGCCTTCGCTTACGCCTGCAACAGCCAGGGGCTGGCGGCGGTCGCGTCGGCGGCGAGCATCGATTTTCTGCGCCCGGCCTTTGTCGGTGAGCTGCTGACCGCGACGGCGAGAGTCAAGCATCAGGGCAAGCTGACCGGGGTCTATGACATCGAAATTGTCAATCAACAGCAAAAAGTTGTTGCCTTGTTTCGCGGTAAATCGCACCGCATCGGCGGCACAATCACAGGAGAAGTCTGATGCGCGACGCTTATATTTGTGACGGGATCCGCACGCCGATTGGCCGCTACGGCGGGGCGCTGGCCAGCGTGCGCGCCGATGACCTGGCCGCCATCCCGCTGCGCGAGCTACTGAGCCGTAACCCTAAGTTCGACCCGGCATCGATTGATGATGTGATTCTCGGCTGCGCCAACCAGGCCGGTGAAGACAACCGTAACGTGGCCCATATGGCGACGCTATTGGCGGGCTATCCCCACAGCGTACCCGGTACCACCATTAACCGCCTGTGCGGCTCCGGTCTGGACGCCATCGGCTTCGCGGCCCGCGCCATCAAAGCCGGAGAGGCGGATCTGATGATCGCCGGCGGCGTTGAGTCCATGTCGCGGGCGCCGTTCGTGATGGGGAAGGCCAGCGCCCCGTATCAGCGCCAGGCCGAGCTGTTTGATACCACCATCGGCTGGCGTTTTGTGAACCCGCTCATGCAGCGGCAATTTGGCACTGACAGCATGCCGGAAACGGCGGAGAATGTAGCTGAATTGTTAAATATCAGCCGCGCCGATCAGGACGCTTTCGCTTTCCGCAGCCAGCAGCGGACGGCGCAGGCTCAGCGCGACGGTATTCTGGCGCAGGAGATCGTGCCGGTCGACATTATCGGCCGGAAAGGGGCGGTAAACGTCGTGCGTGACGACGAGCATCCGCGAGCGGACACCACCATTGAACAGCTTTCGCGGCTAAAAACGCCGTTCCGCCAGGGCGGCGTAGTGACCGCGGGAAATGCCTCCGGCGTCAACGACGGCGCCGCGGCGCTGATTATCGCAAGCTCGCAGCAGGCCATCGTCCAGGGGCTGACGCCCCGGGCGCGCATTGTGGCCATGGCGACGGCGGGCGTCGAGCCGAAATTTATGGGGCTGGGGCCGGTTCCGGCGGTACGTAAAGCGCTGGAACGCGCCGGGCTGAACATTAACGACATGGACTTGATTGAGCTGAATGAAGCCTTTGCCGCTCAGGCGTTGGGCGTGCTCAGACAGCTGGGGCTGGCGGACGATGCCCCCCATGTTAATCCCAACGGCGGCGCCATCGCCTTAGGCCATCCGTTGGGAATGAGCGGCGCCCGGCTGGCATTAAGCGCCAGCCTGGAGCTGCAGCGCCGCAGCGGGCGCTATGCGCTGTGTACGATGTGTATTGGCGTGGGTCAGGGCATTGCCATGATCCTTGAGCGAGTGTGAGCGAATCTACCTGCGAGTACCCTACAAAATGACAACGATAACTCAATTAGACCCGATTGAAACCGCATCGCGCGACGAGCTACAGGCCCTGCAAACCCAGCGTCTGAAGTGGACCCTTAAGCATGCGTATGAGAACGTGCCGATGTATCGCCGTAAATTTGATGCGGCGGGCGTTCATCCTGACGATTTTCACGAACTGAGCGATCTGAGTAAGTTTCCCTGTACCACCAAACAGGATCTGCGCGACAACTATCCGTTTGATACTTTTGCGGTGCCGATGGAGCAGGTGGTGCGCATCCATGCGTCTTCGGGCACCACCGGCAAGCCGACGGTGGTGGGCTATACGCAAAACGATATTGATAACTGGGCCAATATTGTCGCACGCTCCCTGCGCGCGGCGGGCGGGACGGCGAAAGACAAAATTCATGTTGCCTATGGTTACGGGCTATTTACCGGCGGTCTCGGCGCTCACTACGGCGCGGAGCGTTTAGGCGCGACGGTCATTCCCATGTCCGGCGGGCAAACCGAAAAACAAGCTCAGCTAATCCGCGATTTTCAGCCGGATATGATCATGGTCACTCCGTCCTATTGTCTGAACCTGATTGAAGAGCTGGAACGCCAGATGGGCGGCGACGCCAGCGGCTGCTCCCTGCGGGTGGGCGTGTTCGGCGCGGAGCCGTGGACCCATGCGATGCGGGCGGAAATCGAGCGCCGACTGGGTATTTCGGCGCTGGATATCTACGGTCTGTCGGAGGTGATGGGGCCGGGGGTGGCGATGGAGTGTCTGGAGACCGCCGACGGTCCGACGATCTGGGAAGACCATTTCTAC
The DNA here is from genome assembly GCF_040065315.1 of Klebsiella sp. CN_Kp100. Taxonomy (NCBI): domain Bacteria; kingdom Pseudomonadati; phylum Pseudomonadota; class Gammaproteobacteria; order Enterobacterales; family Enterobacteriaceae; genus Klebsiella; species Klebsiella sp. CN_Kp100. The sequence goes on from NZ_JBEAIJ010000040.1 coordinate 93,174, forward strand.
CCTGAAGTGGTGAATCCGGACAACGGTACGCCGCTGACGGACGGCGAACACGGCGAGCTGCTGTTCACTACCCTGACCAAAGAAGCGCTGCCGGTGATCCGCTATCGCACCCGCGACCTGACGCGTCTGCTGCCGGGCACCGCCCGTACCATGCGTCGGATGGATCGCATTAGCGGACGCAGCGACGATATGCTGATTATTCGCGGCGTAAACGTCTTCCCGTCGCAGCTGGAAGAGGAGATCCTCAAGTTCGAACATCTGGCACCGCACTATCAGCTGGAAGTTAATCGCCGGGGCCATCTTGATTCACTTTCGGTGCGCGTGGAGCTAAAAGAGAGCGGTCTGGCGCTGAACCACGAGCAGCGCTGTCAGATTTGCCATCAGTTGCGTCATCGGATCAAGTCGATGGTGGGGATCTCGACCGATATCAGCATCGTCAACTGCGGTAGCATCCCGCGTTCCGAGGGCAAGGCCTGTCGCGTGTTCGACCTGCGCAAGGTTGCCGCTAACGGATAACGTTTTCTCCCGGAGGCGGCGCATTGCGCCTGTCCGGGCTACACGACGACACAACTCCCTGGCCCGGACAGGGGTAGCCCGGATAAGGCGCATGCGCCGCGACTCGGGGAGTGTGCCGGGATTGATGTATCAGCTCGTCCTCTTCCCGGCTTGCGCTGCGCTTAGCCGGGCTACATGTTCATCGCCGTCTGCGGGCCGGTAGCCCGGACAGGTGCGCCAGCACCGCCTCCGGGATTTCCTGTGCTATGATTCAAAAAGGACAAAAATAACAACAGAATGAATCAGATGAGTAAACTCGATACCTTTATTCAACAGGCCACGGAAACGATGCCCATCAGTGGAACCTCGCTTATTGCTTCTTTATACGGCGACGCCTTGCTCCAACGCGGTGGGGAGGTCTGGCTCGGCAGCGTAGCGGCGCTGCTGGAAGGACTGGGCTTCGGCGAACGATTCGTGCGTACTGCGCTGTTCCGCCTGAATAAAGAAGAGTGGCTTGACGTGGTGCGCATTGGCCGCCGAAGCTTCTACCGTCTCAGCGACAAAGGTCTGCGCTTGACTCGCCGCGCCGAACATAAAATCTATCGCGCCAGCGCCCCGGAATGGGACGGCACCTGGCTACTGCTACTGTCGGAAGGGCTTGAGAAGAGCACGCTGGCGGAGGTCAAAAAACAGCTGCTGTGGCAGGGATTTGGCGCGCTGGCGCCGAGCCTGCTGGCTTCACCGTCGCAAAAGCTGGCGGATGTGCAATCTCTGCTGCACGACGCGGGCGTGGCGGAAAATGTCATCTGCTTCGAAGCCCACTCCCCGCTGGCGCTCTCCCGGGCGGCGCTGCGCGCCCGCGTTGAAGAGTGCTGGCATCTCACCGAACAGAACGCGATGTATGAGACGTTTATCAATTTGTTTCGTCCTCTGCTGCCGCTGCTTCGCGACTGCGAGCCCGCAGAACTGACGCCCGAACGCTGCTTTCACATTCAACTACTGCTGATTCACTTCTACCGCCGGGTAGTGCTTAAGGATCCGCTACTGCCCGAAGAACTGCTCCCTGCACACTGGGCCGGGCAAACCGCGCGCCAGCTGTGCATCAATATTTATCAACGCGTTACGCCCGGCGCGCTGGCGTTTGTCGGCGAGAAGGGCGAAAGCTCGGTGGGGGAACTTCCCGCGCCGGGGCCGCTCTATTTCCAGCGTTTCGGCGGATTGTCGGGCGTATAAGGAGGCACCATGCCCATTTATCAGATTGACGGTATGACGCCGGTTGTACCGGACGAGAGCTATGTTCATCCCACCGCCGTGCTGATTGGCGACGTGATCCTCGGCAAAGGGGTCTACGTCGGGCCTAACGCCAGCCTGCGCGGCGATTTTGGCCGTATCGTGGTGAAAGATGGCGCTAACATCCAGGACAATTGCGTGATGCACGGTTTTCCCGGCCAGGATACGGTCGTGGAGGAGGAGGGACATATCGGCCACGGCGCGATTCTGCACGGCTGTACCATCGGCCGCAACGCGCTGGTGGGGATGAGCGCGGTGATTATTGACGGTGCCAGGATTGGGGAGAATAGCATTGTCGGCGCCTCAGCGTTTGTGAAAGCCAACGCCGAAATGCCCGCCAACCATCTGATTGTCGGCAGTCCGGCCAAAGCCATCCGCGCGTTAAGCGAACAGGAGCTGGCCTGGAAAAAGCAGGGAACGCGGGAGTATCAGATGCTGGTGGAGCGCTGCAAGCAGACGCTGCATCAGGTGGAACCGCTAAAAGAAGCCGAGCCGGACAGAAAGCGTCTCGTCTTTGACGAGAATTTACGGCCAAAGTCATCGTCCTGAGGGGAAAACATGGCAGAAAAATTATCCGCTCAATGCCACTGCGGCGCGGTGGCGTTTACCGTTGAACTCAGCGATGGCTTCAACACCGCTCGACGCTGCAACTGTTCATTTTGCCGGATGCGGGGAGCGGTTACGGTCTCCGCGCCGCTTTCAGGAATCGATATCTTACGCGGGCGGGAGAAGCTCACGGAGTATCGCTTTAACACCGGTGAAGCCGTGCACTTTTTCTGCTCGGTATGCGGGATTTACACTTTCCATCAGCGGCGTTCAAATCCGCAGCAGTACGGGGTGAATGTGGCGTGCATTGCAGGCGTGTCGCCCTTCGATTTTCCCTGCTTAGAGGTCAACGATGGCGTGAATCATCCGAAAGATGGCGGCGGGGGCGTGGTGGGGTATTTGCGCTACGAGAAAAAGTGAAACTCTCCTCCCGCCGGGAAGCAGGAGGAGGCAAACCTTATGCGGCAACGACGCTGTCGATAGCGGCTTTCGCATCAGACTGCGCTTTCGCGGCGACTTCCGGACCGTAAGCGATGCCTTCAGCAAAGACGAAGTTCACGTCGGTGATGCCGATAAAACCGAGGAAAGTAGAGAGATACGGGGTCACCAGATCGGTCGGGGTATCTTTATGGATACCGCCGCGGCTGGTGACGACCACCGCACGTTTTCCTTTTACCAGACCTTCTGGCCCTTTCTCGGTGTAGCGGAAGGTGACGCCAGCGCGAGCCACCAGGTCGAAGTAGTTTTTCAGCTGAGTCGGAATGTTGAAGTTGTACATCGGCGCCGCAATAACAATCACATCGTTCGCCTGCAGTTCAGCGATCAGTTCGTCGGACAGCGCCAGCGCTTCCTGCTGACGCGGCGTCAGCGGCGCATCGCTCGGACGCAGGGCGCCAACCAGCTCGCCGTCCAGTACCGGGATCGGATTTGCAGCCAGGTCGCGCACGGTAATAACGTCTTGCGCGTGTTTTTCACGCCATTGTTCAACAAAATAGTCGGACAGCTGACCAGATTGCGAGTACCCTGCCAGAATACTGGATTTGAGAACTAATACTTTGCTCATGGGTGTTTCCTTTTTTAATGTGATTGACGGGCCTGTGCCCTGGTGCTTGATGACACTGTATTCACAATCATGTCACAGAGAAAGCGCAATAAATCGAACTCTGTATTCAGTTTTTTTGAACAAGGCACGAAATGCGCGGATGTGGTACTCTAGCGCAATATTTCATAAGAGATTTTTCCCGGCAGTGCACTGCCCGATAACGCTATGACAGAACAACAAAAATTCACCTTCTCACAGCTCTTTACGCAGCTGGATGGCCTGATGCTGCGCGATAAGTCGCGCTTTGCCCGTCGCCTGCACGGCGTGAAGAAGGTTAAAAATCCTGATGCCCAACAGGCCATTCTGCAGGAGATGGCGCAAGAAATTGAACAGGCGGCAGGGAGAGTCCTGCTGCGCGAAGCCGCGCGGCCAGCGATTTCCTATCCGGATAACCTGCCGGTTAGCCAGAAAAAACAAGCGATCCTCGAAGCCGTGCGCGATCACCAGGTGGTGATTGTGGCGGGGGAAACCGGGTCGGGGAAAACCACCCAGTTGCCGAAAATTTGCATGGAGCTGGGACGCGGCGTTAAAGGCTTAATCGGCCATACCCAGCCGCGTCGTCTGGCCGCGCGTACCGTTGCCAACCGTATTGCCGAGGAGCTGCAAACGGAACCAGGCGGCTGCATCGGTTACAAAGTTCGCTTCAGCGACCACGTCAGCGACAATACGATGGTTAAGCTGATGACCGACGGTATTCTGCTGGCGGAAATCCAGCAGGATCGGCTACTGATGCAGTACGACACCATCATCATCGATGAAGCGCACGAACGCAGCCTGAATATCGACTTCCTGCTCGGCTATTTGCGGGAACTGCTGCCGCGTCGCCCGGATCTGAAAATCATCATTACCTCAGCGACCATCGACCCGGAACGCTTCTCGCGCCACTTTAACAACGCGCCGATTATCGAAGTGTCCGGACGAACCTTCCCGGTTGAGGTGCGCTATCGGCCCATCGTTGAGGACGCCGATGACACCGAACGCGATCAACTGCAGGCGATCTTTGACGCCGTTGACGAGCTGGGACGTGAAAGCGCTGGCGATATCCTCATTTTTATGAGCGGCGAGCGGGAAATTCGCGATACCGCCGATGCGCTTAACAAGCTGAATCTGCGCCACACCGAGGTGCTGCCGCTGTATGCGCGGCTCTCCAATAGCGAGCAGAACCGCGTGTTCCAGGCCCATAGCGGGCGGCGAATTGTGCTGGCGACCAACGTCGCGGAAACCTCGCTGACCGTACCGGGCATTAAGTACGTTATCGACCCCGGTACCGCGCGCATCAGCCGCTACAGCTTCCGGACCAAAGTGCAGCGTCTGCCGATTGAGCCGGTTTCTCAGGCGTCGGCCAACCAGCGTAAAGGCCGCTGCGGCCGCGTATCTGACGGGATCTGCATTCGTCTTTATTCAGAAGACGACTTCCTGTCGCGCCCGGAATTTACCGATCCGGAGATTCTGCGCACCAACCTGGCGTCGGTTATCCTGCAAATGACCGCGCTCGGACTCGGCGATATTGCCGCTTTCCCGTTCGTTGAAGCGCCGGATAAACGCAATATTCAGGACGGCGTGCGTCTGCTGGAAGAGCTGGGGGCGATTACCACTGACGAACAGCAGACCGCCTATAAGCTGACGCCGATGGGGCGCCAGCTCAGCCAGCTGCCGGTGGACCCGCGTCTGGCGCGAATGGTGCTGGAGGCGCAAAAACACGGCTGCGTGCGCGAGGCGATGATTATCACCTCGGCGCTCTCTATTCAGGACCCGCGCGAGCGGCCAATGGATAAGCAGCAGGCTTCCGATGAGAAGCATCGCCGCTTCCACGATAAAGAGTCCGACTTCATGGCGTTCGTCAACCTGTGGAACTACCTGGGCGAGCAGCAAAAAGCGCTCTCCTCGAACCAGTTCCGCCGCCAGTGCCGGGTCGATTTTCTCAACTACCTGCGCGTGCGCGAGTGGCAGGATATCTACACTCAGCTGCGTCAGGTCGTTAAAGAGCTCGGCCTGCCGGTGAATAGCGAACCGGCAGAGTATCGCGAAATTCACACCGCGCTGCTGACCGGTTTGCTGTCGCACATTGGTATGAAAGATACCGATAAGCAGGAATACACTGGCGCGCGCAACGCTCGCTTCTCTATCTTCCCCGGCTCCGGACTGTTTAAAAAGCCGCCGAAATGGACGATGGTCGCCGAGCTGGTGGAAACCAGCCGCCTGTGGGGGCGTATCGCCGCACGCATAGAGCCGGAATGGGTCGAGCCGGTCGCTCAGCACTTGCTCAAACGTTCTTACAGCGAACCGCACTGGGAGCGCGCGCAGGGCGCGGTGATGGCGACGGAGAAGGTCACCGTTTACGGTCTGCCTATCGTCGCGGCCCGTAAGGTCAACTACAGCCAGATTGACCCGGCGCTGTGCCGCGAACTGTTTATCCGCCATGCGCTGGTGGAGGGCGACTGGCAGACCCGCCACGCCTTCTTCCGTGACAACCTGAAGCTGCGCAACGAGATTGAAGAGCTGGAGCATAAGTCGCGCCGCCGCGATATTCTTGTCGACGACGAAACGCTGTTTGAGTTCTACGACCAGCGCATCAGCCATGACGTCATCTCCGCTCGCCACTTCGATAAATGGTGGAAGCAGGCCAGTCGCGAGACGCCGGATTTGCTTAACTTTGAAAAAAGTATGCTGATTAAAGAAGGCGCGGAGCAGGTCAGTAAGCTGGACTATCCGAACTTCTGGCACCAGGGCAATCTGAAGCTGCGTTTGACCTATCAGTTCGAGCCGGGCGCAGATGCCGACGGCGTGACGGTGCATATTCCGCTGCCGCTGCTCAACCAGGTGGAAGAGGCAGGGTTTGAGTGGCAGATCCCCGGTCTGCGCCGGGAGCTGATTATCGCCCTGATTAAATCGCTGCCGAAGCCGGTGCGCCGCAATTTTGTCCCGGCGCCAAACTACGCGGAAGCGTTTCTCGGCCGCGCGACGCCGCTGGAGCTGCCGCTGCTGGATTCCCTTGAGCGCGAACTGCGGCGGATGACCGGCGTGACTATTGACCGCGAGGCCTGGCAGTGGGATCAGGTGCCCGATCACCTGAAAATCACTTTCCGGGTGGTGGACGACAAAAATAAGAAGCTACAGGAAGGGCGCTCGCTGCAGGACCTGAAAGATGCCCTGAAAGGCAAGGTACAGGAGACGCTGTCCGCAGTCGCCGATGACGGTATAGAGCAGAGCGGGCTACATATCTGGAGCTTTGGCCGCCTGCCGGAGAGCTACGAGCAGAAGCGCGGCAACTATAAAGTTAAGGCCTGGCCGGCTCTGGTGGACGAACGCGACAGCGTGGCCATCAAGCTGTTTGATAATCAGCTCGAGCAGCAGCAGGAGATGTGGCGCGGCCTGCGCCGCCTGCTGCTGTTGAATATCCCATCGCCGATTAAATATCTGCATGAGAAGCTGCCGAATAAAGCCAAGCTGGGGCTCTATTTCAACCCCTACGGCAAGGTGCTGGATCTGATCGATGACTGTATCTCCTGCGGCGTCGATAAGCTGATCGATGAAGCGGGTGGCCCGGTTTGGAGCGAGGAGGGCTTTACCGCGCTGCATGAAAAAGTGCGCGCTGAGCTCAACGAGACGGTGGTGGAAATCGCCAAACAGGTTGAGCAGATCCTGACCGCGGTGTTCAACATCAATAAACGCCTGAAAGGTCGCGTCGATATGACCATGGCGCTGGGGCTGTCGGATATTAAATCGCAGATGAGTGGGCTGGTGTATCGCGGCTTCGTCACCGGCAACGGCTTCCGCCGCCTGGGCGATACGCTGCGCTATCTGCAGGCGATTGAAAAACGGCTGGAGAAAATGGCGATCGACCCGCACCGCGACCGCGTGCAGATGCTGAAGGTGGAGAGCGTGCAGCAGGCGTGGCAGCAGTGGCTGAATAAGCTACCGCCCAATCGTCGCCAGGATGAGGACGTGCAGGAGATTCGCTGGATGATTGAAGAGCTGCGCGTCAGCCTGTTCGCCCAGCAGCTCGGCACGCCTTATCCGATTTCCGACAAGCGGGTGCTGCAGGCAATGGAGCAGATTACGGCCTGAGCCGCTGCATTCCCCGGCGGCGCAGGCTGCCGGGGAAAGCTGTTGGCGTCAGGCGTTCACCCACGCGAGGGTGAACCCGTCCCAACCTTTGCTGCCCACGGTTTGCAGGGCCGTTACCGTCAGGCGCGGGTCGCTGCCCATCATCGCAATAAACTCCCTGACGCCCTGAACGCGGTCATCTGCGCTATGCGGATCGGTCACTTCGCCGTCGCGCACCACGTTATCGCCAATGATCAGCGTCCCCGGGCGAGAGTAGCGCAAAGCCCAGCGCAGATAGTTTGGGTTATTCGGCTTATCCGCATCGATAAAGATCAGATCAAACGGCGGATGGTCGCCCAGCTTCTCCAGCGTGGCCAGCGCCGGGCCTTCCCGCACCTCAACGAGCTTATCCACGCCCGCCATGCGCAGGTTCTCGCGCGCCACGGCGGCATGGTGCGCATCGGCCTCCAGGGTGACTAATTCGCCATCGGCAGGCAATTCCCGGGCCATCCAGATGGTGCTGTAGCCGCCGAGCGTGCCAATCTCGAGGATGCGTCTGGCGCCCGTCATGCGCACCAGCAGGGCCAGAAACTGCCCCTGATTGGCGGCAACATCGATGGCCGGAAGCCCGGCGCGCTGGTTATTTTCCAGAACCTGGTTGAGCAAGGGATCGTTGGGGATTAACGCTTCCACCAGATAATTATCTACTGCCGACCACTGTTGTTGCATGTCAGATTTCCCGTATTACATCCCTGATGAATCAGACCAGCCGCCTCCCAGCGACCGGTACAAATCGACTTGCGCCAGCAGCATATTGTTTTTCACCTGCACCACGCTGAGCTGGGTGGAAAACAGCGTACGCTGGGCGTCCAGGACGTCAAGATAGGATGAGTAGCCGTTGCGATAACGGTTTTGGGCAATGCGCAGCGTCTCCCGGGCTACGTCCTCCTGGGCCTGCAGCTCCGTCAGCTGCTCCCCGTAGCGGCCGATAGCATCAAGGCTGTCATTGACCTCCTTAAACGCGCCGCGCACCGTTTTTTCGTAGCTATACAACGCCTGATTGCGCTGGGCCATCGACACGTCTACCTGGGCATTCAGCGCCTGGCGGTTGAGCAGCGGCGCCAGGATGCTGCCACCAAGGCTCCATAAGCGTAGCGGATTATCCAGCAGGTCGGGCAGAGTGCGATCCTGCATGCTGCCGGTGGCGGTAAGGTTGATGGACGGCAGCAGCTGCGCCTGCGATGACGCCAGCGTGGCGTCGGCGGCCACCAGCTGACGCTGAGCCTGAACGATATCCGGGCGGCGATTGAGCAGGGTTGACGGCAGCTGGGACGGTAGCGACAGCGGCGTCAGCTGGGCAAAGGCGTTGCGCTTAACGGCGCCAGGATTAGCGCCGAGCAGCAGGCTGAGCGCGTTTTCCTGCTGGGCGATTTGGTGTCGCAGCGACGGAATTTGCGCCCGCGTCGAGCGCAGTTCGGAATCCGCCTGCATCAGTTCGAGGCGCGATGTATAGCCGGTCTCGAACTGACGTTTCGCCAGATTAAAGGCATCTTCCCGCGCTTTGAGCGTTTGTTGCGTTACCCGCAGCTGTTCGTCCAGCGAGAGCAGAGTGACATAGCCTGTCGCCACCGAAGAGGCGACGGTCAGGTTCGCCGCGGCGGCGGCGGCTTTTTGCGCCGCCAGACTGGCCTCCGCCGCGCTGGCGGCGCTGCGGTTAGCGCCCCAGATATCAACATCGTAGCTGGCGGTTAGCGCGCCTTTATACACCGTACTGTGGATCGGCAGACCGGTGGCGGCCGACTGCGACCGCGCGCGGGTACCGGTCAGTCCGGCGTCTAGTGAAGGAAAGAGGCTGCTGTCGGCGGCGTAGACCCGCGCCTGGTACTCGTTGACCCGTTCGCGGGCAATCAGCACGTCGCTGTTGTAGCGTAGCGCCTGGTCGACGTATTGATTAAGCATACTGTCGTGAAAATTGCGCCACCACACGCCCTCGACCGGGCTGGCGGGGCCGATATCCGCGCGCCAGGCGGCGGGAATATGCAGCGTCGGCGCGGTCTGTGGGATATCAGCTGACTGGCAGCCAACCAGCGCAAGAATAACGGCGAGGGTGAGCGGACGAATCATCGCGTCTCCTCCCCGCGGGTGTCGATGGTGACCTGCACCGACATCCCCGGCCGCAGGCGCTGGCTGTTTTTCTGCCCCTCATCCACGGCGATGCGTACCGGAATGCGCTGGGCAATTTTGACGAAGTTGCCGGTGGCGTTGTCCGGCGAAATGGCGCTGAACTCAACCCCGGTGGCCGGGGAGATGCTCTGCACCGTACCGGTGAATTTCTCGCTGTTCAGCGCATCAACGGTAAAGGTTACCGGCTGCCCGACGCGGACCTCCGCCAGCTGCGTCTCTTTGAGGTTAGCGATCAGCCAGTGCTGCGGCGGTACCAGCGAGGTCAAATGCGTCCCGGCGGTCACGTAGGCGCCAAGGCGCACTGATATTTGCCCCAGCTGACCATCGGCGGGGGCGATAATGCGGGTATTCTGGAGGTCGATCTGCGCCAGTTCCAGCGCGGCCCTCGCACTGGCGACGTCGGCCAGCAGCGAATCCCGATTAACCATTGTCGATTGCAGATCCTGGCGCGACATTTCCAGCGTCGCTTTGGCCTGCTCGATATCCGCAGTCCCCTGCGCCGCGCTGGCGCGGGCGGAATCGCGTTCGCGGATCGAGAGCGAACCGTCGGCGGTCAGCTCCTGAACGCGTTTTAAATCCGCCTGGGTTTTCAGACTTTGCGCGCGGGCGTTTTGCAGCGCCGCTTCGTTACGTACGATGACCGCCTCGGCGCTTTTGCGCTGCTGCAGATTGTTCTTGAGCGCCGCCTCTTTCATCGCCAGCGTGGCTTCCGCCTGATGTACGCGCTGTTTATAGATGCGATCGTCGATCTGAAACAGCACATCGCCGGCTTTCACCTGATTAAAATCCTGAACCTTGACCTCGGTAATATAGCCATTGACCTGCGGGCTGATAAACGTGGTTTGCCCGCGAACGTAGGCGTTATCGGTAAACTGGCTTTGCCGGGTAAACGGCGGCAGCTGCCAGGCGTAAAGAATAACCAGAACGCCGACAATACCAATTGCCGCGGCGGTAAAAATAGATACCACGCGAATATTATTACGGGTGTTGGCCTGTTGTTTGGCCGCATCCTGCTGACTCATAATGACTCCAGAGTAAAAATTTTATTTGCTTCCCGTCGCGCGCTTCAACGCAACGCGGGCGGTAATACGTAATCTTATTAAGCGCCAGAAAACCCACACCAGCGTGGCGGCTGAAATCGCCGCCGTCAGCAGATAGGTATCATTGTAAGCGAGAATATTGGCCTGCAGCGTGGCGGCGTTTTGTAGCAGCGTGGTGGCCTGAACGTTGAGCAGGGTGCTGTCGCCAATCTGGCTTTGATACATTTGGCTGTACTTCTGCAAACGTTCAGTAATCAGCGGATTGAGGGTGGTCAACTGGTCGGCGAGCTGGCTGGAGTGAAACTTCTCCCGCCATGTCTGAAAGGTGCCGAGAATGGCCGACCCCAGCAGACCGCCGATATTCTGACTCATGCCGAACAGTACCGAGAAGCTTACCAGATTGCGCTGATCGGCAATCACGCCGCCAATCCCTGCCAGCATTGCCGGAGCAAGGAAAAAGGCGCTGCCGAAGCCCAGCAGGAACTGGCTGAACATTAGCTGTTCCGGGCGGGTCAGGATGGTTGATTGGCTGTCGAGCAGCGAGGCAATCATGATCAGCGCCAGCGCCGTAGCGGTGGGCCAGTAGAGACGCTGCGGGTTGAGCGTCAGACAGCTGGCGACGATGCCACAGATGATGCCGGCGAAAATCGACCACGCCAGATTGGTCATCTGTTCATTCTGCAGGCCGACGTACTGCAGCCAGCCGATGACCCCGGTATTTTGCTCCGCCAGCACGATGCGGATCAGCAGCATAATCAGCCCGAGGCGCAGAATGCTGCCGCTGGAGAGCCATTTAATATTGAGTAACGGGTTGCTGCGGTTATGTTCAAAGGCAATCGCGGAGACGATGAGCACCACCGCTCCCGCCAGCGCCCAGCCGATCCACGGCGCTTCAAACCACCAGTCCAGACGCCCCAGCGACAGCACCGCGGTAACCAGCGCCATTCCCGGCGCCAGCAGGAAGAAGGTGATAAAGTCTTTCTTCTCAAAAACTTTTTTACGATCGCTTGGGGGAAGCTTCAGGGCGATCACGCAGGCCAGCGATACCAGCGCCAGCCCCAGTTCAAAGAAGTACAGTCCGCGCCACTCGTCAATTTGCAGCAGTTCGGTGGAAAACAGGCGCGCCAGCGGGATCGCCAGCGATGAGCCGGTAATACCGATAGTCAACGCTTTTAGCCGATGGCGGGCGGGCCAGGCCTGCACCTGATAGTAAATGCCTAACGAGCTCAGCGCCGCAGCGACCATCCCATGGGCGGCGCGTACCATCAGCGCGGAGCTAAGGTCGTTGACGAACAGGTGAAAGAAGGTCACCAGCACATAGAGGACGAGAAAGCCTTCGGTGAAGGCGCGCAGGCCATACTGCTGACGGAATTTTACCAGCAGCAGGTTGATAGAGACGTTCGTCATCACGTAGACCGCCGGAAGCCAGGCTATCTCGGTGGACCAGGCGGCAAAGGTTCCCTGCAACAGTTGCAGGTTAGCGGTGACCACCGCGTTGCCCAGCGCACCGGTCAGGCAGACCAGCAGTCCAACGATCCCGTAGGCAATGCGCCTGGGCGTGCTGTGAATCGGGGTGGAAGGCGAGCCGAGGATCGCCGGTTTTTCGTGCGGAGCCCAGTCGTGGGGCACATAGGGGTTATCTTTACGGCGAGGCATTATTTTTTCTCTACCTCGCGCAGCAGTTTCTCCAGCACGCGCTGAGTCTGCTGCTGTTCGTCGGGCGTGATAGCGGTGAGGATCTCCTCACGCAGTTCATCGGCTACCGTTTTTACCTGCTGATACACCTCAAGGCCTTTAGCGGTGGCGATCAGCAGCCGTTTACGTTTGTCGCGTTCGGTTTTCACCCGCTCAACCAGACCCAAATCCACCAGCCGATTAAGCAACGGGACGAGGGTCGCGCTTTCGACGCCCAGCTCCTGGGCCAGCTCGCTTTGCGATAGCGGCTGCGCGTTGCGCGCGATAGCGGAAACGGCGACCCAACTGGCCTGGCTCATGCCGAGGTCTTTGAGGCGACGGTTGACCGCCAGCCGCCAATGATGGGCGGTCAAATACAAAAGATGGGAGAAATTTAGCTGTCGGTTATCCATAGATCGGTCTGCAATATCGTTAGAGCTCTAATGATTTTATGTCTGGCAAAAACGAGAATTCAAGTCCGATTGATAAAAACAGGTTAACGGTATGTGCGTTTATTGTGGAAGAAGCTTTGGGAGGGAGGAAGGAGAGTTCTGGTCTCAGCCCGGCTTTAACCGGGCTGAGAAGGGGGATTATCCCGGATAAATACCGCGATCTTTACGCGCCATCAGAATTCGCTCACAGGCCACGATATAGGCGGCAGTACGTAAAGAGCACGCTTTTTCCACCGCTTTATCGTAAACGTGAACGATCGCATCGGTCATAATGCGGTCCATTTTGGCGTTGATCTCTTCTTCGCTCCAGAAGAAGCTGGCCATATCCTGCACCCATTCAAAGTAGCTCACGGTGACGCCGCCGGCATTACAAATGACGTCCGGCACCACCACGATGCCGCGTTCGGCCAGCACGTCGTCCGCTTCCGGATAGGTCGGGCCGTTGGCGCCTTCAAGCACCAGTTTGCAGCTGAGGGTTTCCGCGCGTTCGCGCGTAATCTGACCTTCCAGCGCCGCCGGGATCAGAATATCCATCGGCGTCGTCCAGAACGCTTCTTTGTCAATTTCGCGGGCGCCCGGGAAGCCGGCAATTTGCTTGTTCTCGGCCTGCCAGGCGGTCAGCGCGGCCATATCGATACCGCCTTCGTTATACAGCGTGGCGGTATGGTCCTGAATGACCACAATGCGCGCGCCGACGCCAGCGAACAGGCGGGCCGCTTCACTGCCTACGTTACCAAACCCTTGCAGCGCGACCTTCGCGCCTTCGATTTCGATACCGCTGCGGCGGGCCACTTCGCGACCAGTGACGAAGACGCCGCGTCCCGTGGCCTTTTCGCGGCCCAGCGAACCGCCGAGATGAATCGGTTTACCGGTGACCACGCCGGTGATAGTGGTGCCGTGGTTCATGGAATAGGTGTCCATCATCCAGGCCATCACTTTACCGTTGGTGCCGACGTCCGGCGCCGGAATATCTTTTTGCGGCCCGATAATAATGCCGATCTCGCTGGTGTAGCGACGGGTCAGACGTTCCAGTTCACCTTCTGATAAAGAGAACGGATCGACCCGGATACCGCCTTTGGCGCCGCCGTAGGGAATATTGACTGCCGCACACTTGATGGTCATCCAGGCTGAGAGGGCCATGACTTCATTCAGGTCCACATCCGGATGGTAACGCACACCGCCTTTACCCGGACCGCGTGAGAGGTTGTGCTGGACGCGGTAGCCTTCGAAGTGGCGAATGGTTCCGTCGTCCATTTGTACCGGGATATCAACGATCAGCGCGCGTTTCGGATGGCGCAGCGTTTCGATCCAGTAGGCCAGATCGCCGAGGTAAGGGGCGACGCGATCGATTTGACGCAGGTAGGTGGTCCATGGAGATGTACTACTTTCAGAAGCGTAAGATAACTTTTCCATAAGAGTCCTGTTTTGCAGTGATAATTATTTTGTTAACCGTGGAAAGATACAGCCATAAAATCTGTAACAAGAATGTTATCACCAATTTAATGGGACGGTATTTGGCAAAAATGCAGAATATGCTGCCGTTATCGGTGGGGTTGAAGTTTTTGTGAATAAAAAAACGCAAAACAGCGTCGACTACGGATGAATATGCATCTTTGTGCATTAAAGCCGTAGTTTTGACCCTTTATCCCTATTTATCAGAATCTTGACTTCCTTCAAAAAGTGAACAAAACGCTATATTTGTGTGTTGACTTTGTTGCATTGCAGTGAGCATCCTTCGGCTGCTGCCGGCAGGGTGAATGGGTTGCCGGCAGCGAATGGCTTTATAACATCTCGCTCCTGGTGGCGACAGCGCCGGGAGCCTGCTTTAAGCGGCTGGCGCAGAAAATCGCGATAAGTGAAATCACCACCGTTCCCGCCAGATACCATGCGACCGGTATCCAGTCCCCGTCATATTTTGCCAGCAGTCCGGTGGCGATCAGCGGAGCGGTACCCCCGGCGAGCGCGGCGCCAAGCTGGTAGCCAAGGGTGATGCCGGTGTAGCGAACGTTAGCGCTGAAGATCTCGGAGCAGAGCGTCCCCAATACCGCGGTAACTGGTGCCCACAGAATACCGAAGGCGATCACCGTGGCGAGCGCAATGCCCCACGTGCTGCGGGTATCCAACAGCAGAAACCACGGTACGATAAACAATCCAAGCAGCACCACGCTGAGCGTGTACATTTTCTGGCGTCCGATTCTGTCTGAAAGCAGTCCCATCAGCGGGATCATAACCGTAGCAACCAGCGCACCGAGGGTGACGGCTTCAAGCGCCTGGGATTTTTGATAGCTCAGCGTGGTGGTGGCATAGCTGACCACGAAAGTCGAAAAAATATAGAATGGCGCGGTTTCCACTACTTTGAGGCCCGCAGCAATTAGCACTTCGCGCCAGTGATACTTGAGCGTATCGCGCAGCGGCGCCTTTGCTACCTGGCCTGACTGCTTCACCTGTTTAAATTCCGGCGTTTCATCAATATCTTTGCGGATCCACAGACCAATAAGAACCAGCACCGAGCTGAGCAGGAAAGGGATGCGCCAGCCCCAGGAGAGAAACTGCTCTTCGCTGAAAAGGGTCATTAGCGAGACGATAAAAGTAGCCATCAGCATGCCAATGGTCACGCCCGCCTGCGGAATGCTGCCGAAAAAACCTTTGCGCTTTTCCGGTGCGTATTCGTAGGCCAGCAATAGCGCACCGCCCCATTCGCCGCCGATGCCCATTCCCTGAACGATACGTAAGGTTATCAGCAGCGCTGGCGCCCATAAACCGATCATCTCATAGGTGGGAAGCAGACCGATGGCGACCGTTGCGCCGCCCATCAGGGAGAGCGTCAGGACCAGCGTTTTCTTACGCCCGATTCGGTCGCCAATATGTGCGAAGACCACCCCGCCAATCGGGCGAATGAAAAAGGTCAACGAGAACGAGAGCCAGGAGAGGATTAAACCGATGACCGGATCGACCATCGGAAAGAAAATCTTGTTGAATACCAGCGCCGCCGCCGTACCGTAAAGGAAATAATCGAACCATTCAATGGCGCTGCCGGTGAGGCTGGCAATGAGCACCTTTTTGTTTTTCTTGAGAATTGATGTGGTGCTGCTCTCGTGCAAGGTCATCTTTTAGCTACTCCCCCAGAGTCATCACAACCCGGTGACACCTGATGATTTTCAGGTGCAACCCGGCGAGCGATGAGGTTATTTAATTGTTAAGGAAGCTAGGGTTGTATGTTGCATTTGGCAAGTCTGGTCGCCGCGTCAGGGAGCCGTTTTTGCCATTTTTACCGGCGAATCGCGCCGTTATTTAGCCGTTTATTTGAACTTATTCGCTAAAAATCGGGCGTATGGTGGTGAGTTATTGAAGTGCAACCGTTCTGTTTTTGGACGTTTCTTGTTATTTCAATCTTGTTACCGCTCAGGCTTTATTAACCCTTAAAGGCGGCTCCGGTTTATCATGGTGTCCACAATCCCGTGAAGGGTGACATTGGCGCAAAGGAGAGAACATGTCGGAGCATTTTCCATCGCTGCCGGAGGCGACGCTAGCCGCGGCGAACCAGCTGGGGGCCTGGCTGGCGCAGCATGATTTGCCGCAGCAGCCATCAATCGATGTCGTGGTGCTGGCGGGCAATGCGGTGATCCCAACCATTGATTTCGCCTGCCAGCTGGCGGTGCAACACGCCGTTCCGCTACTGATCAGCGGTGGTATCGGGCATTCCACTTCGTTTTTATACCACGCGGTGTTGAACGATCCGCGCTATTGCACCATCCCGGTAGCCGATCGCGCCGAGGCGCACATTCTGGCCGATATTGCCCACCGGTTCTGGGCTATTCCTCGCGAATACATTGTCGTGGAAGACCGCTCCACCAACTGTGGAGAAAATGCGCGTTTTACCCGGCAAATGCTGGAACAGAGAGGTATTACGCACCGAACGGGCGTGGTGATCCAGGACCCGACTATGCAGCGGCGAACGATGGCGACCTTTGCCCGCGTCTGGCAAGACGCAGCGCATGCGCCGATGTGGTACAGCGCGCCGGGGTGTTCGCCGGTGTTGTGCAATGGCGATAACGGCGTCACCTTTAGCGGCGATAGCAGCGGCCTGTGGCCGGTGGAACGCTATCTGGCGCTGATCCTCGGCGAGCTGCCTCGGCTGGCGGACAATCCGCAGGGTTATGGCCCGTTGGGTAAGGGATTTATCGCTCATGTGGATATTCCGCCGCAGATTATTGATGCGTGGCAGACGCTGCGCAAGGACCGTCTGCTTTCCGATACATTGAGCGCACGCCAGCTGGCTTAGCTATTAGCCTTAACGCTGTCAGTCAGCCGTTGTCTTTGGCAAGCGCAGGGATGGTCCGGACGTATCCGCCGCATTGCCCGTTTGCGTTGGCGATATCGCAAACGGGCAGGTAGTGTTACTGAATTGTGGTTTTTTCAGCGCCGGCTTGGTCTGTTTTTATGAAATATCTCACAAAAACAAACGTCCGGCCTGTCTCTTTGCCCTTTGGACGATAATTTTTAACATCTATTTCACCTGTTAAAAACAATAATCCTGAGGAGCAGACCATGACAGCACCCGTTCAACACCCTATGTATATTGACGGTCAGTTTGAAGCCGGCCGCGGTGATGCATGGATTGAGGTGATCAATCCGGCCACGGAAGCGCTCATATCGCGTATTCCTGACGGCAGCGCGGAAGATGCGCAGCGCGCGATTCTCGCCGCTGAGCGCGCTCAGCCGGGCTGGGAAGCCTTACCTGCGATCGAGCGAGCGGGGTGGCTGCGTAAAATCGCTGCCGGTATCCGCGAACGGGCCGACGAGATCGCCGCGCTGATTGTCGCCGAAGGCGGGAAGATCCAGCAGCTGGCGGCGGTAGAGGTCTCCTTTACCGCGGATTACCTGGATTATATGGCCGAATGGGCGCGTCGTTATGAGGGCGAAATTGTGCAAAGCGACCGCCCGGGAGAAAACATTCTGGTATTCAAGCGCGCGCTGGGCGTGACCACAGGCATCCTGCCGTGGAATTTCCCGTTCTTCCTGATTGCCCGCAAGCTGGCGCCAGCGCTGATTACCGGCAATACCATCGTAATTAAACCGAGTGAGTTTACGCCGAATAACGCCATCGCTTTTGCGCAAATCGTTCATGATATCGGCCTGCCGAAAGGGGTCTTTAATCTGGTGCTGGGCCGCGGCGAAACCGTGGGTCAGGAGCTAGCCGGCAATCCAAAGGTCGCGATGGTCAGCATGACCGGCAGCGTCACCGCAGGGGAGAAGATCATGGCCGCGGCGGCGAAAAACATCACCAAAGTATGCCTGGAGCTGGGCGGGAAAGCGCCGGCTATCGTGATGGATGATGCGGATCTTGAGCTGGCGGTAAAAGCGGTGGTCGATTCTCGCGTGATTAATAGCGGGCAGGTGTGTAACTGCGTTGAGCGCGTGTATGTGCAAAAAGGGCTATACGATCGCTTCGTTAACCGTTTGGGCGAAGCGCTGAAAGCGGTGCAGTTTGGCGATCCGGCAGCGCGCGACGATATTGCCATGGGGCCGTTGATCAATGCCGCAGCGCTGGAGCGGGTTGAGCAGAAGGTAGCGAAAGCGGTGGCTCAGGGCGCCCGTATCGCTCTGGGTGGGAAAGCGGTGGAGGGTAAAGGCTATTTCTATCCGCCGACGCTGCTGCTGGACGTGCGCCAGGAGATGGATATCGTTCATGAAGAGACGTTCGGTCCGGTACTGCCGGTCGTGGCGTTTGATACCCTGGAAGAGGCGCTGGCGATGGCCAACGACAGCGATTACGGGCTGACGTCGTCAATCTATACCCGCGATTTGAACGTCGCGATGAAGGCGATTAAGGGGCTGAAGTTTGGTGAAACCTATATTAACCGCGAGAACTTCGAGGCGATGCAGGGTTTCCATGCCGGATGGCGTAAATCAGGGATTGGCGGCGCCGACGGGCGTCACGGCCTGAATGAGTATCTGCAAACTCAGGTGGTCTATCTGCAGGCCTGATTTAGCAGAGGAGCGGCGCGTTTCCCGGAGGCGATGCTGCGCATCTGTCCGGGCTACAGGTTACCAGCCGTCTGCGGTCCGGTAGCCCGGGCAAGGCGCGTTGCGTCGCCCCCGGGAGAAACGTGCAGAACGTGGCAGACATTCCCGGAGGCGATGCTGCGCATCTGTCCGGGCTACAGGTTACCAGCCGTCTACGGTCTCGCAGCCCGGGCAAGGCGCGTTGCGTCGCCCCCGGGAGTTATTTGGCGAATTTATCCAGCACGCGAATCAGCTGGGTCACGAAACCGTATTCGTTATCGTACCAGGCGACGGTTTTTACGAGCTGGAGATCGCCAACTTCTGCGATCTCCAACTGGGTGGCGTCGTAAATTGAACCGAAATGGCTGCCGATAACGTCTGAGGAGACGATCTCCTCTTCGGTATAACCAAATGACTCATTGTTCGCCGCCGCCTCCCTCATCGCCTGATTAACCTCCTCGGCGGTCACTTTTTTCTCCAGCACCGACACCAGTTCGGTTACCGAACCGGTTTTGGTCGGCACGCGCTGAGCGTGGCCTTTCAGCTTGCCGCTAAGTTCAGGGATGACCAGTCCGATAGCTTTCGCCGCCCCGGTGGTATGCGGAATGATATTTTCCGCCGCCGCGCGGGATGCGCGTAAATCTTTGCCGCGCGGGCCATCAACCAGCGACTGGGTGCCGGTATAGGCGTGAATCGTGGTCATGGTTCCCACTTTAATACCAAAGGCGTCATTCAGCACTTTCGCCATCGGCGCCAGGCAGTTGGTGGTGCAGGATGCTACAGAAATTATTGTATCGTTGGCGTCCAGCGTATCGTCGTTAACGTGATAGACGATGGTCTTCATATCGCCCGCCGGCGCGGAGATCAGAACTTTTTTGGCTCCGGCGGTCAGATGCGCCTGCGCTTTCTCTGATGAAGTGTAAAAGCCGGTACACTCCACGATAAGTTCAGCGCCCGTCGCTTTCCACGGAATATGCTGGGCCTCTTTTTCGGCATAAACGGTGATTTTTTTGCCATCAACGATCAGCGCATCTTCATTAAAATCAACGCTCCATGGGAAAGGCCCGTAGTTAGAGTCGTGCTTTAGCAGGTAGGCCAGCACTTTCGGTGAGGTGAGATCGTTAATGGCGACCACCTCTAAGGAACTATTAACCTCCAGTAACCGGCGCAGCACCAGCCGTCCAATACGCCCAAATCCATTAATCCCGAGTTTGCTCATGAAGAATCTCCAGGTCAGTTGAATCGTGATGTGAAAACTTCTCCAGGCTTAGTCCAGCAGTCAGGATAGGGCAACCAGCGAATTTTTTGCCGCGAGAAAGGTGGCCGCTAGATATAGCGGGAAAAGCGTGTAAATCCGGGAGGTTGAGGGTATGACGGAAACGGCTAATAATTTTTTGTTTCAGCGTTATACGCCACGGGCATATTGGCTGCGCAGAGAAAAGGAAAGGGCGGACCCGTAAAGACCCGCCCGATCCGATGGCGATTATCTGGCCAAAGCGCCTGATTCAGCAAAAGCGGCTAGCGCGGCGCCGTCAAGACGATAGCGCACCCATTCACTTTGCGGCAGCGCGCCAATGCTCAGATAAAAATCGATGGCCGGCTGGTTCCAGTCGAGCACGCTCCACTCTAACCGGCCGCATTCTCTTTTAACCGCTAGCTGAGCAATGGTGCGCAAGAGTGCTTTTCCCGCGCCGTTGCCGCGAAACTCGGGCGAGACGTACAGGTCTTCCATATAGATGCCATTGCGTCCGAGCCAGGTGGAATAGCTGGTGAAGAACACCGCATACCCAGCGACCTTATTTTCTATCTCGCAGATCAGCGCTTCCGTTTTGCTGTCGCTGGCGAAAAGGGTGGCCTGGATCTCCTCGACCGTGGTAACCACCTGCTCCGGCGCTTTTTCATACACTGCGAGCTCATAAATCATGTCATAAATTGCTTTTGCGTCCGCCGGGCTGGCCTGACGAATGGTCATATTCATTGAATTACCTGTTGTGCCGTCGTGAGTTTGATACCGCAAAGCATAAACGTTAAGGTTAGAAGAATTAAGTGCAATGAAATCACTGAATGATGAATATTATGCATCCAGCCCTTCGCCGTCTTGATTTAAACCTGCTGCCGGTATTCGAGGCGGTCTACCGCTATCGCTCGGTCCGCCTGGCGGCGGAAGAGTTAGCAATGAGCACATCGGCGTTAAGCCACGCGCTATCCAGGCTGCGCGCGGCGCTTAACGATCCGCTTTTTTATCGTGAGGGTCACCGCATGTGCCCCAGCGTATATGCGACCCAGCTCGCGCCGTCGATATCATCTGCGTTAAAGTTTTTAAATCAGGAGCTCACCCCGCAGCCAAAGTTTGTCGCTTCCGCCAGTACCGACTGCCTACAGATCGCGATCACAGATTTCACCGCGCAGTGCGTTTTTCCAACCCTGATGTCCAGACTTCACCACCAGGCGCCGGGTTTGCGTTTCGAACTGCGTTATCTGCCGCATAGTCCGGCGCTGACGGAACTGCTGGCCGGAGAGGTGGACCTGGCGTTGGGTTTCAGCGCGCTCAATGAAGCGGAACATCCTGAACTGGATGAGATTCGCTGGCTGCAGGATGACTATGTTGCGATGAGTAACGAAAGGCGGAACAGACTCACCCTGGCGGATTATCTGGCGGCCCAGCATCTGGTGGTCACTCCGTGGAATGAAAGCCAGGGGGTTCTCGATGTGCAGCTGGCGAAAATGGGCTTCACGCGACATATCACCATCAAAACCCCCTCAATGCTGAGCGCACCGTTTATTATTGCGCAAAGTGAACTGTTGATGGCGATGCCGCGCTCGGCTGCTGAAAAGATGCTCGCAACCGCCGGGTTGAAGATTTTTGAACTGCCGTTTGAGGTGCCGCCATTTGAAGTGAAAATCTATTCCCATAAGCGCAGCGGTCAGCGCGGCGCAAGCCAGTGGCTGAAAGACACGCTGCGGGAGTGGGCGGCGCCGGAGGGCATCTGATGGCGGGTTTGACGAGTCAGCGATATATGCTTAACTCATGATATCAGAAATGTAAAATCTGTGTTAACAATCAAGGCGCGCATTGACTCTACGCGCTGCGCCGCTCATCCATAAAAGATAAGAGAGACAAATTGAAATTAGCCGGACCTCATCCAGATGAACTGCGTCGTCTGCAATCGCTGCGGGCATCCGGGTTGCTGAATAGCGGAAAAGAAGAGCGCTTCGATCGCCTGACCAGGCTGGCGCGTACGCTCTACGATCTGCCGGTGGCGTCGATTAGCCTCGTCGGGGAGAACACCCTGCATGTTAAATCCTGCGCCGGACTTGATGTAGATACGCTGCCGAGGGATATCACCTTCTGCGCGCACACCATTCTGCAAACCGATCCTTTGATCGTCAACGACCTGCAGCAGGATATGCGCTTTCACGATAACCCGCTGGTGACGGAAGCGCCGTTTATTCGCTTTTATGCCGGGTATCCGGTTCAGCTACCTGACGGCGCGACGGTAGGTTCGTTCTGCCTTATGGATCATAAGCCGCGCGCTTTTTCCGGACATGAAATTCAGATATTGAGTGACCTGGCCGCCATTGTAGAAGATGAATTCAAGGTGCTGGATGCGGCGACCGCCGACGAACTGACGGGGTTATTTAACCGGAGGGGATTTTTGTCGTTAGCGGAGTATGCGCTGTTAACAGCCAGACGGCGAAGTGAACCGGCGAGCCTGGTGTTTATCGACCTCGATCGCTTTAAGCTGATTAACGATACCTGGGGCCATGAGCAAGGGGATAAAGCCCTGACGGCAATCGCCGATGTGATGAAGTCTACCTTCAGAGAGTCGGATTTAATTGCCAGACAGGGCGGCGATGAGTTTATCATCCTGCTTGCCAATACCGCCCAGCAGGCCGCGAACAAGGCGATGGAGCAGCTTAGCCAGAATGTTGCCGAGTATAATCAGCAAGCGGGTAATCCGTGGCAGCTGGCGTTCTCATGGGGCTGCGTTGAATACGATCCCCATGAGCACCATAGTCTCAATGACATCGTTGCAGTGGCCGACCGGCGGATGTATCAGGCTAAAACGAGCCATGGCGCAGAGCGCCGGTAGGCGTGTCGCCAGACGTCGTCTGCCGGGCGTCTGCGGCATCCCCTGCGGTTCAGGCGAGTGATCGCCGCAGCTTACGCAATCTTAGTGGAGTCCAAGACGGATCAATTCAACGGGCTCGAATTTGCCTTCAGCGCCTTCAACTTCTACTGTCTTATTACGACGCAGCTGGGCAGGAGTAAGACCATTGGCATGTATAGCAACAATTTTACCGGTTTTACCCGTCCCGTTAATCATTACCTGACTACCGTTAGTAATAGGGTTGCGGTTACGATCGTAAGTGATCATGGCTATTTCTCCTCTTAATAATCTGCAAATAAAACTCCGCTTAACCACCAGGCTTACTCCCGGCAACGGACGTAATACAAATACGCCTCTGAGGCTGGCGTTTTTTTGTTTTTGATCAACATCACACTTTTTAGCGGTCAGCGAAGGCCATTTCCTGACCGTTCGTCCGCGCGTTATGCTTCTGCAGGTCTTTGACTTTGTACACTATGGTTGCGGATGCTCAGGTTGCAGACGCGGTTGCGGCTGCTAAACTTTTGGCGGGCATAACGGAGCGGAACGATGAACAACAAAGACGAGCAAACGGGGCTGATCGGGCTTGCGATTGGCGCAGCGGTCATTGGCCTGGTGTCTGACCAGAAGCCAATTAATCGGGAAAGTATTGTTGAGGAACTGATGCGGTTAGGCAGGCAGAAGGGAGATGGCGTCGAGGACGAGATTTTTAAAAAAGCGGCAACGCTGGTGCGAAAGGGGATATAAACCCCGATAAAGAGATAAACGAAGCCCGGGTATCAGAAAACCCGGGATTACACCGGGAGCAAAGTCATCATTAGCCAGGCTAAAAAAATGCATATCAGCGTCATATACCAGACAAAACTCATTTTACCACCTGACTCTACAGCGCCATGCCAATCACTGCGTTAACCACGGATGAAGCCATTAACACGCCGCCAACGATATAACAGGTTCGGTTCTTTCGGCTCGCGGCTAAGGCCAGAAGAACAGTAGCTGCGGCAAAGAATGGGATAGCTATGATGCTAAATGTGTTCATGATTCCCTGAGGCCTTATTCGTCAATATTCCCGCAAGTGGCTTCGCGGTTAAGAAGGCATAGACCGCGATTCGAAATCTACCGGAACCCGGTTAATCTTCCTGCATCCACATATCGGCTTCTTCAAACATTTCCTGCACGGCGCGGCTGATCTGCTCCTTCTCGTGCTTGCTGGCGTCGGTATTAATCGAAGCTAAAGTCATCATCGGTTTTACGCGGACGTCGGCATCGGGAAAAATGCGGTGAACTCGCTTCGTCAGTTCATTAAGAATGATCTCTTTAGCGCCGGCCAATCCCTCGAAATTTCTTTTGTCATAAATCAGTTCTACAAACATGCGTTATCCCGGTTATTTTGATGACAGCCAGTATTGTACTGTAATTATATACAGCGTCAAGGCGACAGAATAAGTTCCTCGCGCAGGCGCGATCTCTGCTTTTGCATCAAATGCCGGAGTAGGGCAATTGTTTTTTTATAAGTACGTAAAAGTTAATGAATTTTTAATAAAAGGTGGTTATGTTGACTCCATCACCATCTTTTTAAGGGTTTTCCATGCGCGATAAATACTCTGGCCTGCAGATAGGCATCCACTGGCTGGTTTTTTTATTAGTGATTGGCGCGTACGCGGCGATGGAGCTGCGGGGCTTTTTCCCGCGCAGCGCGCGGCCTGCCATTAATATGATTCACGTCTCGTGCGGTATTTCTATCTTTGTTCTGATGGTGGCGCGCCTGATCGTGCGCCTGAAATCACCGGCGCCGCCGATAGTCCCCAAACCATCGCCGATGATGACCGGCTTCGCGCATCTCGGGCATCTGGTGATCTATCTGCTGTTTATCGCGCTGCCGATCATCGGCATGGTCATGATGTACTATCGCGGCAACCCGTGGTTCGCTTTTGGTCTGACCATGCCGCACGCAGCGGAAAGCGACTTTGAACTGGTGGATAATCTGAAAGCGTGGCATGAGCTGCTGGCCAATACCGGCTACTTTATTATCGGCCTGCACGCGCTGGCGGCGCTGATGCACCATTATTTCTGGAAAGATAACACGCTGCTGCGGATGATGCCGCGTAAGCATTAAACCCCGCTAAACCCGCTTCGGCGGGTTTTTTGTCGCTCTTTATTTTAATTGTGATAAAAATGTTATCAACAATAAAAAAAGGGGAAGGGTATGAAAGTCAGACTTGCCATCGCAGAAGAGGCTCCGGCCCTTTGGGAAGTTCGTAATCAGGCGATTCGCCACGGCTGCCGTGAAAGCTATGCTGCGGAAGTCCTCCAGGCCTGGACTCCCGACAACATGCCTGAAGGTTATCGCCATGCGGTGCGCGATAATCCATTTTTTGTTGTTGATGATGGGCAGGGCAAGCCAGTCGCCAGCGGCTATCTGGATATCAAAGCGGGTAGCGTTGAAGCCATATTTACTTTGCCGACCTGGGAGGGTAAAGGCTGCGCCAGCATGATTATGGCGGCGATTATCGGGGAGGCGAAACAACGCAAGTTCAGGCACATTACCCTCGATGCAACGCCAAACGCGGCCGGTTTTTATCTGCGCCTGGGATTCACTTCAACCGGCGAAAAGCGCTGGCATTCGAACATGGCGAACGCCGACTTACGCTGTGAATCGATGATCCTTAGCCTCGACTGAGCGCAAATTCTCGCCGCTATGCTACGGTTAAAGCGGCGAAGCCATTTGCCTCATGGCAATAATAAATATAGTATACCCCCCTATATGATATGGAGGGCGACACCATGCCACATTCACCTGAAGATAAAAAGCGTGCCCTCAGCCGGGTAAGGCGCATCCGCGGCCAGGTTGAAGCGCTCGAGCGGGCGCTGGAATCTGGCGAACCCTGTATGACCATTCTGCAACAGATTGCCTCTATTCGCGGCGCCGCTAACGGCCTGATGGGGGAGATGGTTGAGATTCATCTGCAGGACGAACTGGTTAGCGGCGAAACGACGCCAGACCAGCGCGCCGCCAGAATGGCGGAAGTCGGGCATCTGCTACGATCCTATTTAAAATAAAATCACCACGAGGAAGAGAGATATGAAATCACGTGCAGCCGTCGCGTTTGGCCCAGGCCAGCCGCTTTCAATCGTTGAGATTGACGTCGCGCCGCCGAAAAAGGGCGAAGTGCTGGTGAAGATCACCCATACCGGCGTATGCCATACCGATGCTTTCACCCTCTCCGGCGACGATCCGGAAGGCGTCTTCCCGGCGGTGCTGGGTCATGAAGGCGGCGGTATTGTCGTCGAGGTTGGCGAAGGCGTAACCAGCCTGCAGCCGGGCGACCACGTTATTCCGCTCTACACCGCCGAATGCGGCGAATGTAAATTCTGTAAATCAGGCAAAACCAACCTCTGTCAGGCGGTTCGTGCTACCCAGGGTAAAGGCCTGATGCCGGACGGCACCACCCGTTTCTCTTATAACGGTGAACCAATCTACCACTACATGGGGACCAGCACCTTTAGCGAATACACCGTAGTGGCCGAAATTTCGCTGGCCAAAGTAAACCCGCAGGCGCCGCTGGACAAAGTCTGCCTGCTGGGCTGCGGCGTCACGACCGGCATCGGCGCGGTGCACAACACGGCGAAAGTGAAAGAGGGCGATACCGTCGCCGTTTTCGGGCTTGGCGGCATTGGTCTGGCGGTGATTCAGGGCGCGGTACAGGCGAAAGCCGGGCGCATTCTGGCGGTGGATACTAACCCGGAAAAATTCACCCTCGCCAAAGAAATGGGCGCCACCGACTTTATCAACCCAAATGACTACGATAAGCCGATTCAGGATGTGATTGTTGAGCTGACCGACGGCGGCGTCGACTTTAGCTTCGAGTGTATCGGTAACGTGAACGTGATGCGCGCAGCGCTCGAATGCTGCCATAAAGGCTGGGGCGAAAGCGTGATTATTGGCGTTGCTGGCGCAGGCCAGGAGATCAAAACGCGGCCATTCCAGCTGGTTACCGGGCGCGTCTGGCGCGGCTCCGCCTTCGGCGGCGTCAAGGGACGCACTCAGCTGCCGGGCATGGTGGAAGACGCGATGGCGGGCAAAATTCGCCTCGACCCGTTTATTACCCACCGTATGCCGCTGGATCGGATCAACGAAGCTTTTGACCTGATGCATGAAGGGAAATCAATTCGTACCGTCATCCATTTCGGTGATAACTGATTTTTCAGTCCAAACATAACTCGGGCTTGCCCGGGTTATTTCTGAATATACGCTATTCTCGCCGCAAATTTTCATAACCGCTATGCCACCGCCGCTGTTCCCGACGCTCCCGTTCTCGCTGAATATCAGATTTTTCATCTTCCCAGACCGCGCAGTGCGGGCCGCTAAAAACCTCGCAGGGCGGCTGGTCAGCGGTGAGCGGATTGGCCGTTTTCTCTTCCCAGATCGTCGGATCGCGCAGGTCCACTTCCGGGGCCTTCAGCGCCTGTGCGGAGGCAGCGGCTAACGCCAAAACGGTGCCTGCGAGCAGGCGGCAGGTTGAACTTTTCATCCATTATCCTTGTTCAGTTTTTATTATTGATAACCATTCGCAATAATAACATGACTGAATGAAAATGGCGCGTTCAGGGAGATGAGAAGACAATTTCGCTGTCGTGATGTCGTGATGTCGTGATGTCGTGATGTCGTGATGTCGTGATGTCGGGTAGCGGCTGGCGCCTGACCCGACCTGCAACACCGTGGATAACCACCGCTGGTAGGCACAGTAAGGCGTTTACGCCACCGGGCAATATCCAGGAAAGGTACTTCGCCAGTAAAAAGGGCCCCGGCTGGGGCCCTGAGGATTACTTCTGCTCCGGGAGCGCGTAGGCAATAATATAATCGCCGCGGTCCGGGGACTGGCGAGCGCCGCCCGCATTGATGATGATGTACTGCTTACCGGTTTTCGGCGAGACATAGGTCATCGGGCCGGACTGGCTGCCGACCGGCAGACGCGACTTCCAGATCTCTTTACCGTTGGCGGTATCAAACGCGCGCAGGTAGAAGTCCTGGGTACCCGCGAAGAACAGCAGGCCGGACTGGGTGGCAAGCGAAGCGCCCAGCGTCGGCATGCCGATAGGGATCGGCATATGCATGCGGATCCCCAGCGGACCGGTGTCCTCTACGGTGCCCACCGGAACCTGCCACACCAGCTTGCCGGTTTTCAGATCGACCGCTGACATCGTGCCGAACGGCGGTTTCTGGCAAGGAATGCCCAGCGGCGACAGGAAGCGCTCGCGCATGGCGCCGAACGGGGTGCCTTCCATCGGCACTATCCCCATTTCGATACCGCTGGCGTCTTTCGCCACGTTGGCGCGCGGAACCATATAGTTGGCGAGGCCAAGGCGCATATCGTTGACGAACATCAGGCTATTATTCGGGTCAACCGACACGCTGCCCCAGTTCATCCCGCCCAGCGAGCCAGGATACTGCAGCGAACGATCTTCGCCTGGAGGGGTGAAGACACCCTGATGGCGCATCTCTTTAAACTGAATGCGGCACAGCAACAGGTCGACAGGCGTCGCGCCCCACATATCCGACTCTGTCAGCGTCTCGTTGCCGATCATTGGCATGCCAACGGAATAGGGCTGGGTCGGGGAGTAGCGCTCGCCTTTGACGTTGCCCGCAGGGACAGGGCGTTCCTCAACTTTGGCGACTGGTTCACCGGTGGCGCGATTGAGCATAAAGATCATGCCCTGTTTACTGGTTTGCACCAGTACCGGGGTGGTGCCGCCTTTACCGTCAGGAAGATCGTACAGCAGCGGCTGCGAAGGCAGGTCGAAGTCCCAGAGATCGTGGTGGGTGGTCTGATAATGCCAGCGTACCTGTCCGGTCGTCGCATCAACGGCCACGATGGAAGAGCTGTATTTATCGTCCAGCGCGGTACGTTCGCCGCCAAAGAAGTCTGGGGTAGCGTTACCGGTAGGCAGGTAAATCAGATTCAGCTTCGCGTCATAGGACATGGCCGACCAGACGTTCGGCGTACCGCGGGTGTAGGTTTGCCCTGCAGGCGGTTCACCGGTCAGTTTCGGGTTGCCCGGATCCCATGCCCACGCCAGCTTGCCGGTGTGAACATCATAGGCGCGAACCACGCCCGGAGGCTCGCCGGTGGAGAAGTTATCCGCCACGCGACCGCCAACCACGACGACGTTACCCGCCACCAGCGGCGTAGAGGTTTGCTGGTAGTAACCTGCTTTGATTTCCCCCATCCCCACGCTAAGGTCAACGATACCGTGGTCGCCGAATGCGTCGCACAGTTTACCGTTATCGGCATCAATGGCGATCAGACGGGCGTCGGTAGTTGGCAGGAACAGACGGCGGGAGCAGGCGGCCGGCTGCGTATCGGCGGCAGAGGACACCTGGGCCTGGCTGTCTTCGTAATAGCCTAAACCACGGCAGCGCTGCCAGTTCGGCGCGGTGGCTTTTGAATCATAGCGCCACTTCTCTTTACCGCTATCGACATCCAGCGCCAGTACTTTGCTGTAGGGCGTACAGACGTAAAGCGTATCGCCAATCTGCAGCGGCGTATTCTGGTCTTCCGCGCCGGAGCCGTTGCTCTGCGGGATATCGCCGGTATGGGCGATCCAGGCGACCTGCAGCTGGTTCACGTTCTGTTTGTTAATCTGGTCGAGGGCGGCGAAGCGATCGCCGTGGGTGGTGTTGCCCCCGTGCGCCCAGTTCTTCTGCTGCTCGCCGGCGGCGACCGGTTTAACCGGCACCGCCTCGCTGGCGCTGACCAGAGGCTGAGATTTGAACATCCAGCCGAAACTTGCCAACAGGACCACTGCCAACACCGCTGCCAGGCCAAACGCGGGCCCTTTTTTCGCAGGCTGGCGGGAAAGGAACGGCCACACCAGCGCGCACAGGAAGGCCAGCACGCCGAGCGCGAAAAGGCGCGAGAACAGCGGCCAGTAAGTCCACCCCGCGTCACTAATCGCCCAGACGATCGAGACGAGAAACGCCAGCCCATACAGCAGTATGCCGCCGCGACGGTTGCGGAAAATGAGCGCTGAGGCGATCACCATCACCAGGCCCATAATCGCAAAATAGAACGTCCCGCCGACCGAGGCGAGCTTTGCACCAAGAATACCGATAGCCAGACCGATGATCAGCATCAGTCCGGCGAGAAGCCACTGCAGGATCCGTGGGAACCCTCGCGGCACGTTGCCAGTTGCCATTTTTGTCTCCTTAACCACCCCTGAACAGGCGTGAACCAGATGAATCAAATTTTCAAGTTAACTCTTTTGAATGAAGTGACCGTGGCCTTCATAAAAGCGGGTTTTTTGCTGTTATTGATTTCGAGTGAACCATTTGGTGAAATCGTGGCTATGATAGATCTGTTAAATAAATTTGCGCAATTGTTAATGAATGATTTCGCACTAATTGATTATTGTGATGAATGACGTTAGTGAATCGCTGGAAAAAGAGGCTGCGTTTCCCCGGCGGCTGGAGGGGCGGCGCCGGGAGAAAAGCGGAAGACGCCGGTCAGACCGGCATAGATTTGCGAATGGCGCTCAGCAACGTTTGGCTACCGGCGGTGAGGGTGGCATCCACGCGGGTCAGAATACCGATAGGTTCGCCAGCGCCCTGAGTGGGTATGGGCAGCGCGGCGAGCAGTCCACGGCGCAGATCGTCCTTCACCGCGCCGGAGGGGACGAACCACACGTAGTCGTAATCGACGGTGAGCTGGCGCGAGAGCGAGGCCGACAGCGTTTCGATGCAGCCAGTGGGAATTTTACAGCCCTGGCTTTGCAGCAGGGCTTCCGCATTCTGTCGCGGCAGTGTGCCTTTTGGCGATACCACCACCGGCCACTCCATCACCCGGCTCAGGGTAACGGTTTCCTGCAGCAGCGGGTGCCCCGGACGAACCACCAGCTTCAGCGATTCAAGAAACAGCAGCTCATAGTTCAGACCGCTCATCAACTCCGGATCGGACATTCTTCCGATGCCGATATCGATTTCTCCCGATTTCAGGCCCGCCAGCAGCATGGTGTTATTCATGGTCGCGACCTGCAGGGTGATATCCTTTTGCTGCTGGTGAAACTGGCCAATCACCGAGGGCAGAATCCCCAGCGCAGCGGTTGGCAGCGCTCCGATACGCACGATGTCGTTGCTGAGGCCTTCTTTACGATTTAGCGCTTGCCCGGCGGTATTGAGCGCGTCCAGCACTTTCACCGCATGGGTAAGAAACTGTTCCCCGACCAGCGTGAGCTGAGCGCCAAGGCGTCCGCGCTCAAACAGCCGCGTACCGGTAAGCTGCTCCAGTTCATTCAGGGTTTTGGACAAAGCCGGTTGGCTAAGGTTTAAGGTTTCAGCCGCGCGCCCAAGAGTTCCCTGTTGAGCGACGGCCACGAAGGTATGTAGATGGCGCAAGCGAATGCGCTGACTGAAAAGACCATTTTTTTGCATAATCAATGTTAAGAACTGAGGCTGACCGGTGACAAGTAAGGGTGTTTAAATTTGTTAACTTCATAGCAAAATATTATTAACATTTTATATTATTATTTTACAAGTTGATTTTGTTGAGATTGTGGAAAAGCGCCGCCTCTGGCTGGCAGAGGCGGAGAAGGAACGGGCAAATTTAGATATCGAAGAACACGGTTTCGTTGTCGCCCTGTAAGTGAATATCGAAGCGATAAACGATTTCCGTGCCGCGCACTTCGCGCTGCCCGATGAGGGTCTGACGGCGAACTTCCCACTCAATCAGATTGAGTACCGGATCGGCCTGATTAGCGTCCTGCTCGTCGGAGAAGTACATCCGCGTATTAAGGCCAATGTTTATTCCGCGCGCCACCACCCATAAATTGACGTGAGGGGCCATTACGCGGCCATCACGGCCCACCACGGCGCCGGGTTTAATGGTTTCGAAGCGCCAGATACCGCTGGTAAAGTCCGAGCAGCTGCGCCCCCAGCCGCGAAACTCCGCATCCAGCTTTTTGTTTTGCTGCCGATCGTCCGGGTGATTGTAGCGCCCGGCGGCGTTGGCCTGCCAGATTTCCAGTAGCACATCGCGCACCGGCGTTCCGGAGCCATCAATGACTCTGCCTTCAATGGTAATGCGCTCACCCTCGGTCGCAGGGGTCGTCAGCGTTGGGCCAAAGTTATTCTCAAAGATATGAAATCCGGCGGCGTCCGGCGCCAGGCCGATATGCACATAAGGACCGGCGGTTTGTGAAGCGGTTTCGGGTAAAAAATCTCTCATCGGGCGGCCCCCTGCGTGCGGTTTTCAAACAGCGTGGCGCGGTGGCCGCGCAGCACGAGATCAAAACGGTAAGCCAGCGAGTCCAGCGGTACGGCGGCATGGGTATCCAGCTCGGCGATCAGCGTCCTGATGGCATCGTCGTTATTGATGGTTTTGACGATAGGACACTGTTTGATCAGCGGATCGCCTTCAAAATACATCTGCGTAATTAAACGCTGTGCCCAGGCGTCTCCGGAGAGAGAGAAGTGAATATGCGCCGGGCGCCAGTCGCTTACCTGGTTGCGCCACGGGTAGGGACCGGGTTTGATGGTGCGAAAACAATAATAGCCGTTCTCGTCGGTCAGCACGCGTCCACAGCCGCCAAAGTTCGGGTCGATCGGCGCCAGATATTGATCCTTTTTATGTCGGTAGCGTCCGCCAGCGTTGGCCTGCCAGACTTCGACCAGCGTATTTTTCATCGGCCGACCGAATCCATCGCGTACGTAGCCGTGCACAATAATCCGCTCGCCAATCGGCAGGCCGTCTTTGGCGTAATTCAGGATCAGGTCGTTATCGAGCGCGCCGAGATCGTCGCTACTGAAAACCGGCCCGGTGATTTCCGAAAGTGAATTCTGTAGGGAGATAAGCGCATTGCGCGGCGAGCGCAGAACGCTGGTTTTATAGCCCGGCGCGTAAGCCGGAGGATGGCTGCTATAGTCGCGATGCAGAACCTCGCGCGGTGACCATTTGTCGTTCATCAGGGTACTCCGTTTTATCGGTAGAGAGGCATATCGTTGTTATGTCGCCACAAGCAGTGTGTGTAAATGTTTTGTTAATTTAAAGTGAAATTAAAGGGTGTTTAACATAACTACTGGTTATGAAGTGTTCAGGCGAAATTAAACGGGCAGCTACCGGCATCACAGTTTGTAAATTCTTCCCACCGTCTTCAGACAGCTTTTCTACACTCCAGGGAGAATTCACTGGAGGTAAGACATCATGGCGAACACCATCACGGCTGATGAGATTCGGGAGTGCTTTTCGCAGGCGATGTCGGCGATGTACCAGCAGGAAGTTCCGCAGTACGGGACGCTACTGGAGCTGGTGGCCGACGTTAATCTGGCTATTCTGGAGAATAACCCGAAGCTGCATGAACAACTGGCTAACGCCGATGAACTGGCGCGGCTGAACGTTGAACGCCACGGCGCGATCCGCGTTGGTACGGCGGAGGAACTGGCGACCTTGCGTCGCATGTTTGCCATTATGGGAATGTATCCCGTTAGTTATTACGATCTGTCGCAGGCTGGCGTGCCGGTTCACTCCACCGCGTTTCGTCCCGTTGATGACGCCGCGCTGGCGCGCAACCCGTTTCGTATTTTTACTTCGCTTCTGCGCCTTGAGCTTATCGCTAATGAGGCGTTGCGTAAGCGGGCGGCGCAAATCCTTTCCGGGCGCGATATCTTCACCCCACGCTGTCGTGAACTGATTGCGCTTTATGAACAGAAAGGAGAATTCACCGCCGCAGAGGCCCGGGAGTTCGTCGAACAGGCGCTGGAAACCTTTCGCTGGCATCGACAGACCCTCGTCGATGAAGAAACCTATCATGCGCTGCACGATGAGCACCGGCTGATTGCCGATGTCGTCTGTTTCCCCGGCTGCCACATCAATCATCTGACTCCGCGCACCCTGGATATCGATCGGGTACAGGCGCTGATGCCTGAATGCGGCATCGCCCCGAAGGCGTTGATAGAAGGGCCGCCGCGCCGCGAAGTGCCTATTTTACTGCGCCAGACCAGCTTTAAGGCTCTCGAGGAGCCGGTGATGTTTGCCGGAGAGCATAAAGGCACGCATACCGCTCGCTTTGGTGAAATCGAGCAGCGCGGGATTGCCCTCACGCCGAAAGGCCGCGCGCTCTACGATCGTCTTCTGGGCGAGGCGGGGGTGGGCAAGGATAACCTCAACCATCAGCGTCATCTGCAGGAGGTGTTTAGCGCGTTTCCGGACAGCGAATTCCTGCTGCGTCAGCAGGGACTGGCATACTTCCGCTACCGCCTGACCCCTGCCGGAGAAGCCCATCGTCAGGCGTTTCGCCCCGGAGACGATCCGCAGCCGCTGATCGAACGCGGCTGGGTGATTGCGCAACCGATTATTTATGAAGACTTTTTACCGGTAAGCGCCGCCGGGATATTTCAGTCGAATCTGGGCAACGAGGTGCAGACCCGCAGCCACGGCAACGCCAGCCGGGAGGCCTTTGAGGAGGCGCTGGGCTGTGCGGTTTATGACGAGTTCACCCTCTATCAGCAGGCGGAAGAGCGCAGCAAACGACGTTGCGGTCTGCTGTAAAATCAGTACTCTGCTGGCATGAGTCGTTAAAGGAAGCAGGTCATGCAGAATCCGTCCACCCCGTTGGTGAAAACCCGGCAGGGGATACTATCCGGCACCTCTGAAGAGAACATTCATATCTGGCGCGGTATTCCTTATGCCGCGCCGCCCGTCGGCGATCTTCGCTGGCGCGCGCCGCAGCCTGCTGCCCGCTGGCAGGGCGTGCGCCGGGCAGAGACCTTCTCGGCCTCCAGCTGGCAGGATATTGAATACTGCCGCGAGCTCGGCGGCGGCGATCCCGGCAGCTTTTCCGAAGATTGCCTCTACCTTAATGTCTGGTCGCCCGCCGCCCGATCGCAGCCGCTGCCGGTTATGGTCTGGCTGCACGGCGGGGGCTATACCATCGGCGCGGGAAGTTTGCCGCCCTATGACGGTAAAGCCTTAGCTTCCCGCGGCGTGGTAGTGGTGACGGTCAACTACCGGCTCGGGCATCTGGGCTTTTTTGCTCATCCGGCGCTGGAAGGGGAAGACGGCGAGCGTATCTATAATTTCGCGCTACTCGATCAGATCGCCGCCCTGCAGTGGGTGCAGGAGAACATTCACGCCTTTGGCGGCGATGCGGCTAACGTGACGCTGTTCGGCGAATCCGCCGGCGCGCGCAGCGTGCTGTCGCTGATGGTTTCGCCTAAGTCCAGAGGCTTGTTCCATAAAGCGATAATCCAGAGCGGCTATACCTTGCCCGATCTGCCGCGAGAGAAGGCGCTGGCGAAGGGGCAGCTTATTGCGGAACACTTTTCTTTGCCGCAGGCCAGCG
This sequence comes from Klebsiella sp. CN_Kp100, assembly GCF_040065315.1. NCBI lineage: Bacteria > Pseudomonadati > Pseudomonadota > Gammaproteobacteria > Enterobacterales > Enterobacteriaceae > Klebsiella > Klebsiella sp. CN_Kp100. Next base: position 128,452 of record NZ_JBEAIJ010000040.1, read on the forward strand.
CCGAACAGCTGCGGGCGATTCCGGCGCAAGCGTTCTGGTCGTTGACCGCGCCGTTGACCATCGGCCCGGCACCCGTGGTTGGCGATGCCGTGCTGCCGCAGCCGATGCTGGAGACTTTTTTTAGCGGACGTCAGCATCCCCTGCCGGTGATGATCGGTTCGAACAGCGATGAGGCGAGCGTCATGGCGGTGTTTGGCGTCGATATCGCCGGGCAGATCCAGAAGCTTCGCCGTGAACGCCGTTTCGGTCTGGGTCTAATTAAATTGCTCTATCCCGGCGTGAAGGGAGATGAAGCGCTGGGGCGCGAAGTTTGCCGGGATATGGCCTTTACCACTCTGGGCTATGTGGTGATGCAGGCTCAGCAGCGAGTAGGGCAACCGTGCTGGCGCTACTGGTTTGACTACGTGGCCGAGGCGGAACACCAGACCTATCCGCACGGCGCGTGGCACGGTAATGAAGTGGCATACGTTTTTGACAATCTCGACCTTGCCGAGCCGGTACGAAATTATGCCAACGATCGCGACAGAGACTTTGCCGCCCGGGTCGCCGACTATTGGGCGAACTTCGCTCGCTTCGCCGGCAATGACTGTCATGAACTCTCAGGGCCGGTACGCTGGCCCGCCAGCGTGCGCGGACGGGATCGCCTGCTGCGAATCGGGCTGCACAAACGGGCCGGCTTTAAGGTGGAGAACCGCTTTATGCGCGCGCGTCTGGCGCTGTTTCGTCGGGTCATGAAGCATCATGTGACGCTGGATTAACATTATTCACAAAATCTCCGCTAGCCGGGTGGCGTTCTGCAAATGGGACAATGCGTCCCACTTTCGGCGGCTAATCCTCAGCCAGTGATTACACTATGATCAGCCTTATTAACACCATCTCCGCAGAACCGGCGTTCTGACGGAAAATCTGACGTTAAAATGAGGAAGAAACCATGGCCAAACCGTATGTTCGTCTGGATAAAAATGATGCCGCCGTGCTGCTGGTCGATCACCAGACCGGATTGCTTTCACTGGTGCGCGATATTGATCCTGATAAATTCAAGAACAACGTCCTTGCCCTTGGCGACCTGGCGAAGTATTTCGGTCTGCCGACCATCCTGACCACCAGCTTCGAAAACGGCCCTAATGGTCCGCTGGTGCCTGAGCTGAAAGAGCAATTCCCGGATGCCCCCTATATTGCGCGCCCGGGTAATATTAACGCCTGGGATAACGAAGATTTCGTTAAGGCAGTGAAAGCGACGGGCAAGAAGCAGCTGATCATTGCCGGGGTGGTGACGGAAGTGTGCGTGGCTTTTCCGGCGCTATCGGCTATTGAAGAGGGGTTTGATGTATTTGTGGTGACCGACGCTTCCGGCACCTTTAACCCGATTACCCGCGATGCGGCCTGGGATCGGATGTCGCAGGCTGGCGTGCAACTGATGTCGTGGTTTGGCGTTGCCTGCGAACTGCATCGCGACTGGCGTAATGATATCGAAGGACTGGGCACGCTGTTCTCCAACCATATCCCGGATTATCGCAACCTGATGACCAGCTTTAATCTTCTGAATCAAAAATAAGCTTCTCTGCGGCCGGCGCTCGGCTGGCCGCTTCCTCTTTCTCTTCACTGTCGCTGAATTAAGCATCAAACGCCGCCGGTTGGCGAAATCATCGCCGCCCCTGGCTATCGGCAATTCGGTCTGGTCCGGTGGACATATTTTTTTCACCTGATTTCTGCCCTCAACAATTGGATTATCAATCGTTTTTGTCTAGAGTGAGCGACATTCACGACGCATGGGTTTGTTACGTCGCGTCTCAATTCACATATGAAGAAGGATGCTCTCTCAGGCATGAACCGCAGACGTTTTCTCAAATCTTCCATGGCTGTTGCCGCCGTATGCGGAACGTCAGGAGTCGCCTCTCTATTTTCTAAAGCCGCATTCGCCGAAGATTCGGGAATTGCCGATGGGCAAACGCGCCGTTTTGATTATAGTGTCCTCCAGTCGATGGCCCACGATCTTGCCCGTCAGCCATGGGGCGGCGCGCCTCGCGATCTGCCGCCAACCCTGGCAACCCTGACGCCGCAGGCCTACAACAGCATTCAGTATGACGCCGCGCACTCCCTGTGGAGCAACATTGAAGAGCGCAAGCTGGATATCCAGTTTTTTCACGTGGGAATGGGGTTCCGCCGCCGCGTGAGAATGTTCTCGCTGGATTCACAAACTCAACAGGCACGTGAAATACACTTCCGGCCTGAACTGTTTAAATACAATGATGCCGGCGTCGACACCAAACAGCTGGTGGGCCAGAGCGACCTGGGTTTTGCCGGTTTTCGCGTATTTAAGGCCCCTGAACTGGCGCGTCGCGACATCGTCGCGTTCCTCGGCGCCAGCTACTTCCGCGCGGTGGACAGCACTTACCAGTACGGTCTTTCCGCCCGCGGCCTGGCGATCGATACCTTTACCGATACGCCGGAAGAGTTTCCTGACTTCACCTCTTTCTGGTTTGAGACCGTTAAACCGGGAGCCACGGTATTTACCGTCTATGCGCTGCTCGACAGTCCAAGCGTCACCGGCGCCTATAAGTTCATCGTTAACTGTCAGGAGACGCAGGTGATCATGGATGTGGAAAACCATATCTATGCGCGCAAAGACATCAAGCAGCTGGGCATCGCGCCGATGACCAGTATGTTCAGCTGCGGTAATAACGAACGGCGAATGTGTGACACCATCCATCCGCAAATTCACGACTCTGACCGTCTGTCGATGTGGCTGGGCAACGGCGAGTGGGTTTGTCGCCCGCTGAATAACCCGCAAAAGCTGCAGTTCAACGCTTTCCAGGATAAGAATCCGCGCGGTTTTGGCCTGCTGCAGCTGGATCGCGACTTCTCCCACTATCAGGATATTATGGGCTGGTACAACAAGCGCCCGAGTCTGTGGGTCGAACCGCGTAACCAGTGGGGCAAGGGGGCCGTCAACCTGATGGAGATCCCGACCACTGGCGAAACGCTGGATAACATCGTCTGCTTCTGGCAGCCGGAGAAGCCGGTGAAAGCCGGGGATGAACTGGACTTCCGTTATCGTCTCTACTGGAGCGCGCAGCCGCCGGTACGCTCGCCGCTGGCGCGGGTGATGGCAACGCGGACGGGGATGGGCGGTTTCCCGGAAGGCTGGGCGCCGGGCGAACACTATCCGGATAAATGGACCCGTCGGTTTGCTATCGATTTTGTCGGCGGCGACCTGAAGGCCGCTGCGCCTAAAGGCATCGAGCCGGTCATTACCCTGTCGAGCGGTGAAGCGAAACAGATAGAAATCCTCTACGTTGAACCCTTTGATGGCTACCGCATTCAGTTTGACTGGTATCCGACTTCGGATTCGACTGACCCGGTTGAGATGCGCATGTTCCTGCGCTGCCAGGGGGAGGCTATCAGCGAGACCTGGCTGTATCAGTACTTCCCGCCGCCGCCGGATAAACGCAACTATGTCGACGATCGGGTAATGAGGTAAGTGTCCGTTACTGCGCCCGCCGGGTAACCGCGCGGGCGCGTATTTTTTTAATCACATCGTTAATCAGAGTGCGCCATGTCCGCCGAAAACAGATCTGCTATCGAACATATCCCCGTTACGGATTCTCTCTCCCTGCGCGCGGTTGACGAGCGTCACGTGCCGGAACTGCATCAGCTGGTGATGAAAAACCAGCGCTGGCTTCAGCAGTCGCTGAGCTGGCCCGCTGAGGTGACTCACGAAGAGGAGACCCGCCGCCACGTGCAGGGCAACGTGATGCTCCACCAGCGCGGCTATGCCAAGATGTTTTTGCTCTTTCTGCAGGAGGAGATTGTCGGCGTGCTGTCGTTCAATCAGATAGAGCCAATCAACAAGACCGCTTACATTGGCTACTGGATTGATGAAAGCCATCAGGGGCAGGGGCTGCTTTCGCAGGCTCTGCAGGCGCTGATGGACTATTTTGCCCGCAGCGGTACGGTCCGCCGCTTTGTGATTAAGTGTCGGGTGGCGAACCACAAAAGCAATCAGGTGGCCCTGCGTAACGGTTTTAGCCTCGAAGGGTGCCTCAGGCAGGCTGAGTATCTCAACGGTTCGTATGATGATCAGAATATCTACGGACGCATTATTGATGAATTCCCGGGGCGCGGCTGACGCTTTACCCGGGCGACAGGACGTACGGCCGGATGCCCGGGCAAGGCGCGTAGAGCGCCGCCCCCGGGAACAGAGCAGGGGCCGGAGGCTGAAAACCCCGCAGCCGGGCGCAAAGGTTAAAGAAAGCCGACAATGGGCGTGCGGGTATAATGTTCGTCGCCGTTAATGACCTTCGCGCCCCGGATAGAAATGGCGTCTCCCGCGCTGGCTTCGATGCGCGCTTCATCGCCGATAGTGACCTGATGCTCGATCACCACATCGCCGCAAATCACCGTATGGCCTTCAATTAACACACTATCGTCCAGCAGAATCGGCCCGCCCCGCAGGTGCGCATGGCCGCCTACCATCACCCGATGCTTCAGCAGGCAGTTGCCTTCGACCACAGCGTGCTCCGCCACCTGCGAACTGTAGCGCAGGGTCGGGATAGCGTCTGCTTCCCACCCGGCGATAATCCTCGCATGGCCATAAACGCGGGCGTTATCGCAGATCCAGACGTCGTTCTCTTCATTACCTTCCAGCCGCGCATGATCGAAAATTTCCGCCCGGTGCTCGACAAAAGCGTGTTCGACAAACGCATCGCCGTAAATTTGTGCCTGGTGAACGACGCGCGATGCGCTGACCGTGGCCCGCTGATAAATGCGCAGGATTTTATCGTTGTCAGCAGTCAGACCTTGAGCAGCGATAATTAAACAGTGGGGGAGGATCCGCGCGTGGTCGGCCAGGTGGCAGCACCCGCGAATGCGCGAGTGTGAAACTGTGACGTTGTCACCTATTTGCGCATTATGGCTCACTGCGGCGCTATCCAGACAAGCGTTACCGTTGACGATGGCCCCATGGCTGATAATGCACTCGCCGGTTAAGCGCGCATTGCCCTCAATTTTTGCCCCGGCAAATACGGCGCTATTAGGATCATAAATCCAGCACGCGCCCTCGTGGCTAAGGGCTGCTTCATCGTCCAGCCAGCCGCCTTCATCACCGCTTTTTACGTCAGCGAAATCACGTAAGGCGACAATTTGCCGCAGATTTACGCTATGTTTGTTGCCGTCGGCCTCATAGTGAAACTGGCGAACCTTCTCGCTGAGGTAATATTTGCGCATCTGACTATCTCATTACGTATGGTTAACATAAACATAGCAAAAAACTCCGTAGCGCGTTTTTGAAGGTTCCTTTAAAATGCAACTTAATATAATTTTAAATTTTAAACAAAATGAATAAAACGCAGCGCGCGAGCCGGGTGCTGAATCTTCCGGCGGGCTATTTTGGTATGGTTCTGGGCATTATCGGCATGGGCTTCGCCTGGCGCTACGCCAGCACCATCTGGCCGGTGAGCCGGGTCGTCGGTGACGCCCTGGTGATCGCGGCTACGCTCATCTGGCTACTGCTGGCGCTGGCATTTATTACCCGGGCGGTCCGTTTCCCGCACAGCGTACTGCAGGAGATGCGACATCCGGTGGCCAGCAGTTTTGTCAGCCTGTTTCCGGCGACCACCATGCTGGTCGCCATCGGCTTTGTTCCCTGGCTGCGGCCGCTGTCGCTGGTATTATTCGCGATTGGGGTGGTGCTGCAGCTGAGCTATTCGGCATGGCAGAGCGCCGGATTATGGCGGGGGAAACATCCCAGCGAGGCAACTACGCCGGGTCTCTATCTACCGACGGTGGCGAATAACTTTATCAGCGCCATGGCCTGCGGCGCGTTGGGCTTTAACGACGCCGGACTGGTGTTTCTTGGCGCCGGGATCTTCTCCTGGCTAAGCCTGGAGCCGGTTATCCTGCAGCGCCTGCGCAGCGATGGCGAACTGCCGACGGCGATGCGGACTTCGCTCGGCATTCAGCTGGCGCCGGCGCTGGTGGCGTGCAGCGCCTGGCTGAGCGTAAACGGCGGCGAGGCGGATACCTTCGCTAAGCTGCTGTTCGGCTATGGTCTGCTCCAGCTGCTGTTTATGCTGCGGCTGATGCCCTGGTATCTACGCCAGCCGTTTAACGCCTCTTTCTGGAGCTTCTCATTTGGCATCTCCGCGCTGGCGACGACCGGGCTGCATCTCGGTCATCAGCATCCGGGCGGCTTTTTCCATACTCTGGCGTTCCCGCTGTTTCTGTTTACCAATCTGATCGTCGGCCTGCTGCTGGTTCGTACCTTCTTGCTGCTGGTGCGCGGTAAACTGCTTATTCGCGTTGAACGCGACGCATTATTAAAAAATAAGGATTAATCATGACGCTTCGTGACGAAAACTACTTTACCGATAAATACGGCATGACCCGCACCCATTCGGAGGTGCTGCACGCCGCCACGCTGATCGCCCCGGGCAGGGCGCTGGATCTGGGCTGCGGCAACGGTCGCAATAGCTTGTATCTGGCAGCCAACGGGTTTGATGTTACCGCGTGGGACAAAAACCCTGCCAGCATCGGTAATCTTGAGAGCATTCGTCAGGCGGAAGGGCTGGAGAATCTGCGGACGGCGATTAAGGATCTTAACGCCCTGAGCTTTGATGGCGAGTATGACTTTATTCTTTCCACCGTGGTGATGATGTTCCTTGATGCACAGACCATCCCGGGTCTTATCGCCAATATGCAACGCTGTACCAAACCCGGCGGCTACAATCTGATCGTTGCCGCTATGGATACCGACGATTATCCGTGCACCGTTGGCTTCCCGTTCGCCTTTAAACCGGGTGAACTTAGCCACTACTACCAGGGCTGGGCGTTCCTCAAGTACAACGAAGACGTCGGAGAACTCCACCGCACCGACGCCAACGGCAATCGCATCAAGCTGCGTTTCGCCACCATGCTGGCGCGCAAACCGGCCTAACGCGCGGCTAACAGGCAGAGCTGGAACGCGGTCTGATAAGAGGCTTCAAAAGCGCGCAGCGGCAGAAATTCAAACTTCGAGTGGAAGTTATGCGCGCCGGTGAAGAAGTTTGGCGTTAACACCCCTTTTGCCGACAGGGCCGCGCCGTCGGTGCCGCCGCGCATCGGCGTTGGTTTCGGCGTAATGCCTAAGCTTTCCATTGCTTCGAACATCAGATCAATGGCGCGGCGATCTTCGCCAATCGCATTGCTGATGTTGCTGTAGGTATCGCTGACGTGAAATTCCACCTTACCGGTTGGATACTGCGCGGCGATTTTTTGCGCCACTTCGCCGATCTGCTGCTTGCGGCGATTAAAGCTGGCGAGATCGAAGTCGCGGATGCTGGCCTGCAGTAGGGTGCTATTTTGATCGCCCTGGATGCCGTTAAACCACACGTAGCCTTCGCGTCCGGCCGTATATTCCGGCGTTTGCTGGCGATCGAAATGGCTCATGTAATCGGTGGCCATCAGCAGCGGGTTCACCAGTACGCCCTTTGATGACATCGGATGGGCCGTGACGCCGGTAAAACGGATCTCCGCGGCGGCGGCGTTAAAGTTCTCATAGACGATTTCGCCGAGCTCGCAGCAGTCGATGGTCCACGCAAAATCGACGGCAAAGCGCGAGAGGTCCAGCGCTTTCGCTCCCCGCAGACCCACTTCTTCATCCGGCACAAAGGCCACCACGATATCGCCGTGGCGATGCTCCGCCGTGAGGTTTTCCAGCACCGTCATCACCACCGTGACGGCGGATTTGTTATCCGCCCCGAGCACGCTGGTACCGTCGCTAAAAATAATCTCTTCATCGGGATAAGCGAGGATTTCCGGATGCTCGACGACGCGCAGCCAGATATCTTTCTCGCTGTTCAAACAGAGATCTTCACCAGTGAAGCGCAGAATTTGTGGATGAATCTCCGGTGACAAACCAACGTCAACGGTATCGATGTGGGTAATAAAGCCAATCCGCGGCGCGCCTGGGACATTGCCTTTTTTCACCGCCGTCACGGTGGCGTGTTCGTCAATCACAATGTCATCCAGCCCAAGCTGGCGTAGCTCATCCGCAAGGGCCTGTGCCATCGCGTGTTGCCCGGCGGTGGTGGGTAGGGTGGACGCTCGCGGATCGCTTTGGCTGGTTATCGCCAGATAGCGAAAGAAGCGTTGGGTTAATTGACTGGCCAGGGCTGATGACATAGTGATTCCTTCTTTATTCGAGTTTTCAGGTGTTTGCAATCAGGCTTTAGTGTTATGTATGGAAGGGAAAACAACAAGCTATTCATTAGCTGACAAATTAAAAAGGAAAACATATGCAACGCAGATTCACGACGCTTGCTCTGGCGGTAGCGGCCCTGACGGCCAGCTCAGCTATTAGCGCAAAAACGCTGGTCTACTGTTCAGAAGGATCGCCGGAAAACTTTAACCCTCAACTCTATACCTCGGGAACCAGCGTGGATGCCAGCGCGGTACCGGTCTATAACCGGCTGGTTGACTTTAAAGCCGGTACTACGGAATTAGTGCCGAGCCTGGCCGAAAGCTGGGAAGTCAGCGAAGATGGCAAAGTTTATACTTTCCATTTACGTAAAGGCGTTAAATTCCAGAGTAATAAATATTTCAAACCCAGCCGCGATTTTAATGCCGATGATGTTATTTTTTCATTTATGCGGCAAAAAGATCCTCATCATCCTTATCACAATGTCTCCAACGGCAATTATTCTAATTTTGAAAGCCTGGAGTTTGGTCAGTTAATTACCGCAATCGATAAGCCTGATGAATATACGGTGCGTTTTACATTAGCGCATCCTGAAGCGCCATTTGTCGCCGATCTTGCCTGGTATTTTGCCTCTATTTTATCGGCGGAATATGCCGATGCGATGTTAAAAGCCGGCACGCCAGAACGCGTGGACATGGACCCGATTGGCACCGGTCCGTTCAAACTCGCACAGTATCAAAAAGATTCCCGCATTCTCTTCACCGCTTTCCCGGAATACTGGCAGGGGAAAGCCCATATCGATCGCCTGATTTTCAGCATCACGCCGGACGCTTCGGTGCGTTACGCCAAGCTGGAGAAAAACGAGTGCCAGGTAATGCCGTTCCCCAATCCGGCAGACCTGCCGCGAATGAAAGAGAACAACGCGATCAATCTGATGAGCAAAGCGGGCCTCAACACCGGTTTCCTGGCGTTTAATACGCAAAAAGCGCCGCTGGACAACGTCAAGGTGCGCCAGGCCTTAGCGATGGCGATCAATAAACCGGCGATCATTGAAGCCGTCTTCCACGGCACCGGTACGGCGGCGAAAAACCTGCTGCCGCCGGGGGTATGGAGCGCGGATAGCCAGCTTAAAGATTACGAGTATGACCCGCAGAAAGCGCAAGCGCTGCTGGCGGAGTCGGGCGTTTCCGGGCCGATAACCATCGACCTGTGGGCGATGCCGGTGCAGCGTCCTTATAATCCGAACGCCAAACGCATGGCCGAGATGATTCAGGCCGACTGGGCGAAAATCGGCGTGCAAACTAAGATCACAACCTATGAGTGGGGTGAATACTTAAAGCGGGTTAAGGATGGTGAACACCAGGCGGCGCTGATGGGCTGGACCACCGCGACCGGCGACCCGGATAACTTCTTTGGCCCGTTGTTTACCTGCCAGTCGGCAAACGGCGGCTCTAACTCGGCGAAATGGTGCTATCAGCCGTTCGATAACCTCATCGCCGAGGCGAAATCGATAACCGATCGCCAAAAACGCGAGACGCTCTATCTGCAGGCGCAGCAGATGATGCACGACCAGATGCCGGCGGTGATGATTGCCCACTCGACTATTTTTGAACCGGTACGTAAAAACGTTTCTGGTTACGAAATCGACCCCTTCGGCAAGCATATTTTTTATCAGGTTGATATAAAATAAATACGAAAAAACGGCCCGCCGGCAGCGGCGGGTTTATTTTTTTACGCTACTTGACGTATCACCACTTTTGCCACAAAACTTACCCCTGTCTTTTGCTATAACACTTGCCGATAGATGGTATTCACAGGGATCAAACTATATGCGTACTCAGTTATTTTTTAAGGTCGCCGCGCTGGCTGGCCTGTTAGCCCTGGCCGGTTGTTCATCAAAACTGGCTAAACCTGAACAATATTCCGGTTTTTTAAAAGATTACTCAGGTTTAAAAGAAACCACCTCCGCTTCCGGTAAACCGGAGCTGCGCTGGATTTCTGCGGATTACAATCCGAACAACTATGACAATATCGTTTATAACCCCATCACCTATTATCCGGTCCCTAAGCCGACGACCCAGGTTGGCGAAAAGGCGCTCAGCGATATCCTTAATTACACCAACAAAGAGATGAAACAGGCTATTTCCGAGCGTAAACCGCTGGCTACCACCGCAGGGAAACGCAGCCTGATCTTCCGCGGCGCCATCACCGGCGTGGATTCCAGCAAAGAAGGCCTGCAGTTCTACGAAGTGATTCCGGTGGCGATGATTATCGCCGGTACCCAGGCGGCAACCGGTCACCGTACCATGGACACCAACCTGTTCTTTGAAGGTGAGCTGATTGACGCGGCGACCAAAAAGCCGGTTATCAAAGTGGTCCGTAAGGGCGAAGGTAAAAACCTGTCCAACGAAAATACGCCGCTCACCGTCGAGACCCTGAAGCAGGTGATCGATGATATGGCGATTGACGCGGTGAAATTCGACCCCAATAACCGTTAATCAGGCGTATCCGTGAATAAAGGCGCTAGTGGTTGATAGCGCCTTTTTCATTTCTTCTCGACGGCAGCGCGAGCGTCAGCAGCGATCCGAGCGAACTCAGGCCAGCCTGCGCCGCAGCAGCCACTGCTCCGGGCGAGCAAACATCACCAGATTGCCGAGCAGAATCAGCGCTAACCCGGCGACGGCGTTGCTATGCCAGACGTAGCCCTCATAAAAGGTGGAAATCGTCAGCGCGACGAGCGGAAATAACAGGGTACTGTAGGCGGCTTTGCTGGCGCCGATTCGCCCCACTAGCGTGAAATAGGCGCCGAAAGCGATCACCGAGCCAAACACCGCCAGATACAGCAGCGCGCCCATATAGCTTAGCGTCCACTGCGGGGCAAAACTATCGCCGCGTACCAGGGCGATAGCGCCCATGACCAGCGTGCCGTAAAGCATAGCCCAGCTGTTGGTGGTCAAGGTTTCCAGGCCGCGGCGCTGGTGGCGAAGGCTGAGCATATTGCCGAGCGAAAATCCGTAGGTGCCTAATGCGCTGAGCGCAATACCGAGTAGCAGCGAGGCATTGAGGCCGCTGGCCCACAAATCATCCCAGAAGAGCGTTACGATCCCCGCCAGTCCCAGCGCGGCGGCCAGCCAGAAACGGCCCGGAGGCTGCTGGCTGAAAAAGAGAAAACTGTTAATCGCGTTAAACAGCACCGCCATGGAGAAGATCACCGACTCCAGCCCGGTATTGATATACGCAGCGGCGGTATAGAAGCACCAGAAATTAAAGCAGAAGACACAGCAGCCCTGCAGCAGGCAGAAAAGATGGTCCCGGGCGGCCAGCGGGCGAAGACGGCGGGTAACCAGCAGAATGGTCAGCATGGTGATGCTGGCGACGGCAAAACGCCAGAAAATAGACACCGGCGCGGCGACCGGCCCCTGCTGCAAAAAGATAGCAATCCATGTCGTACCCCAGATAACGACGACTAACCCGTAGAGTAATGCGTTCAAAATGTCTCTCCTGTGAGTGTTGTACCCGTCATTTTGCAGCCTCGCCATGCTCCGCGCTGTCATCCACGTGTTGCCGACTTGCAAATTCTTGCGCTTATTTTGCGTTGGCGGCGGGCGAAAGCTGGTATCCGTCAGCGACTCTTCTTAGACTAGGGATCTGCGGAAACTGAACTGTGAAGGCTATGGCTTACGGGACTTTCGAAACATTGCGTCAAAAAAATGCCGTGCTGCGGGAGACGGTTAAGCTCAACTCCGGGATTCAGCTGGCGGCGTGGTATAACAATCTCGATACCATAACGGTACAAAGCGATCACCACACTCTGAGCCTGTATATTGCCGATGGCTACGAAAGCTACCAGAAGACGCCACATGGCTGGAAAAACGGCGGCGGGCCCGACCGTTTCTGCCTGATGCCGAAAGGCGACGAGAGCACCTGGGATATTCGCGGCGACCTCTCTTTTGTCCACCTTTACTGCACCGATGAACATCTCCGCCGGGTAGGCGAGCAGATTTGGGACCGTAGCCCGGCTTCGTTCACGCTGCAGGAAAAAACCTTTTCCAGCGATGACAAAATTACCGCTGTCTATCGCCAGTTTCTGCTGGACAACGACTGGCAGCAGCAGGCCAACCACCTTACGTTGAGTTCCGCCAGCACGCTGCTGCTCACGCACTTGATTCAGCATTATTCAAACGTTCAGTGGCGTTTGCCGACGGTGACCGGTGGCCTGGCGCCGCACGTCTTGCGTAATCTGCTGGCATGGATTGAGGAGAACCTCGACCGGCCGCTCACCCTTGCCGATCTGGCGCAGGAAGCGGCGCTCAGCGAATACCATTTTGCGCGGATGTTCCGCCAGTCAATGAAAATGGCGCCGCATCAGTACGTGATGCAGCGCCGGATGGTTAAAGCGCAGGCGCTCATTACCCGCAGTCTGCTGCCGTTAACCGATATTGCTATGGCCTGCGGTTTTAGCAGCGCCAGCCACTTTAGCAATCGGGTAAAAAGCGCCACCGGCCTGACGCCCTCGCAGCTACGCTCGGCGCAGCGCTGACAGTAAAACGTAGCTGACGCCGCCGAGAACCAGCCCCCAAAAAGCAGAGCCGATACCGGCCAGCTCCACGCCGCTGGCGGTGACCAGAAAAGTCACCACCGCGGCATCGCGTTCACGCTCATGATTGAGCGCCTGAAACAGGCTGCCGCCGATGGTGCCCAGTAGCGCCAGTCCGGCAAGCATCTGGATCCATGCCGCCGGCAGCGCCGCCATCAACGAAGTGATGGAGCCGCCGAAGATTCCCGCCAGCAGATAAAAAACGCCCGCCGCCGCCGCCGCGAGCCAGCGCTTTAGCGGGTCCGGATGGGCTTCCGGGCTTTGGCAAATCGCGGCCGTAATCGCGGCGATACAGATCGAGTAGACGCCAAACGGCGACAGCAGCAGCGCAAGACCGCCGGTCGCCACGATCAGCGATGAAGCCGGAACCCGATAGCCCGAAGCCTGCAGGGTAGCAAAGCCGGGGGCATTCTGCGAAGCCATGGTAACAAGGAAAAAGGGTACGCCGACGCTAAGCAGCAGCGCGGGCGTAAATTCAGGAGCGATAAAAGCGGGGGCGACAAAGCGCCAGCTGATTTGTGACCCTGTCACATCTCCGCTGAGGGCGGCGACCGCGCTTCCCGCCAGCAGGGCGGCCACCACGGCAAATCGGGGAAGGCAGACTTTGCATATCAGCCAGGCGGCTAACATGCTGCCGCATAGCAGCAGATTGCCCTGCAGGCTGGAGAAAGCCTGCATACCAAAACGCAGCAAAATACCGGCCAGCATCGCCGCCGCCAGCGAATGGGGAATGATTTTCATCAGCCGGGCAAACAGACCGGTTACGCCGCACAGTACGATTAAGCCGTTAGCAAAAATAAACACGCCAATCGCCTGCGCCAGCGTGACGCCGTGCAGGCCGCTAACCAGCAGCGCCGCCCCGGGCGTTGACCACGCCGTCAGGATTGGTACTTTTCGCCATAAGGTGAGCGCCAGGGTACTCACGCCCATTCCCAGGCCTAAGGCGGTCATCCAGCCGGCGATTTGCGAAGCATCGGCGCCTGCCGCCGCCGCTGCCTGCCAGATAATGGCGGCAGAACTGGCGTAGCCGACTAAGACTGCGACAAAACCGGCAAGCAGAGTCGGAAAAGGCAGAGTAAAAGAGCGCATAAACATTACCTTGTGCGTTATAACGGTCGTTGTAATGTAGCATTGTGCGTTATAGCGCACAACTACCTTTCACCACCGCCGGGCCAGTACAGGGCTGCGAAGAGGGGGCTGATGATGTCGTTACCCTGTAGAATCAGGCAAATGTGCGTATAATTCCCTAATAGATTATTGGGAGGTTGAATGAATATTGCGCAACATCTGTCGGCGACGCTAAAAACGCTGCGCCAGCAGCGCGGCTGGAGCCTGTCGCGCCTGGCGGAAGAAACCGGCGTATCGAAAGCCATGCTGGGCCAGATTGAACGTAACGAATCCAGTCCGACCGTGGCGACGCTGTGGAAAATTGCCACCGGCCTGAACGTACCGTTTTCCGCCTTTATTATCGCCGATGATAGCGCTGAACCAGCCGCCTTCGACCCGCAGCAGCAGGCGATGGTTGTGACGCCTGTTTTTCCCTGGGACCCGGTGCTGCGTTTCGATCACTTCTCCATTACCCTGGCGCCCGGCGCGCTAAGCGAGTCTACGCCGCACGAGGAAGGGGTTATTGAACATGTGGTGGTGATTAGCGGCGTGCTGGATCTGTGCCTGCAGGGCGAGTGGCTGTCGCTGCAGCCAGGGGAAGGGCGGCGGTTCGCCGGTGATTTAGCGCACGCCTACCGCAATAGCGGCGCGCAGACCGCTCATTTCCATTCGCTGATCCACTACCCAAAAGCACAATAAAAAAGCCGCGAGCAAACTCGCGGCCAGGCAAATGACTGAGACAACAAATCACAACGTGACGAGGAAAATCCGGAATACGCGATGACTGTATCCTCAGGCGCTTTTTGTGGGAAATATCTTTTCCTTCAATACTTTGCTGAAAAGTGAAAATTCCCCCTGCGGCGGCAGTGGAAAATGTTTTGGTCTGCGCGCAGTTCTGACTACAATAGCCGCCATTTCGACCCCCTATAATGGATAACGACGAGCGTATGCGCCTGCAAAACCATCATCTTGAACTATTGAGTCCTGCCCGCGATGCCGGGATCGCCCGTGAAGCGATTTTACACGGCGCGGATGCGGTCTATATCGGCGGACCGGGCTTCGGCGCGCGTCACAACGCCAGCAATAGCCTGAGCGACATCGCCGGACTGGTGCCATTTGCCCACCGCTACGGCGCGAAGGTGTTCGTGACCCTGAACACCATTCTTCATGATGATGAACTGGAACCGGCGCAACGTCTGATAACCGATCTGTACGAAACCGGCGTGGACGCGCTGATTGTCCAGGATATGGGCGTGCTGGAGCTGGATATTCCGCCGATTGAGCTGCATGCCAGCACCCAGTGCGATATTCGCAGCGTGGAGAAAGCGAAATTTCTTTCCGATGTCGGCTTCAGCCAAATCGTCCTCGCCCGCGAGCTGAATCTTCAGCAGATCAAAGCGATTTACGATAATACCGACGCGACCATCGAATTCTTTATCCACGGAGCGCTGTGCGTGGCCTATTCCGGTCAGTGCAATATTTCCCATGCTCAGACCGGGCGCAGCGCCAACCGCGGCGACTGCTCGCAGGCCTGCCGTCTGCCCTATACCCTGAAAGATGACCAGGGCCGCGTGGTGGCCTATGAAAAGCATTTGCTGTCGATGAAAGACAACGATCAGACCGCCAACCTGGCCGCGCTGATCGATGCCGGAGTGCGTTCCTTTAAGATTGAGGGACGCTACAAAGACATGAGCTATGTGAAGAATATTACCGCGCATTATCGCCAGATGCTTGACGCCATCATTGAAGATCGCGGCGATCTGGCCCGCTCGTCGTTGGGACGTACGGAGCACTTCTTCATCCCGTCCACGGATAAAACCTTCCATCGCGGCAGCACCGACTATTTTGTCAACGCCCGCAAAGGCGATATCGGCGCGTTTGATTCGCCGAAGTTTATTGGCCTGCCGGTGGGTGAAGTGCTGAAAGTCGGCAAGGATTTTCTCGACGTTGAGGTGAGCGAAGCCCTGACCAACGGCGACGGCCTGAACGTGATGATCAAACGTGAGGTTGTCGGCTTTCGCGCCAACACGGTTGAAAAAACGGGCGAAAATCGCTACCGCGTATGGCCGAACGAGATGCCCGCGGATTTACACAAAGTGCGCCCGCATCAGCCGCTAAACCGCAACCTCGATCATAACTGGCAGCAGGCGCTGCTAAAAACCTCCAGCGAGCGTCGCATCGCGGTGGATATCGAACTGAGCGGTTGGCAGGAACAGCTGGTCTTAACCATGACCAGCGAGGAGGGCGTCAGCGTCACCCATACTCTGGACGGCGATTTTGCCGAAGCGACCCAGGCGGAGAAAGCGCTGACGAATCTGCGCGACGGCCTGGCGAAGCTGGGCCAGACCCTTTACTACTCGCGCAACATGGAAATTAACCTGCCGGGTGCGCTATTCGTGCCGAACAGCCTGTTGAACCAGCTGCGTCGGGAAACCGTAGATATGCTGGATGACGCGCGGCTGAAAGCCGTGGTGCGCGGTTGCCGCAAGCCGGTTTCCGTCCCGCCGCCGGTCTATCCGGAAACGCACCTGTCGTTTCTGGCGAACGTCTACAACCATAAGGCGCGCGAGTTTTACCAGCGTTACGGCGTGCAGCTGATCGATGCCGCCTATGAAGCGCATCAGGAGAAGGGCGATGTGCCGGTCATGATCACTAAGCACTGCCTGCGCTTTGCTTTTAATCTGTGTCCGAAACAGGCTAAAGGGTCGATTAAAAGCTGGAAAGCCACGCCGATGCAGTTGATTCACGGCGATGAAGTGTTGACGCTGAAATTTGACTGCCGCCCCTGCGAAATGCACGTCGTCGGTAAGATAAAAAATCATATCCTTAAAATGCCGCTACCGGGCAGCATCGTGGCGTCCGTCAGCCCGGATGAGCTTATAAAAACCCTGCCGAAACGCAAGGGCGCCTGATGACTGACAGGTCTTAGGGATAGAAGTGCATTTTCGGCTTTCGCGCATTTTGCCAGCGGTGATGTTCGCGCAGATCGGACGCGGCTTCTTCGCTCTGGCTGCGTAGCTCATCGCTATCGGCTTCGTGCTGTAGCTGCTGCTCGAGGCCCTGTACCGGGAAGAAATCGTGTCCGTGCTGGTGGGCCAGCACGTGGCCGGAAAACAGGGCGCACACCAGCAGTAGCGCTGAAACGTATCTTCTGAGCATATCTTTTCCCTTCTGTCGGTGAGTGGGGCTACTATGCCAGGGATTTGTTGAGCTTATTTCCGCGTTTATCAAAGATGGGAAAAGCCTTTGTCAGCGCTCCCTGACGGATGGCGAAAAAAAGCCCGACGGTGGAGCCGTCGGGCCGACTAAAATGACGTCACGGGCGGCTCAAACCTTCAGCCCGGCGGCCGTCATCAGCAGCCGAAACCCCATGCTCACCGCCGCCAGCGCCAGCACGCTGCCTCCCCACAGCACTATCATCCATACCGCTCGCTTAAGCCATACTCGTTGCATCAGTGATACCCCTCGCCGTGTTGAACTTTGCCGCGAAAAACGTAGTAGCTCCAGAAGGTGTAGCCGAGGATAACCGGCAGAATAAGCAGCGCGCCAACCAGCATAAAGCCCTGGCTTTGCGGCGGCGCGGCGGCCTGCCAGAGGGTAATGTCCGGCGGAATAATATGCGGCCAGATACTGATCCCCAGCCCGCTAAAGCCGAGGAAGATCAGCCCCAGCGTGAGAGTAAAAGGCAGCAGGTGACTGGCGCTGTTGCGAAGCGTTCGCCAGAGCCAGGCGCCGATCGCCGCCACCAGCAGCGGTACCGGCAGCAGGAAGAAGAGGTCAGGCAGGCTAAACCAGCGCCGGGCGATGGCCGGTTGCGCCAGCGGCGTCCAGATGCTGATGGCGACAATGACCGCCAGCAGCGCCAACAGCAAGCCGCGCGCGGTCATGCGCATATTGCGGTGGAGCGCATTTTCGCTTTTCATCACCAGCCAGCTGGCGCCCAGCAGCGCGTAGGCAACGCATAGCCCCAGACCGCAGAACAGGGTAAACGGCGTCAACCAGTCAAACATCCCGCCGCTGAAGCTGCGGCCGTTGACCGGGAAACCGTTGATCACCGCTCCGACCACCATGCCCTGGGTGAAGGTGGCCAGAAGGGAACCGACCATAAAAGCGCGATCCCAGAATGGACGATGCGATGGCGTCGCATTAAAGCGAAATTCAAAGGCAACGCCGCGAAAAATAAGACCGATCAACATCAGGGTGAGCGGGATCGCCAGCGCATCGATAATGACCGCGTAAGCCAGAGGAAATGCGCCAAACAGCCCCGCGCCGCCAAGCACCAGCCAGGTTTCATTGCCGTCCCAGACCGGGGCGACGCTGTTTACCATCACGTCGCGGTCCGCCGTGTCCCGGGTAGTGGTAAATAAAATGCCAATGCCCAGGTCAAAGCCATCCATTACGATATACATCAGGGTGGCGAAGACAATGATAACAAACCAAATAACCGATAAATCGATACCCATTAGCGGAACTCCTTCTGCTGTTCATGGCCCGTAGCGGCGGAGAGTGGACGCGCTGGCGTACCGGAGGCCGGCGGCTGCGCGGTCTGCGGACCTTTGCGAATCAGGCGTAGCATATAGCTGTAGCCGACGCCGAACACCGAACCGTAGACAACGATAAAAGTCAGCAGACTGATCGACATATGCAGGTCGCCGTGAGCGGAGACGGCATCAGCGGTGCGCTGAACGCCATAGACGACCCACGGCTGGCGGCCCACTTCGGTGGTCACCCAGCCCGCCAGAATCGCGATAAGTCCCGAAGGTCCCATCCATAGCGCAAAGCGTAAAAAGGGCCTGCTGTGATAGAGGCGGCCGCGATAGCGTAGCCACAAGGCCAGCGCGCCCAGCAGGATCATCAGCATGCCGAGCCCGGCCATCAGGCGGAAGGACCAGAATACGATGGTGGAGTCAGGGCGATCTTCCGGGGCGAACTCCTTCAGCGCCGGCACCTGCTTATCCAGGCTGTGGGTGAGAATCAGGCTGCCGAGGGCCGGGATCTCCAGGCCATAGCGGGTACGCTCCTGTTGCATATCCGGCCAGCCGAACAGCAGCAGCGGGGTGGGCTGTCCGGGCGCGTTCTCCCAGTGCCCTTCAATGGCGGCGATTTTGGCCGGCTGGTGTTTCAACGTATTGAGCCCGTGCATATCGCCAATCAGCGCCTGGATGGGGGCGACAATCAGCGTCATCCACAGCGCCATAGAGAACATCGCGCGGACGGCGGGGGTATTGTTCCCTCGCAGCAGGTGCCAGGCTGCCGACGCGCCGACGAACAGCGCGCTGCTGAGGAAAGCCGCCACCGTCATATGCAGCAGGCGGTAAGGGAAAGACGGGTTAAAAATCACCGCCAGCCAGTCCACCGGCACCACCTGACCATTGACGATCTCAAATCCCTGCGGCGTTTGCATCCAGCTATTAGATGCAAGGATCCAGAAGGTGGAGATAATCGTCCCCAGCGCGACCATACAGGTGGCGAAAAAGTGCAGGCCAGGTCCGACACGGTTCCAGCCGAACAGCATCACGCCGAGGAATCCGGCCTCAAGGAAGAAGGCGGTCAGAACCTCATAGGTCAGCAGCGGGCCGGTAATGCTCCCGGCGAATTCCGAGAATCCGCTCCAGTTGGTACCGAACTGGTAGGCCATCACCAGGCCGGAGACGACCCCCATGCCGAAGTTAACGGCGAAGATTTTTGACCAGAAGTGGTACAGCGAGCGCCAGGTCGGGTTTTTGGTTTTTAACCATAAGCCTTCCAGTACCGCCAGGTAGCTGGCTAACCCGATGGTGATGGCGGGGAAGATAATATGAAATGACACGGTGAAAGCGAACTGGATCCGCGCCAGGTGGAATGCATCAAGACCGAACATGCAGAACTCCGCAACAAAATTGACTCAGCGCAATTCTAGGCTTCGTTGATAACGGGTTGCAGGAACAGAAACGCTGTTTTTCCCTATAACAGTTGGGGTCTGTTATGACCTTTTGGCAAAACGCAGAATGGCGCTCTCCCGGTCTGCGCTGCGCTTAGCCGGGCTACGGGCTCCCAGCCGTCTGCGGTCCGCTAGCCCGGATAGATGCGCCAGCAACGCCTCCGGTAAGGTATTATTTCACTACACACCATAACAGTTTTTATAAACTGCCATTATTTCTCATCTGATATATAATTGACCCTACGAATAGCGACACGGATCGACGGATGAAAAAGTACCAGCGGCTGGCGCAGCAGATTACCGAACAGATCGCGCTTGGGGTGTGGTTACCCGGCGACAGGTTGCCCTCGCTGCGCGAACAGGTGGTAAGCAGCGGAATGAGTTTTATGACCGTTAGCCACGCCTATCAGCTACTGGAGAGCCAGGGACGCATCATCGCCCGTCCGCAGTCCGGCTATTATGTCGCGCCGCAGCCCACTAAACCGCGGCAGCCCGCGCCGCCCGCCCAGGTAACGCGTGATGAAGCGGTTGATATCAACACTTATATCTTTGAAGTGCTGCAGGCCAGCCGCCAGGCCTCTATGTTGCCCTTCGCCTCGGCTTTTCCCGATCCGCGACTGTTCCCCTTACCGCAGCTCAACCGCTCGCTGGCGCAGGTGAGCAAAACCGCAACCGCCATGAGCGTGATTGAAAACCTGCCGCCGGGGAACGATGAACTGCGCCATGCGATTGCCCGGCGCTACGCGCTGCAGGGAATGAATATCTCGCCGGACGACATCGTGATCACCGCCGGCGCGCTGGAAGCGCTGAACCTTAGTCTGCAGGCTGTCACCGAACCGGGCGATTGGGTGGTGGTGGAAAATCCCTGCTTCTACGGGGCGCTGCAGGCTCTTGAAAGATTGCGCCTGAAAGCGCTATCGGTGGCCACGGATGTTAAAGAGGGGATCGATCTCGCCGCGCTGGAGCAGGCGCTACAGAGCTATCCGGTGAAAGCCTGCTGGCTGATGACCAATGGGCAAAACCCGCTCGGCTTTACCCTCAGCGCGGAGAAAAAAGCGCGGCTGGTGGCGCTGCTGGCGCGCTATAACGTGATGCTGATTGAAGATGATGTTTACAGCGAGCTCTACTTTGGTCGTGAGAAACCGCTGCCAGCCAAATACTGGGATCGCGACGATATGACGCTGCACTGCAGCTCCTTCTCCAAATGTCTGGTACCCGGGTTCCGTATCGGCTGGGTGGCGGCGGGCAAGCACGCCCGACGGATCCAGCAGCTACAGCTGATGAGTACGCTCTCCACCAGTTCGCCAATGCAGCTGGCGCTGGTCGACTACCTTTCGACTAAACGCTACGATGCCCACCTGCGCCGTTTACGCCGCCAGCTTGCCGAGCGCAAACAGCTGGCCTGGCAGGCCCTGCTGCGCCATCTTCCCGCAGAGGTAAAAATTCATCATAGCGATAGCGGTTATTTTCTCTGGCTTGAGCTTCCCGCAGGAGCCGATGCGGGGGAGCTGAGCGCCCGCGCGCTGGCGTATAACATCAGCATTGCGCCGGGGAAAATGTTTTCCACCACCGCCAGCTGGACTTCATTCTTCCGCTTTAATACCGCGTGGGGCTGGGGCGAAAAAGAGGAGCTGGGGGTTAAACGCTTGGGCGAACTGATTCGCGAAATGCTGGCTTAGCGTTATTTATTTCCCGCCAGTGATACCGGGCCGAAAAATAAGCCGGCGAACAGGTGGGTTATTATTTTTACTGATGCCAACCATAGGAAATTCGCATAGTCGTATTGCCTCGCTAACTCCTTGTCTATAATCCATAAAGTTATTCCGTGTATGCCGTTTTTTGCGTAATGCGCCCCTTGTCACAACCTGAATAAATTTCCCCGGGGGCCCCAGGCGCGCCGTCTACTGTTATGAAGGAAGATATTTTTACGGCACGGCTGCCGCTCATTTTCTTGTGACAGGAGTATGACCCGATGAGCAAAAAAATTGCCCGTGGCAGCCTTTGCGTGCTGGGGATGGTTTTCCTGACGGCGCAGGCCGCCGAGCCGCCGACTTCTCTCGATAAAGGCGAAGGTCGTCTCGATATTATTGCCTGGCCGGGATATATCGAGCGGGGACAAACCGATAAAAGCTACGACTGGGTGAGCCAGTTTGAAAAAGAGTCCGGCTGTCAGGTTAATGTCAAAACCGCCGCCACGTCCGATGAGATGGTCAGCCTGATGGCAAAAGGAGGCTATGACCTGGTCACCGCCTCCGGCGACGCTTCGCTGCGCCTGATTATGGGTAAGCGCGTGCAGCCGATTAACACTGCGCTGATTGCTAACTGGCACTCCCTCGACCCGCGCGTGGAAAAAGGCGCGTGGTTTAACGTCGGCGGACAGGTCTACGGCACTCCGTACCAGTGGGGGCCAAACCTGCTGATGTACAACAGCAAAACCTTCCCGACGCCGCCGGATAGCTGGAGCGTGGTGTTCGTAAAACAAAATCTGCCGGACGGCAAAACCAATCAGGGCCGCGTACAGGCTTATGATGGGCCGATTTATATTGCCGACGCCGCGCTATTCGTTAAAGCCACTCAGCCGCAGCTGGGTATTAATGATCCCTATCAACTTACCGAAGCGCAGTATCAGGCGGTACTGAAAGTCCTGCGCGAACAGCACCCGCTGATCCACCGCTACTGGCACGATACCACCGTGCAGATGAGCGATTTTAAAAACGAAGGCGTGGTGGCCTCCAGCGCCTGGCCCTATCAGGCCAACGGTCTGAAAGCGGAAGGCCAGCCGATTGCCACCGTTTTTCCGAAAGAGGGCGTCACCGGCTGGGCGGATACCACTATGCTGCACAGCGATGCTAAACATCCGGTTTGCGCTTATAAATGGATGAACTGGTCGCTCACCCCGAAAGTGCAGGGGGATGTCGCCGCCTGGTTTGGTTCGCTGCCGGTCGTACCCGCGGGTTGCAAAGCCAGCGCGCTGCTCGGGGATAAAGGCTGCGAAACCAATGGTTACAACGAATTCGCCAAAATTGCGTTCTGGAAAACGCCGGTTGCCGAAGGCGGGAAATTCGTCCCCTACAGCCGCTGGACGCAGGATTACATCGCGATTATGGGCGGTCGTTAAGTCGCCGGAGGCGAAGAACATGCACGCGGTAGAGCTGGATAATGTTTCGCGCCTGTACGGCGACGTGCGGGCGGTGGATGGCGTCAGCATCGCTATTCGCGACGGCGAGTTTTTCTCTATGCTGGGGCCATCTGGCTCCGGCAAAACCACCTGCCTGCGCCTGATTGCCGGATTTGAACAGCTTTCGGGCGGAACGATACGTATTTTTGGCCAACCGGCCAGCGCGCTGCCGCCCTGGCAGCGCGATGTGAATACCGTTTTCCAGGATTATGCGCTGTTTCCTCATATGTCGGTACTCGATAACGTCGCCTACGGGTTGATGGTTAAGGGGATCGGCAAAAAGGAGCGCCACGCCCGTGCGCAGGAGGCGCTGGAGAAGGTGGCGCTCGCTTTTGTGCATGCGCGCAAGCCTTCTCAGCTTTCCGGCGGCCAGCGCCAGCGGGTAGCCATCGCCCGGGCGCTGGTGAATCAGCCCAGGGTCCTGCTGCTGGATGAACCGCTGGGGGCACTGGATCTAAAACTGCGCGAACAGATGCAGCTGGAGCTGAAAAAACTGCAGCAGGCGCTGGGCATCACCTTCATTTTTGTGACCCACGATCAGGGAGAGGCCCTGTCGATGTCTGACCGCGTGGCGGTCTTTAATCAGGGACGCATTGAGCAGGTTGATGCGCCTCAGGATCTCTATTTGCGGCCAAGAACGGCGTTTGTCGCCGGGTTTGTCGGTACCGCCAACGTGTTTAGCAGCGAGCTGGCACAGAAGCTGTGCGCGATGACGGGCGCCTGGTCGCTGCGTCCGGAGCATATTCGGCTGAATGCCGGCGGGGAGGTGCAGATTCAGGGGATCGTGCAGGCGGTGCAGTATATGGGCGCCGCCACGCGCGTCGAGCTGAAGCTGGCTGACGGCGAGAAGCTGCTGGTGAGTCAGGCGAATGTCGATGGTCAGGCTGCGCTGAACGCCCCTCCGGTAGGGCAACAGGTGCTGGCTTCATGGTCGCGTGCGGCGATGGTCCCCCTGGAGAGCGGAGGGTGATATGACGATGGCGATACCCTCTGCCGGAGGCGGACGCCTGGCCGGCACCTTCTGGCGTCATCCCTCGCTGGCTCTGTTTCTGCTACTGCTGGGGCCGCTCATGTGGTTTGGCATTGTCTATCTGGGGTCGTTGTTGACCCTTCTGTGGCAAAGTTTCTATACCTTTGATGATTTCACCATGTCGGTCACCAACGACCTGACGCTGGCCAATCTGCGCGCGCTGTTTAATCCGGCTAACTACGACATTATTGTGCGCACGCTGGTGATGGCGCTATCGGTGACCGTCGCCAGCGCGATTCTGGCACTGCCCATGGCCTGGTATATGGCCCGCTATACCCGTGGCAAGATGAAAGCCTTTTTCTATATCGCCGTGATGCTGCCGATGTGGGCGAGCTATATCGTCAAAGCCTATGCCTGGACGCTGCTGCTGGCTAAAGATGGCGTCGCCCAGTGGTTCCTGCGCCATCTTGGTCTGGAAAGCGTACTGAGCATGGTGCTGACGATCCCGGCGGTCGGCGGCAATACGCTGTCGACCTCTGGGCTGGGGCGCTTCCTGGTGTTCGTCTATATCTGGCTGCCGTTTATGATCCTGCCGGTGCAGGCGGCGCTGGAACGCCTGCCGTCTTCATTGCTGCAGGCTTCCGCCGATCTTGGCGCCCGTCCGCGCCAGACCTTTCGCTATGTGGTGCTGCCGTTAGCGATCCCCGGCATTGCGGCGGGGTCCATTTTTACCTTCTCCCTGACGCTGGGCGATTTTATCGTGCCGCAGCTGGTGGGGCCGCCGGGATTCTTTATCGGCAATATGGTCTATTCCCAGCAGGGGGCGATTGGCAACATGCCGATGGCGGCGGCGTTTACCCTGGTGCCCATTGTACTGATTGCCCTCTATCTGGCGTTCGTGAAACGTCTGGGAGCATTTGATGCACTCTGATCGCGCACCGCTGTTCCTGAAGGTCGCCACCTGGGGTGGCGTGATATTCCTGCATTTCCCGCTGCTGATTATCGCTCTCTACGCATTCAATACCGAAGACGCCGCCTTCAGCTTTCCGCCTGCAGGCCTGACGCTGCGCTGGTTTAGCGAAGCGGCGGGGCGTAGCGATATTATCGATTCCGTGACGTTGTCACTCAAAATCGCCGCGCTGTCGACCGCCATCGCTCTCGTACTTGGCACGCTGGCTGCAGGTGCGCTGTGGCGCAGCACGTTTTTTGGCAAAAACGCCGTGTCGCTACTGCTGCTATTACCGATTGCGCTGCCCGGCATTATTACCGGGCTTGCGCTGCTGACCGCCTTTAAGGCTGTCAATCTGGAACCCGGGCTGCTGACTATCGTCGTGGGACACGCGACCTTCTGCGTGGTCGTGGTATTTAACAACGTGATTGCCCGCTTTCGCCGCACTTCATGGAGTCTGGTGGAAGCGTCGATGGATTTAGGCGCAACCGGCTGGCAAACCTTTCGTTACGTGGTACTGCCCAATCTGGGATCGGCGCTGCTGGCGGGGGGAATGCTGGCGTTTGCTCTGTCGTTTGATGAAATTATCGTGACCACGTTTACCGCCGGGCACGAGCGTACGCTGCCGCTCTGGTTGCTTAATCAGCTCGGGCGCCCGCGCGATGTCCCGGTCACCAACGTCGTCGCGCTGCTGGTCATGCTGGTGACGATGTTTCCGATTCTGGGGGCCTGGTGGCTCACTCGTGACGGCGACATCAGCGCGGAAAACGGAAAATAAAAAACCGATACAGGATAATGCTATGCAAAATAACCTTTTGATAAACGGTAAGTTAGTGGCTGGCGAAGGCGAGACTGTGCCGGTGTTTAATCCAGCCACCGGCGAAGAGATTTTGTCGATTGCGGAGGCCTCGGCGACGCAGGTTGATGCCGCGGTTGACGCCGCTGACCTGGCCTTTGCCGGCTGGAGTCAGATGACGCCGAAAACCCGCGCCGAATGCCTGCTGCGGCTGGCGGACCTGATTACTGAACATGCCCAGGAGCTGGCTCAACTGGAGTCGTTGAACTGCGGCAAACCGCTGCACTGCGTGGTCAACGATGAGCTACCGGCGGTTGCCGATGTTTTCCGATTTTTCGCCGGTGCAGCGCGCTGTCTGCCGGGTATGGCGGCAGGTGAATACCTCGAAGGCCACACCTCGATGATCCGCCGCGATCCGGTCGGCGTGGTGGCTTCTATCGCGCCGTGGAACTATCCGCTCATGATGGCGGCCTGGAAACTGGCGCCAGCGCTGGCGGCAGGCAACTGCGTGGTAATAAAACCCTCTGAGATCACTCCGCTCACCGCGCTGAAGTTAGGTGAACTGGCGCAGGAGATTTTCCCCGCCGGGGTGCTTAATGTTCTGTTCGGGCGCGGAGCAACCGTCGGCGATCCGCTGACCGCCCATGCCCGGGTTCGCATGGTGTCGCTAACCGGCTCGATTGCTACCGGCGCGCATATAATCGGCCATACCGCGGCGTCGATTAAGCGAACCCATATGGAGCTGGGCGGGAAGGCGCCGGTTATCGTTTTTGATGATGCGGATATTGACGCGGTGGTGGAGGGGGTACGGACCTTTGGGTTTTATAACGCCGGTCAGGACTGTACCGCCGCCTGCCGCATTTACGCGCAGGCCGGAATCTATGACCAACTGGTGGAAAAGCTCGGCGCGGCGGTCGCCAGCCTGAAGATTGGACCGCCGGACGATGAAACGACCGAACTGGGCCCGCTGAGCTCGCAGGCGCATCTGGACAGGGTCAGCGCCGCCGTCGATGCGGCTCGTGCCTTGCCGCATATTCAGGTGGTGACCGGCGGCAGCAAAGCGCCGGGCAATGGTTACTACTTCCAGCCCACGCTGCTGGCAGGGGCGAAGCAGGACGATGCGATTGTGCAGCGGGAGGTTTTTGGTCCGGTTGTCAGCATCACCGCATTTAGCGATGAAGAGCAGGCGCTGTGCTGGGCCAACGATTCCCAATATGGTCTTGCCTCGTCGGTATGGACTCGCGATGTCGGCAGAGCGCACCGGCTCAGCGCCCGCCTGCAGTATGGCTGTACCTGGGTCAATACGCATTTTATGCTGGTTAGCGAAATGCCGCATGGTGGGCAGAAGCTCTCCGGCTACGGCAAGGATATGTCGATGTATGGCCTGGAGGATTATACGACCATCCGTCATGTGATGATCAAGCACGGGTAGAGGATGAGTGATTCAGATTAGCCTGCTAATAGTTACCATAGCAAAAAATGTTAAAACAGAAGCGTGCGTTTATGAGAATATTCTTAAGCCCCTTCAAGAGCTAAGCCATGATGAGTGCCGGAGATAAGCGCCGGGTGGGGCCGGTTAGTCCTCGGGGCGAGGGATGCGCTCTTCCGGGTCCTCTCGTTAACTGACGGAAAAGTTCGCCAGCCCCTGCAGGCAATGCAGGGGCTTTTTGTTGCGCTGGAGATATTAACTTGTTGCTGTGATTTTGCCTGATATCAGGTCATCAGAAATTAAATACGTACGGCGTTATTTATTTTTTGGCAAATGATTAACAGGCTAACGTTTGTTTTTTTTGCTCGGTAAACTTGATTGACGACGCTCGCGAACATAAGAAAAAAGATTATAAATTGCAGCAATAAGTAAAATTAACGCCACAATAAGCACGGCGATTCCGGACATGTACCACCTCAAAAAGCAATGAGTAAAAAACAAGCTTCGCATAACTTGTAATTATGAATGTATGATTTTATGCGAAACAAGGCAAATGATATTTCTTATCATTTAAACTCGATAGAAAAGTTTTATCGCTATTTTTATTTTGTAAGTTATTGATAAGTAATGATGTTTTATCTTTTTAACCCGTTTTACTGCATCCTGGCCGCCATTGAACCCGCTAATTATGATGATCGCCTCTTGGCTCAATGCTGATGATTGGATAAAGAATAGTGAACAATTGCCCTGCGACAGGAAAGGCCCGTGAGCTTCGGAGAATAGCGCGCAGCGCTGATTGCGGCAAATGAGGCTTATTTAAACTTAAGCCATCAAATATATAACCCTATAAATAAAGGTGTTATTAACTGCGGGTTGTGAGAATAAGTTCTGAAAGGCAAGAGATATTCATTTATCGCCATTAATATTTTCGTGCCCCCCTTTAAATTTAGCGAATATGTAATGTTTATGTTAAATAAGTCGCGATGATGACGGCTGGTGGGGCAGGGAAGCGGGTTTGACTTTATATAGCCGCTCATGCGAACATTCGGCGCAATTTGTTGCTTCGACGTTGATATAGTTTTGAAAAAAATAGCGTGTTTTCTCTTCGTGGCCTGCGCCACAGCGATGCTTTACGGGAATTTTCCCGCTAAACAGATTGTTGATTGTGAAAAACAGGGCGTAGCAGAAGCGGTTTGCGCTGCGGCCGCGTGGGACAGTGAAAAAGTTGACCTGCTCCCGGCGTGGGATCCTGAATTGCAGAAGCTGATGACCGTGCAACAACACGCCTCTGCAGCTGAGGCAAGCGCTATTAAATCGTAAAAAAGCAGCCTTCAAAGGCTGCTTTTTTAGGTTTCATTGCTGAGTAAAATCGCTAAAACCAACCAAAACGAACGGACAACAGGCCGATTAGCGCAAGCGCTGCGCCGACATTTATCAGAAGGACGGTTTTGCTGGAAACATCCATAACGCCACCTTAATGAATTAGCCTCTACAGTTATAGTACGAGGTCAAAGGTTGCGCTATCGGACTAAGCCGAATCGGGCGTATTTCTGAAAATTTAAGCCGTGACTCGTTTTATTATGCCATAAACTCTGACGTACGCTGGGGTACGAAAAGGCATCGCTTGACGCGAAAATGCCTCTCAGGGAAGGAAGAAGAAAAATGACGTTGTACCAGAAAATGCTGGTTTTTTATGCAGTTATGGGCTGTATCTGCGCGGTAATAAGCTGGTTCTTAACGAAAGAGAGCCGCTGGATCCGCCTGCTGGCGGCGCTGCTGATTGGCGCGACATGGCCGTTCAGCTTTCCCATGGCGCTGCTGGTCTCTTTGTTCTGATTGAAAAATCGATGGCTAACTTTTAGTGATGACTGTATAAAAAAACAGGCTCAACTAACGGATGATCTTCGATGAACAGTTTCTATTCCTCTCAGGCCGGCGGCAACGTGCGCTGGCTGGATCTGCCCGGCCGCGGTGAACCGATTATCTTTATCCACGGCCTGGGCTGCGCCTCAACCTATGACTATCCTCGCGTGGCCGCCGATCCTGCGCTGGCCGGA
The DNA here is from genome assembly GCF_040065315.1 of Klebsiella sp. CN_Kp100. NCBI lineage: Bacteria > Pseudomonadati > Pseudomonadota > Gammaproteobacteria > Enterobacterales > Enterobacteriaceae > Klebsiella > Klebsiella sp. CN_Kp100. Next base: position 157,631 of record NZ_JBEAIJ010000040.1, read on the forward strand.
CGGCGAACGATTCTGGTCGATTTACCCGGATACGGCTACAGCGACAAGCCGCCATCTTTCGGCTATCGCATCAGCGATCAGGCCGGAGTGATAGTTGAGCTTCTGGATTGCTTAGGGCTAACGTGCTGCTACTTATATGGTCACAGCATGGGCGGCAGCGTGGCGATTGAAGCCGCAGAACGGCTCGCCGAACGGGTGCTGGGGCTGCTGGTGGCCGAACCCAATCTCTATCCCGGGGGCGGTATGTACAGCAGACGCATCGCGGAACAAACCGAAGAGCGCTTTATTGCCCGGGGCTATGCCGAGATGCTCAGTGCCGAAACCTCGCCCTGGGCCGGTTGCCTGCAAAACAGCGCTCCGTGGGCGGTGTGGCGCGGAGCGTCCAGCCTGGTGAAGGGCGCTAATCCGTCCTGGTTTACCCGCTTTATCCATTTATCCTGTCCTAAGGCCCTGATTTACGGAGAGCATTCGTTACCGGCTCAAGAAGCGACGGATACTGTCGCGGCGGGGATCCCGCTGTTAGCGATCCCGCTGGCCGGGCATTCAATGGCGTGGGAAAACCCATCGGCGCTGGCCCGCACGCTGGACAATTTTTATGCCAGCATTGAGGCAGAAGTCTGATTCGTGATCGCTACATACGAAAAGAAACAATATTTCATTTATTTTGATATTCCGTTTCTTTCATATGTGGCGAGCGTGAAATGCGAATAATCAACATCCTGGGTATCTCGGCTTTACTCTGTACGCCTCTGCTTCTGCAAGGGTGCGTAACGCAACATCCGCGCGGGACGGCTTCCCGCCCGCAGCTTACTGCGGCGGAAGCGGCAAGCTTCACCATGGAGCGCTATTTTGCGCAGGGCGGCGCGTTGAGTGCCCCGGATGGGCCATGGTCGCCATCGCCAGTTAGCCTTCCGCAAACGGAAAGCGCCTGGCGCGTGGCGCCAGCGGGAGCGCCGTACTCCCGCATTCAGCAGGCGGTTAATGCGGCAATAGCCCAGCATTCGGCAAAGAATGAGCGTATCTATATCCGTATCGAGCCAGGCATCTATCGGGAAACGGTCTATATCCCCGCAGGGGCGCCGCCGATAACCCTTTATGGTGCCGGAGAGCAGCCCGAAGAGGTCAGGATTGAGCTGGCGCTGGATTCACAATTTTCTGCGCAGCGCTATCGCGAGCAGGTGAACGGCCAGCATCAGTATCGTGAAGGCGACCCCGCCTGGTACCAGTATGCGCTTTGCGCCGGGCGTACCAGTAAGACAATAGGCACTAACTGCGCGGCGGTGATGTGGTCGCAAAGCGCTGATTTCCAGCTGGTTAATCTTAGCGTAGCCAACAGTCTGCTGGATACCGTTGATGGCGGTACCCACCAGGGGGTGGCTCTGCGGACGGATGGCGATCGCGTGCAGCTGGAGAAAGTCCGTTTGCTGGGACGCCAGGATACGCTCTATTTGAATACCAGCAACCTGCGTAATGAAGCGGTGACGGATCGCATTAGCCGCGTATACGTCAAAGACAGCTACGTCGAAGGGGACGTGGATTATGTCTTCGGCCGGGCGAATGCGGTCTTTGACAATGTGCATTTCCACACCGTCTCGACGCGCCGTTCTCCCGAGGCTTACGTGCTGGCGCCGAACACGTTGCCGGATAATCCATACGGCTTTCTGGTGAAGAACAGCCGCTTTACCGGCGACAGCGGCTATCAGGGCAGTTTCAAGGCAAAGCTGGGCCGCGCCTGGGATCAGGGGGCAGGCAAGACCGGCTATTTAGCGGGGCAGACCGCCAACGGACAGGTGCTGATCGCCAACAGCGCTATCGATCAAAGCTACGATCGGCTTTCCCCATGGGGCGCTGCGGCCACCACCTCCCGACCGTTCCGCGGCAATATTTCCGCAGAACGACAGCTGGATGACGTGGCCTTTAATCGCCTGTGGGAATTCAAGAACCATTGGCGGCCGTGAAACTTAAAACGGCAGCTCGCGCGGGAGCGTTTGCAGCGTGATCCAGCGCAGCTCGGTAAACTCGGCAATCCCCGCGCGTCCGCCAAAGCGGCCATAGCCCGATGATTTACAGCCGCCAAACGGCATTTGCGCTTCATCGTGCACGGTGGGGCCGTTGATGTGGCAAATGCCGGTTTGCAGATTTTGCGCCAGGTTCCACGCCCGGGCGCTGTCCCGACTGTATATCGCCGACGAGAGGCCATATTCGCTTTCGTTCGCGACGGCCAGCGCTTCGGCTTCGTTCTGAACGCGAATAATCGATTTCACCGGGCCGAACGATTCCTCATGCCAGATGCGCATTTCCCGGGTGACGCCATCGAGCAGGGTGGCGCGCATTTGCGTCGAATTGGATGTGCCGCCTGTGAGCAGGCGCGCGCCCTTCGCCAGCGCATCCTCTATCAAGGCATTGCAGCGGGTGACGGTCTTCATCTCTACCACCGGGCCGAGCAGGCTGGCGGGCAGGGCCGCCGCGCGCCTGGCCAGCAGCGCCACAAACTCTTCCGCGACGGCCGCATCCACAATGATGCGCTCGGTCGACATGCAGATTTGTCCGGCGTTGGCGAATGCGCCAAAAACGGCGCCCGCAGCCGCCTGTTCGAGGTCAGCGTCGTCGAGCACCAGCAGCGGTGCCTTGCCGCCCAGTTCAAGCACCGCCGGTTTCAGATGCTCCCCGCAGGTGCGGGCGATAATCCGTCCTACCGGCGTCGAACCGGTGAAGTTGATGCGGCGTACGGCGGGGTGCGCTATTAGAGACTCCACCAGCGCAGGAGCGTCGGCGGGAGTGCAGGTCAGATAATTCACCACGCCGGCGGGGAAGCCCGCCGCCGCCAGGGCATCGATAATTAGCCCCTGAGTCGCCGGCGAGAGCTCCGCGCCTTTGAGAATAACCGTATTTCCGCAGGCCAGCGGCGTGGCGATAGCGCGAGTCGCCAGAATCAATGGTGCGTTCCACGGCGCCATGCTGAGTACGACGCCCGCCCCCTGACGGATGCCCAACGCCAGATTTCCCGGCACGTTAGAGGGGATCACCTGGCCTTCGATTTGCGTGGTCAATGCGGCGGCTTCGCGCAGGATATCGGCGGCCAGATGCACGTTAAAACCGGCCCAGTGCGCGGTGGCTCCCGTTTCGGCCGCCATCGCGGCAATAAACTTCGCCTCACGGCGCAGCATCTCTTCGGCAGCGTCCAGCAGGAGGCGTCGCCGTTCTGCGGGTATCGTATCGCGCCATTGCGGATACGCCGCGCCGGCGGTATCGGCGCAGCGGCGAGCGTCAGCCAGGCTGGCGGCGCTGGCAACGGAGGCGCTTTCTTGCGTCAGCGGGTTGTAGCGGGTAAAAGTGGCATGGCCTTCCGCATCGTGCCACTGGCCGTTGGTGTAGAGAGTGCAGGTTATTGTCATTGTAGGTTTCTCCTGGCGTTGCGATTTGCCGAGTGTACCGGGTTGCGCCGCCGCGTGATGCCGTCCGGGCGGTTATCGCCCTGTTTTTTCGCAACCTTTCGCACGCTTCACATTTATGACTGAAATCGAGGGGGGGGTGAGAGTAGAGATGCTGAATTAATCGGCGAAAAAGCGGTTTTTAGCATAACCTGATACCAATTGATTATTTGCCGGTTGAATTCCCCTGTGCTGTTATTAAAGGACTTATAACAAATTCATAAGGTTTATAACCATGTTTACAGGGAAAACGTCTATTGCGCTGGCGTTGAGCGCACTTCTGCCGGCGGCAAGCGCGCTGGCGGCGGGCGATGATACGCTGGTCTATTGCTCCGAAGCCTCTCCGGAATCCTTCAATCCGCAGATTGCCAGTTCCGGGCCCTCTTTTGTCGCCAGCTCTCAGGTGCTGTATAACCGGCTGATAAACTTTGATCCGGTCAAAAACACGCCTGTTCCTTCCCTCGCGACGGAATGGAGCGTCTCTCCGGACGGCAAAACCTGGACCTTTACCCTGCGTAAAGGCGTGCAGTTCAACAGCAATAAATTCTTTAAGCCGACCCGCGATTTCAACGCCGATGATGTGCTGTTCTCGGTGCTGCGCCAGAAAGATGCGAATCATCCTTATCACAATGTTTCCCACGGGCAATACGAATACTTTCACGACGTCGGGCTGGATAAGCTGATTAAAGAGGTCAAAAAGATCGATGACTACCACGTTCAGTTTGTGCTCAACGAACCCAATGCGGCATTCCTCGCCGACTGGGGGATGGATTTTGCGTCAATTCTGTCTGCCGAATATGCCGATGCAATGCTGAAAAAAGGCACGCCGGAGTATATCGATACCTGGCCTGTCGGCACCGGACCTTACGCCCTCCAGCAGTATAAGGTGGATTCGCTGATCCGCTATGTTGCCAACCCGCACTACTGGGATGGTGAAGTGCCGACTAAACACCTGATCTTCTCGATCACCCCGAACGTTGAGACACGGCTGGCGAAGCTACAAACCAATGAATGCCAGATTATTCCCGCTCCGTCGCCGGTACAATTCCCGGTGATTAAAGGTAATAAAGATCTGGCGCTGCATTCGGTTGAGGCGCTCAACGTCGGCTATCTGGCGTTTAATACCGAGAAAAAGCCGTTCGATAACCTGCTGGTGCGGCAGGCGCTCAATTATGCCACCGACAAGCAGGCGATCGTGAAAGCGGTGTTCCTGGAGTCCGGCAGCGTTGCGAAATCGCCGATCCCTGCCAATATGCTGGGCTATAAGAAAGATCTGCCCGATTACGACTACGATCCGCAAAAAGCGAAAGATCTCCTTAAACAGGCCGGGCTGGAAAAAGGGGCCGAAGTCACCCTCTGGTCGATGCCGGTGCAGCGCCCGTATAATCCTAATTCGCGCCGTATCGCTGAAATGATCCAGAACGACTGGAGCAAAGTTGGCATCAAAGCCAAAATCGTCACCTATGAGTGGGGCGAGTACCTCGCCGGTATGCGCAAAGGGGAGCATGACAGCGCGCTGTTTGGCTGGATGTCAGATAACGGCGATCCGGATAACTTTGCCGGTACCCTGTTAAGCTGCGATAACATTAAAACCGGCTCCAACGTTGCCCGCTGGTGCGATAAGCCCTACGATGCGCTGGTGAAAAAGGCTATCCTGGTGAGCGACCCGCAGGAGCGCGCTAAACTCTACGCTCAGGCGCAGGAGATTTTTTATCAGCAGGCCCCATGGATCACCCTGGCAACCGGCAAAACCTTCTACGCGACGCGCAGTAACGTTAGCGGATACAGCGTGAGCCTGATGGGCAGCGATTTTTCCAAAGTTAAACTTAATTAAGCCGGAAGGAGGAAGCATGTCGCATCTGGATGAGGTCGTCGCGCGCGTGGACGCGGCGATTGCCGAAAGCGTCATTACCCATATGAACGAACTGCTGATTACATTAAGCGACGACGCCGGGCTGGGGCGAGAAGAGCGCTACGTGCAGCAGCAGCGTTTGCGTAACGCTATTGCTCATCATGGCCGCCAGCAGCATGAGGAACAGGAAGCGCGCCGGGAGCAGTTGACCCGCGGCGGCGAGATCCACTAAGCCAGGAGCTAGAACTGGCGTCTGGCCACCAGCCAGGCGCCGATAACCAGCATTACCGCACCGCAGAATGGGCCAATCAGCGCGCGAAGCGGAACGCCATGCGCGCGAAGTAAATCCATCACCAGGCCACCGATCAACTGACTGGCAATCAATACTGCGATGGTGGTCGCCGCCCCGACGTTCTGATAGCCGCTGATGCTGGCAAACACAAAGAACGAACCCAGCAAGCCCGGAATTAGCGTCCACCACTTTACGCTGACCGCCAGCTCCTGAATCCCTGCCGCGCCGTGCTTCAGCAGCAGTATCGTGACAAAAATCACGATGCCGACCAGCGAGTTCAGCAGCATAGCGATCAGAATGGTCGATGCGGACTGGGTAATTCGTACCATCAGGGTGTTTTGCACGACCAGCCCAATGCCGGCGGCAATCAAACAGGCCAGGGTCAGCGTCTGATTCATGCGCCGCCGTCCGGATCGCGGCGATCGTCAAGCTGTAGCTGCATAAAGGTCAAATCCAGCCAGCGGCCAAATTTCGTGCCGACCTGCGGCATCTGTCCGGTGGTGGTAAAGCCCAGCGTGTGGTGCAGATGTAAAGAAGCCTCATTTTGCGCTTCAATACCGGCAACCATCACGTGCTTATTCAACCGCTTAGCTTCGGCGATCAGGGCCACCAGCAGGCTGCGGCCCAGCCCTTTGCCCTGATGCGCAGGATGGACATATACGGAATGCTCGACGGTATGGCGAAAGCCATCAAAGGCGCGCCAGTCTCCGAAGGAAGCATAACCGGTAATGACGCCGTTTTCTTCACTCACCAGCACCGGATAACCGGCGATCTGTCGGGCTTCATACCACGCGATGCGATTGTCGGTATCGACGGTTTTATCGTTCCAGATGGCGGCGGTATGGACAACCGCATGGTTGTAGATTTCTGCGATTGCCGCGCAATCGTCTTTGCTGGCATGGCGGATGATCATGGTAACCCTCAGGTTTGTACACTATAGTAGTACGCTATTATTACAATAATGTACGCAAGGCTGTCATCTGTTTTAGCCATAAATTTTTCCTCTGGCTTGCCGACTCCGTCGGTTGTCTGTCCAGGACTCTCCTGTCTCATCATTCAAATCAATACTTCCTGTTTTACAACTGATTAAACGTATCACTATTACTCGGCAGTCATATTTTCAATTTTTATTTACCGGTTTTATATTTTGATGACATTTAGTAATGAAGTTGTGGCTACGATAACTTCATGATTGTATTGAAGATGATACAAATCATTGTGATAGCATTCCCTTTTTTATTTTTACGCAATAGAAATAGCTTAACCCCGGAAGATATATTGTCATTAATCAGAGTGCGTATGGAAAAATATACGGCATAACTCTGGTGGATTTTATAACGATATTCCATTCATACCATTATGCGTATTTATACGCAGGGATTCATTTTGCTGATAAGGGTGAAGCAATGGCGCGTAGGAAAAATATGAAAGTAGTAGTGCCTTCGATACTGACAATTATTATGGGTAATGTATTAGTCAATACCACCATGGCGGCTGAAACCAATGTGCTACAGGCGGCACCGGCTTATACCGCAACGCAGACTAAAGGGGAGACGCTGTGGAGCAATGATGATACGGCGATCGGTATTTTAGGATCCGTACGTTTAATGGCCAAAACGGATTCTCATCATAGCCAGGAACATAATATACAGAATAATGACTCGCGGCTGGGGGTAGCTTTACGGCATAATTTTGATCTGAACGGCCTGAGTAATTATGCCGTAGGTTATTATGAGACCGGCGTTCATGGTTTAGATTCCGCAACAGATGACCAGGGCAACGATGTTTATACCCGGCAGGCTTATGCCGGTATTGGTAACGATCGATATGGTGTAGTGACCTTCGGTAAACAATATGCGCCTACCGACTGGGGGTTGGGCATTGACACAACCTATGCCTGGGGTGGAAAGGCGAAACATGATACCGCCGGAATGTCGACGGATATTATTAATTCCGCGGCAATCTACTATTTTAATGATAAAAATATGACCCTTGGCGTCATGGGGCAAGGTAATGACAACGTCGACAGCATCGGCTTTGCGGCCTATGGCGATGGCCCGAACCTGCATGACGCTTACCGCGATGGTTCAGCCACCGTTCACGGCGGCGCCGCGGCCGCCGCGCAGTATCGCTGGGATAACGGCTTCTCCGTCTCCAGCGCCGTTGCCTATAATCATTACACGGTAAATAGCGGATCAGCCAGCGGCTGCCAGAGTTTTGGCCCGAATGGTCACTGCTTTCATTACACCGATAATAACGGTGATGCCTATGACGGCAATACGTATTCCATGGGCATGAACGCAAAATATACCGCCAACGTCGGTGACCACGCCTGGTATAACGGCGCGGAGGTGACGTATTACCTGAATAAAGTTAATGATGTTAAAGCGGCGACCAGCGGTCATTACGATCGTAATACCCGGCATGGTGATGACCAGGAAACGGTGCTTGGCCTGGAATATGACTCACAGTTTAAAATCACGCCGGCCTGGGGAGTGTACGTTGATTTTAACTGGTCGCAGGGCGGGGATGCCATGGACGGGCAGCACTTCCAGTCGACGGTATTAGGCACTGATTACTGGCTAGGTAATAGCGCGGTGACCTATCTTGAATACGGCTACGAAAAAGCCTGGGGCAACGATAACGAGGCGTGGAATATTGACGATCATCTTGGCGCAGTGGGCCTGCGCGTCTTTATTTAGTCGAGGCGTTTTCTTTTCATTTATTGCCTTAAAGGATGTAAGTTTAATTATCCCCTGATTTCTCCAGATTGCCCGGCGTAATATCACGTCGGGCCTTTTCCTCGGAATAAGCGGCCATTTTCGGCTGGTTGTGCAAACAGACGCCCTACACTATAGTGTCACGCTATGAACACTATAGAAGACAACCTGAACCAGCGCATCAGCGCACGCATCCGTATTGAGCGGGAATCTCGCGGCTGGTCGCTGAGCGAACTGGCGGATCGGGCGGGCGCGTCCCGGGCGATGATCCACAAGATCGAGCGCGGCGAAAGCAGCCCGACGGCCTCTATGCTTGGGCGGCTTTCCGGCGCCTTTGGCATCAGTATGTCGACGCTGATCGCCCGCGCCGAGATGCAGGAAGGCAAGCTGCTGCGGTTGGCTAATCAGCCGGTGTGGCACGACCCGCAGAGCCACTATCTGCGTCGTCACGTGTCGCCGCGTAGCGATTTGCCTATCGATCTGGTGCAGGTAGAGCTGCCCGGGGGCAGCGATATTCCGATGCCGGCGGCTTCTTATGCTCTGGCGCGACAGCTTATCTGGCTGCAGCAGGGCGAGCTGGTGTTTATCGAAGGCACTACGCGCCACGAAATGCAGGCGGGGGATTGTCTGGAGCTCGGGCCGCCGAACGACTGCCGCTTCATTAATGAAACCACGCAGCCCTGCGTCTATCTGGTCGTCCGGCTCAATCAATCTGCCTCATAATGTCAATGCGCGCTGACGGGAAAGCAGCTAGCCTCAATACAGACTTGTCAAAAGAGGAGTTTGTTATGGCTTTTAATCCGCAACGCCACCGCCGCTGGCTGCTGGCATCCCGTCCGCACGGCGAGCCGACCGGGGAGAACTTCCGCCTGGAAGAGGGTGAGGTCGCTTCTCCTGGGCCGGGGCAACTGCTGCTGCGCACCGTCTTTCTGTCATTAGATCCCTATATGCGCGGGCGGATGAGCGACGCGCCTTCCTACTCGCCGCCGGTCGCCATTGGCGCGGTGATGGTGGGCGGCACCGTAAGCCGCGTTGTAACGTCGAACCATGCTGATTATCAGCCCGGCGATTGGGTGCTCGGCTACGGCGGCTGGCAGGATTATGAGATTTCCGATGGCAGCGGGCTGGTGAAGCTGGGCGATAACCCGGAACACCCCTCCTGGGCGCTGGGTATCCTCGGTATGCCGGGCTTTACCGCCTACATGGGACTGCTCGATATCGGCCAGCCAAAAGCGGGCGAGACGCTGGTGGTAGCCGCCGCCACCGGGCCGGTCGGCGCCACGGTCGGCCAGATAGCGAAGCTGAAAGGATGCCGTACGGTAGGCATTGCGGGCGGCAGCGAGAAGTGCCGTTATGCGGTAGAGACGCTGGGTTTCGACGTCTGTATCGATCACCGCGCGCCCGATTTTGCCGTTAAGCTGTTAGAAGCGTGCCCGCAGGGCATCGATATCTACTATGAGAACGTCGGCGGCAAAGTATTCGATGAAGTGCTGCCGCTGTTGAACACATCGGCCCGCGTGCCGGTCTGCGGCCTGGTCAGCGGTTACAACGCTACCGCGCTGCCCGCTGGCCCGGATCGTTTACCGCTGCTGATGGCGACGATCCTCAAAAAACGCATTCGGATGCAGGGCTTTATCATCGGCCAGGATTACGGTCACCGGATTGCGGAGTTCCAGCAGGAGATGGGGCGCTGGGTGCAGGCAGGGAAAATCAAATACCGCGAGCAGGTCGTTGACGGCCTGGAGAACGCACCGCAGGCGCTCATCGGCCTGCTGAAGGGTGAGAACTTCGGTAAGGTCGTGGTACGCGTCTCTCCTGACGAGTAATCATGTACCCGGCAGGCTTCGCGCCTGCCGGATAGTTTGACCATCAGGCGTAAAACGCCAGCCGCTCGGCCAGCAGATCGACAAAGGCCCGGCGATCGATGTCGAGCATCACCGTCGTATTTGGCATCTTGCCGGTCAGGTTGTAGAAATCGACCACCGTCATTCCCTGCGTATATTTCCCCTGCGTTTCCACGCCGACCCAGCGTTCAACGGTGGTAAACATCTCCGGCTTCAGCAGCCAGGCAATGGTGCAAGGATCGTGCAGCGGAGCGCCGACAAAACCCCATTTTTCATCCTTATGGTACTCAAGGAAAAAGTCGAGTAGTTCGGCGACGATAGTGGATATCGGATTGCCGATACGGCGGAAACGCTCGATATCTTCGACGTGGATTTGCGCTTTGTGGGTGACATCCAGCCCGGCCATCACCACCGGGATCCCGGACTGGAAAACGATCTCTGCCGCTTCCGGGTCGACGTAGATATTAAACTCGACCGCCGGCTGCCAGTTACCCAGCACCATGGCGCCGCCCATCATCACGATGCGGGCAATTTTGCTATGCAGTTCAGGGTGGCTGTTGAGCAACAGGGCGACGTTGGTTTGCGGACCGGTAGCGACGATCGTAACCGGCCCGGCGCTTTCGCGCAGCGTTTTCGCCATCAGCTCGACGGCGGTGCAGGCCTGCGCGGCAAAGCCCGGCTCCGGCAGCGCCGGGCCGTCAAGCCCACTCTCGCCATGCACGTTATCGGCGATAATCAGCTCCCGCATCAGCGGCTTAAGCGCGCCGCCGGCGACCGGAATATCCGGGCGCTTAAGCAGGGTGAGCATCCTCAAGACGTTGCGCAGCGTTTTTTCCGGTGTCTGGTTTCCGGCGGAGGAGGTGACGGCTTTCACATCGAGTTCGGGTGAGGCGAGGGCAAGAACGAGGGCGATCGCGTCGTCGTGACCCGGATCGCAATCGATAATCACTGGCAGTGCCATGGCAGCTCCTTGTTGGCGTTATTTTGTGACAAGGGTAACGCCGCAAAGCGCTATAGACGAGGCTCAACGCAGGATAGTGTGATGGTGTGCACGAATGGTTGCCGATATTTTGGGCTCTCTCGCCAGGACGGATGCGCGATCTGTGCGCAATCAGGGCGTAGCCATGCGGTGGCGCAAGAAGTCGCTTCACGCGGTGGCGTATAATGATAAAACGACTCAACCATACGAATATTATTGGTTTGCTTTCCGCAAATGGATTCTTATTCTAAAGAAAATTTTACGAGGTAACCGCAATGAAAGATGTTGTAGATAAATGCAGTACCAAAGGCTGTGCCATTGATGTAGGTTCGATTATTGATAATGAGGACTGCGTATGGCGAGTTGAGAAAAACTTCGTCAGCCGTGAAGAGGCTGAGTCCACCCTGGCGGCCGTTCGCCAACGTGCCGAAGCCGCCGCACCCGCCAGCGAGCCGCCGCAGGTTGACTATACCATTGAGACCGCCGGTGATGAGGTTAAGCTTGAGGCTTCAATTGCTTTCTCCTGCCAGGCGGAGAAGATTATCTTCGAATTGTCCTTAAGAAACGTGATTTAACGTCAGCAAGCCGCCACAGCTAATCCTCAAGGGGATCATGCAAACGATCCCCTTGAGGCTCAGCGGTTAAGGGTTACTCAAATCGCCATGCCAGATTGAGCCCGATGCCGTAGTTGCGGCCCGGCGCCGGTTCGTAGTAGCGTCCATTGGATTCGTTAACGATAACCGAACCGGCGTAGCGGCGGTCAAACAGGTTATCGACGCGGCCAAACAGATCCATATCCATCTTGCCGTAGCTCCATTTATAGCCGGTCGTCAGGCCGACGACTGTCCAGGACGGCGCTTTGGCGGTGTTCTCATCGTTAGCCATAATATCGCTCAGATAGCGAATATCGCTGCCCGCGTACCAGCCTTTTTCGGGCTGGTAGCCGAAGGAGGCGTAGCCCATGTTACGGGCGATCCCCGGAATACGATTGCCTTTACAGCTGGCATCGTCGCAGACGTTGGTACGATAGGTCGCATCCAGCCAGGTCCAGGCCGCTTTTAAACGCCAGCTCTCGCCAAACTGCTGATCCAGCCCCAGTTCCATCCCCTGGCGACGGGTTTTCCCGGCGTTTTTGTAGCTGGTACGGCCCCCGCTGCTGGCATCGACAACAATCTCATTGTCGGTGTCGGTCTGGAACAGCGCGGCAGTTAACAGGCCATTGCCGATTCGCGCCTTACTGCCAATTTCAACCGTTTCGTTGGTCGACGGCTGCAGGCCAAAATTCAGCCCGCCCTGGTCGCCGGAGCGATAGGAAAGCTCATTGATCGTCGGCGTTTCGAAACCGCGACCGGCGGAGACGTAGACATTCCAGGCGTCGGTTACCGCATATTTCAGCGAGCCTGCCGGCAGCCATTTATGATAGCTGGCTTCGCCGCTGTCATCGCCGTTGCCCGGCGTAATGTAATAATCGTTGGAATCGAACCAGACTGAGCTATAGCGCACGCCGGCGTCCAGAGAGAGCTTCTCGGTGAGCTGCCACTGGGTTTGCAGATAAGGGTCAAGGTTCCACATCAGGTTGCGCTCATTGCGGCGCAGGTCGCCTTTCTCCCCGTACTGCGGCGCGCCGTTGTTCATGACAAAGTTTTCGTAACCCTTGCGACGTTCGCTCATGGTCTCGTAGTCGAGACCGGTGGTAAAGGTGACCGGCACCAGAAGCTCGCCACGGTGCGTCCAGCGGGTATCAATGCCCTGATAGTTACGCGTCAGGTCGATCACGCCGCCCGCATGGGTGGGTTTGAGCTGCGGCGCACGCGGGATCGACTGATATTGCGTGGTCTCACGCTCGCCGGCATACATCATCACGCTCAGATCGTCCTGCTCGCTCAGCTGTCGCTCGTAGCGTAAACCGGCCTGGGTCTGTTTGATGGTTTTACGGGTATTGTACTCATCGCCTCTCGGCGACTGGCGCGGATTGTTTTGCCATTCGTCATAGCTCAGGCCGCCCGCGTCATTAGCTTTAATATCCACGCTGTTAAACAGCAGGGTCAGCTTACTGACGTCATTGATGCGCACGCCGAGCTTCGCGTTGGCGAGATTCTTACGCGCGCCGCTATGGTCGCGGGAGCCATGGGTGGTGAAGCGGTTGGTGGAGACCACATAGTCGACATCGCCCGCATGGGTGCCGTCGCCGACCGCGCCGGTTGCTTTCATGCCGTAATGCCAGGTACCGAAGCTGCCATAATAGCTGCTGGCTTCGAGAGTTGGCGGCTGGGCGCCGGTCTGGCTGGTAGCGTTGATCACCCCGCCGGAGGAGTTACCGTATAGGGCGGAAAACGGTCCGCGCAGCACTTCAAGCGAATCGAGGCTGCCAATATCAATATTCGAGGTTTGCCCCTGGCCGTCGGGCATGGTGGCCGGGATGCCATCGACGTAAATGCGCAGCCCGCGCACCCCGTAGGTGGAGCGAGAGCCAAAGCCGCGAATTGAAAGCTGCAGATCCTGCGCGTAGTTCTGGCGGTTTTGCACCTGTAGTCCCGGTACCGCGCCCAGCGACTCGGAGAGGTTAACCCGCGGCGCAGCCTGGCGCATCTCATCGCCGTTAACCACGCTGACGGCGGCGGGGGTATCGAGTTCAGAGACTGCCGACGGCGCGGCGGTAACTACCATGGTCTGTTCAGCGGCGATAGCGGTTGGCGCAGCGGATACCAGCGGTAAAAGCAGAGCGGGGAGCGCGACGGCGCGCACGGAAAGGATTTTCATCAACGTTACTCACAAAACGAACCAAACGGAACATATGTATATATGTTAGCTCTTTTGTAAATTTTTTGAAAAGACTTAACAGGATTTGAGTTAACAAATAGCAAGAATTGCGTGATGCTCAGGACACAACTGGTAATTAACGCTCCACATTGCGATAAATAATGATTACTATTCGCATTCCAAAGAATAGCGCAAAGCGATGATTTTGCGCCCCGGAAGCACTGTCGAGCAGGCATATATTTGTTTTATCAAAGGGAGTCGTCATGTCATTACGTCATCTGTCCGCGCCGCGTCTGCGCCGTTCACTGTTGTTAACTTCATTACTGCTGGCGGGGAGCTTTAGCGCCCATGCGGCGGAAGAAATGCTGCGCAAAGCCGTCGGCAAGGGCGCATACGAAATGGCCTATAGCCAGCAGGAGAACGCGCTGTGGGTGGCCACATCGCAAAGCCGTTCGCTGGATAAAGGCGGCATCGTTTATCGTCTCGATCCGACGACCCTCGAAGTGACCCAGATCATTCATAACGACCTGAAACCCTTCGGCGCGACGATCAATAACGCCACCCAGACCCTGTGGTTTGGCAACACTACCGACAGCACCGTCACTGCCATTGATGCTAAAACCGGTAAGGTAAAAGGGCGTCTGGTGCTCGACGCTCGTCAGCGCAGCGAAACCGTGCGCCCGCTGGCGCCGCGCGAGCTGGCGGTCAATGAGAAAACCAATACCGTCTACATCACCGGCCTGGGTAAAGAGAGCGTGATTTGGGTTGTGGATGGCGACAAGCTGACGCTGAAAGACACTATCGCTAATACCGGCGCAATGGCGACCGGCCTGGCGGTGGACGCAGAAGCGAACCGCATCTATACCACCAACGCCGACGGCGAGCTGGTGACTATCGACAGTACCAGCAATAAGATCCTCTCGCGCAAGAAGTTGCAGGATGATGGCAAAGAGCACTTCTATCTGAATCTCAGCCTTGATACCGCCGGTCATCGCGCCTTTATCACCGACAGTAAACAGCCGGAAGTGCTGGTGGTCGATATTCGCGATGGCAAAGTGCTGGAGAAAATCGCCGCGCCGGAGTCCCTGGCCGTTCTGTTCAACCCGACGCGCAATGAAGCCTACGTGACGCACCGCAAAGCCGGGGAAGTGAGCGTGATCGATGGTAAGAGCTACAAGGTGGTCAAAACTTTCAAAACCCCGACCCACCCGAACAGCCTGATGCTTTCCGCCGATGGCAAAACGCTGTACGTTAGCGTGAAGCAGGAATCGACGCGTCAGAAAGAGGCGACCCAGCCGGATGACGTTATCCGCATCGCGCTGTGATCTTCACGGGAGGGGGAAGCCCCTCCTGAAAGTCGTTCTGCCGGGCGGCGGTTTGCGTCTTACCCGGTCGGCATAATCTTCGCCTGGTTCGTGCCTTACAGAAAATAGCGTCTTCACCGATATCACCCTCTGTTACAAACGCTTATTAGCCTGACAAATGTAATGGCTATAAACTTACCGCTTTCCTGCGCAAGCGGGACGGTGGCATTAATCCTGGAGATATGATGAAAAGAACATTGATGGTCGTTTGCGCCGGCGCAATGCTGGCTTTGCTGGCAGGCTGTAGCTCAAACTACGTGATGACGACGAAAAGCGGGCAAACCATTGTGACGCAGGGCAAACCGAAGCTGGATAAAGATACCGGCATGACCAGCTATACCGATGAGTCGGGCAATAAGCGCCAGATTAACAGCAGCGATGTTGCTCAGCTGGTGGAAGATAATTAAGTTCTGCAGTTGCGGTTTGCCCCACCGGGCAAACCGCAAAAGGGACGGGTTACGGTTTTTCAATATCCGGCGCAGTGCTGTGAATATCATGCACGCGCTTGCGTACGCCAAACCAGCCGGCGACCAGCAAAACGGCAATCAGCGGAATCGAACCGATGGTATAAGTCCCATTCGGGTAATCGAAAGCCATTAATACCAGCACGCTCAGCAGGAATAGCAGGGTCAGCCAGGAAGTAAAAGGCGCTCCCGGCATCTTGAAGCTGACGTCTGCGGCCTTGCCTTCTTTGATCGCCTTGCGCAGGCGCATCTGGCACACCACAATAAATCCCCACGAGGCGATGATGCCCAGCGAAGCGACGTTGAGGACTATCTCAAACACCTGCGAAGGCACCAGGTAGTTGAGGAATACCCCAACGACATAGACGCCCAGCGTTGCCAGAATACCGGCATAGGGCACGTGATGGCGGCTCATTTTCGACATAAATTTAGGCGCTGAACCGCCCATCGACATGGAGCGCAGAATACGCCCGGTGCAGTACAGTCCGGAGTTGAGGCTGGAGAGCGCGGCGGTTAATACCACAATATTCATCACGCTGCCGATATACGGCACGCCCAGCTTCGAGAAGAAGGTGACGAACGGGCTCTGCCCGGCCTGATAGGCATTCCACGGTAGCAGCAGCACCAGCAGCAGCACCGAGCCAACGTAGAACAGACCAATACGCCAGATGACGCTGTTGATGGCGCGCGGCACCATGGTCTGCGGATCTTTACACTCGCCGGCGGCGGTACCTACCAGTTCAATAGAAGCGAAGGCGAAAACCACGCCCTGAACCAGCACCAGCGCCGGGAGCAGGCCGTGCGGGAACAGACCGCCGTTATCGGTGATCAGATGGAAACCGGTGGCATTGCCATCCAGCGGCTTGCCGGTGCCAAGAAAAATAGTCCCGACCACCAGAAACGCCACGATTGCCAGTACCTTGACCAGCGCGAACCAGAACTCCATCTCGGCGAACCATTTCACGCCGATCATATTCATGGTGCCGACGATCGCCAGCGCGCCGAGGGCAAACACCCACTGCGGAACGTCGCCGAACGCGCCCCAGTAGTGCATATACAGCGCGACGGCGGTGATATCGACAATCCCGGTCATCGCCCAGTTGATGAAGTACATCCAGCCCGCAACGTAAGCCGCTTTTTCGCCGAGGAACTCGCGGGCGTAGGAGACGAAGCTGCCGCTGGAAGGGCGATGAAGCACCAGCTCGCCAAGCGCGCGTAAAATAAAGAACGAGAAGAGGCCGCAGACCAGATAAACCAGCGCCAGCGCCGGTCCCGCCATCTGCAGGCGCGCGCCCGCGCCGAGGAACAGGCCGGTACCAATCGCGCCGCCGATGGCAATCATCTGCACCTGACGGTTGCCCATTGCCTTGTGGTAGCCGGACTCCTGCGAGTTTAGCCAGTGGCGTTTGGCAGCGTGCTGCTCCGCCACGCTAGAGTGTTTTGTATTCATTGATGTCGCTATTTTCCTGTCAATGTCCATGAAGTGGTTCGTGCTGCTGGCTCTCCCATCATTCTGATGAATGAGATAAGCGAGCATGGCGGAGAATCCTACACGTATCGGAAAATGGACGCACGTAAAAGATTTGTCGACAGCACTTGCTTAAATATCAATGAGATCGGCAGGTTTAAGTCCTTCCCCGGCGCCCTTGAAATTTTGCTCAGCGTTTTAATGGTATTGCGCTATGCTTTTCCGCCCGCGTTTTGCCCGAGAGGCCACGATGAAAATCAACGTAGTAGGGACCAGCGGCGTCGGTAAATCTACCCTCGCGCGTCGGCTGGCTCAGGAACTGTCTCTGCCTTATATCGAAATGGATGTACTCTACTGGCTGCCCGAGTGGCAAGGGACGCCGGACGATGAGTTCTACGCTAAGCTCGCCGCCGCACTCGCCGCGCCAGGCTGGGTGCTTGACGGCAACTATAACCGCAGTCGTCCGGTAAAATGGCGCGACGTGGATCTGGTGGTGTGGGTGGATTACAGCTTCTGGCGCACGATGCGCCAGGCTATCTGGCGCGCGGCATCGCGTGCCAGCCGACGCCAGGAACTGTGGCCCGGCACCGGTAACTGTGAAACCTTCCGCCGCTCCTTCTTTAGCCGGGACTCCATTATTCTCTGGACGCTAAAAACCTGGCTCAATAATCGCCGCCGCTATCTGGCGGATATGCAGGATCCGCAGTATCGACATATTCGCTTTGTGCGCTTACGCAACCAGCAGCAGACCGAGGCGCTGGTGCGCGAGCTTCGGCAGAATAGCCGATAATCCCCCGGCTCGCGCTGCGCTTAGCCGGGCTACAGGCCCGCAGATTGCTCAGGACGCGTAGCCCGGACAGATGCGCAGCATCGCCTCCGGGAAATTTTGCCACTCTGCGCTCTTTTTCCGGGGGCGGCGCCGGGCTACCGGGCCGCTGATTGCCGGGAACTCGTAGCCCGGGTAAGGCGTTTGCGCCGCAACCCGGGGAATGTGTCGTGACGTGGCATCGCCTCCGGGGACATTTACCTCACCGCATATCTAATTTTCGGCAGAGCACATGTAAATAAATTGTTTCTCTCCAGCCGCGGGCGCTTCTAATAATGCAGACATGTTAATTCACATGAGCCTGCGAAATGTCTTATCGAATCAGTATCCTGGATAAAAGCCCGCTGGCGGCCAGAGAAACGGCCGCCCAGGCGCTGGCGCGCACATTAACGCTCGCGCAACAGGCGGAAGCCTGGGGATATCACCGTTTCTGGATCGCCGAACACCACAACACCGACCAGCTCGCCAGCCCGTCGCCGGAACTGGCGATTGCCTGGATCCTCGGCCAGACCCGCAGCATTCGCGTTGGCTCCGGCGGCGTTATGCTGCAGCACTACAGCCCATATAAGGTGGCGGAGAACTTCAATATGCTGGCTTCTCTTGCCCCGGGCCGCGTGGATCTGGGCGTGGGCAAAGCCCCCGGCGGACTGCCGCTCTCCACTCGCGCGTTGCAGCAGGGACTTAATCTCCAGCAAAAGGGGAGTTTTGCCGACCAGCTGGCGCAGCTCGACAACTGGCTGTCGCTGACCGAAACCGATGGTGAAGAGAGCGTCCGCGCAACCCCAATCCCGCCGCGTCGCGCCGACGGTTTTCTGCTCGGCGCCAGCCTGGAGAGCGCGCAGCTGGCGGCGCAGCTGGACTGGAACTTCGTCTTCGCCGCCCATCTCAACGGCGATAAGCAACTGCTGCGGGAGGTGTTAACCCGCTGGCGCGAACTGAGCCGTCGCGACGCCATTATCGCCGTTCAGGTTATTGTGGCCGAAGAGGCCGCAGCGGCCGCGGCGCTGGCAAAATCCGTCGAAGCATGGGGCGTTGAGCTGGAAAACGGTCAGCGGGTGACCGTCGGCAGCGAAGCGCAGGCGGCCGCCTTTGCCCGTCAGGCGGGCAGCAGGCCGACGCGTATCGCCCGGCGGGAATCGGCCGTGCTGTCCGGCACCCCCGAGCAGGTGAAAGCGCAGCTGGATGCCTTGCAGTCGGCGTGGAACATCGACGAATTTATTATCGACACGCCCATTAGCGACGGCGCGGCGCGCCTTAACTCCCTGCGTCTGTTGGCCCGGGCGCATCTGAGCGCGGAGGTCCAGCCATGAGCCTTGCTGAACAGTTAATTCGCTGGCGGCGCGAGCTGCATCAGTATCCGGAACTTTCGCTGCAGGAGGTCGACACCACCGCGCGTATTCGCGACTGGCTACAAAGCGGCGGCATCAGCCTGTTGCCATATGATCTGAAAACCGGCGCGGTTGCCGAGGTTGGGAGCGGCAATAAGGTGATTGCCCTGCGTGCCGATATTGATGCGCTGCCGATCGAAGAGGCGGCCAGCGTGCCGTTTCGCTCGCTGAATGCCGGCGTGATGCACGCCTGCGGGCATGATATTCATACCAGCGTGATCCTTGGCGCGGCCTTACTACTGAAACAACGCGAAGCGCAGCTGGCGGGACGCGTCCGCATTCTGTTCCAGCCGGCGGAGGAGAGCTTCGGCGGCGCGAAAACCCTGATTCGCGCCGGCGTGCTGGAGGGCGTTTCCGCCATTTTCGGTATGCATAATGAACCGGGGCTGCCGGTGGGGGAATTCGCCACCCGAGGCGGCGCGTTTTATGCCAACGTCGATCGCTTTGTGTTTAAGGTGACCGGCAAAGGCGCTCACGCCGCCCGGCCTCATGAAGGGAAGGATGCCATTCTGCTGGCCAGCCAGCTGGTGACCCTGCTGCAAAGCGTCGCCAGCCGCGAAGTGAACACCCTCGATTCCGTGGTGCTGAGCGTCACGCGGATTCAGGGCGGCAATACGTGGAATGTCCTGCCGGAAAGCGTTGAGCTGGAAGGTACGCTGCGCACCCACAGCAGCGAAGTCCAGCAGCGGGTGAAGGCGCGGGTGAGCGAGATTGCCGCCGGCTTCGCCAGCGCCTTCGGCGCGCAGATCGATGTCTTCTGGTACGCCGGGCCGACCGCGCTGGTCAATGATGAGCGCTGGGCGGCTTTCGCCAGCCACGTGGCCGATCGATCCGGCTACCGCACGCACCATGCGGATCTCCATCTCGGCGGAGAGGATTTCGCCGTTTATCTTCAGCATATTCCCGGCGCGTTCGTCAGCATCGGCAGCGCCAGCGAGTTTGGTCTTCACCATCCGGCGTTTAACCCGGATGAGCGCTTAATCGCGCCGGCGGCGCACTACTTTGCCGATCTGGCAGAGCAGGCGCTGAAAGAACTTTAATTATTCAGGGTCATAGACTAAGGATTAACGATGTCTGAACAACGACAGCTGCGCATTGGCACTATCTTACATGGCGCATCGGGAAATATGTCGGCCTGGCGCCATCCGGCCGCGCTGGCCGACGCCAGTATTAACTTTGAGTTCGTGAAGCAGACGGCGTTAAAAGCGGAAGAGGGCAAGCTCGATTTTATTTTTGTTGCCGATGGCTTATATATTAATGAAAAATCGATCCCGCATTTTTTAAACCGTTTTGAACCACTCACCGTATTATCCACCCTTGCAGCGGTAACCTCGCGTTTAGGCCTCGTCGGCACCTTGTCGACCTCCTACAGCGAGCCCTTTACCACCGCTCGCCAGTTCGCCAGCCTCGATCATCTGAGCGGAGGACGCGCTGGCTGGAACGTGGTGACATCGCCGCTCGAAGGCTCAGCGAAAAACTTCTCCCGGGCGCAGCATCCCGATCATGCGCTGCGCTACCGCATCGCCGATGAATATCTTCAGGTCGTTAAAGGCCTGTGGGATTCATGGGAACAGGACGCGTTTATTCGTAATAAAGAGAGCGGCCAGTTCTTTGATAAAAATAAGCTGCATACGCTTAATCATCACGGTGATTTCTTCAAAGTGGCCGGCCCGCTAAATATTGCCCGCACGCCGCAGGGCCGACCCATTATCTTTCAGGCGGGCGCTTCCGAAGACGGTAAAAAATTAGCCGCCAGCCATGCCGACGCTATTTTTACCCATCAGGAATCGCTGGCGGAAGCGCAGGCCTTTTATCGCGACGTCAAAAGCCAGCTCGACGCGTACGGCCGCCGGGAGAGCGAACTACACATTTTCCAGGGCGTCAGCGTGATCGTTGGCGATAGCGCCGACGATGTGGAACAGCAATACCAGACCACCGCCGCGCTGGTATCGATTGAGGACGCGCTGAATTATCTTGGCCGCTATTTTGAGCATCACGATTTCGCCCAATATCCGCTGGATGAGGCGTTCCCGGATATCGGCGACCTCGGGCAGAACAGCTTTCGCAGCACCACCGATGAGATTAAACGCAACGCCCGCGAACGCGGCCTGACCCTGCGCCAGGTCGCGCTGGAGGCAGCCAGCCCGCGACCGCGTTTTGCCGGAACCGCCGCAGAGGTGGCAGATGGGCTACAGCAGTGGTTTGAACAGCGCGCGGCGGACGGTTTTATTATCCAGGGCGGTACGCCGGATACCTTCCCGCGCTTTGTGGACCAGGTGGTACCGATCCTGCAGCAGCGTGGATTATTCCGTGAAGAATATCCCGGCACCACGCTGCGCGAAAGTTTAGGGCTGGCAGAGCCCGTCAATCAATTCCAAAAACAATAATAGAGAACACCCGCTATGCAGAAAATGCAGAAAAAAACGCTATTACTGGCGCTGGCGCTGGCCGTGAGCGCGTCATCCTGGGCGCAGAACGTCACGATCAACGGCACCGGCGTAAGCCTCGAAGCTAACAAAACGCCGATTCACACGGCAAAAAACCCTCAGGCTATCGCCCAACTGCCGAAAGGTCTCCACCTGGCGGTGCCGGGTAAGCTGACCGTCGCGGTCGCCGCGCTGAATTCGCCGCCGCTGACCGTGTTTTCTGATGATAACAAAACCCTGCTCGGCAGCGAGGTGGATATCGCCCGCCTGGTGGCCGACAGCCTCGGGCTGGAGCTGAACGTGGTGCCCACCTCGTGGGAAGATTGGCCGCTCGGCGTCGCCTCCGGCAAATATGATGCGGCGGTCAGCAATATCACCGTGACCAAAGAGCGCAAAGAGAAGTTTGATTTCGCCACCTACCGCAAAGATTCGCTGGGTTTTTACGTCAAGAGCACCAGTCCGCTGAGCAAAATTGAAAAAGCCGAAGATATTGCCGGGCTGCGGATTATCGTCGGCTCCGGCACCAACCAGGAAGCGATTTTGTTGGCGTGGAACGCCGAGAATCTCAAGAAGGGGCTGAAGCCGTTTACGCCGGTCTACACCAAAGACGACGCCGCCCAGACCCTGGCGCTGCAGTCCGGGCGCGCCGATGCCTTCTTCGGCCCGAACGTAATCGGCGCGTGGAAAGCGGCGCTGACCGGCAAAACCAGGCTGGTGGGCAGCGTTGACGGCGGCTGGCCGAAGGCGGCGCATATCGCCGTGACGGTGAAAAAAGGCAGCGGTCTGGTTGAACCGGTACAGACGGCGCTGAACGGCGCTATCCGCAGCGGCGATTACGCGAAGGTGCTGAGTCGCTGGGGCGAAGGCGTGGAGAGCATCCCGCAATCGGAAATTAACCCGGCCGGACTCGGCGACTAACAGGAGGCATGATGAGCGATCTATTCCGCGATGTCTCTCCGGAAGCGCCGGAGCTGCAGCCGATTATTGAGGGCCTGTTCGGCGAGTACGCCGCGCGCTACGGCGACTACTTTTCCCGCGATGCCGAAGTCGAGCTGACTGAATGGTATCTGGCGCCGCAGGGGCTATTTATCGTGCTGGAGCGGGAGGGGGAAATTATCGCTACCGGCGCGTATAAACCGAAAGATGCCCATACGGCAGAAATCAAACGGATCTGGACCCATCGTCGTCTGCGCCAGCAGGGGCTGGCGGCGAAAGTGGTGCAGGAGCTGGAACGTCGGGCGCTGCTGGCGGGCTACAGCCATATCTTTTTGACGACCGGTTTTCGTCAGCCGGAAGCGGTGCGGCTCTATCTGAGCCAGGGCTACGAGGCGCAGTTTGACCTCAACCGCGATCCGGAAGAGTACAGTTTGCCGCCGTTCGATGGTCGGCTGCGCTTTACGAAAGCGCTGGCGGTCAGCGCGCTGAGCCAGAGCGCTTAAGGAGACAATATGCATACTCAGGAAACGATTAAGGTTGTCCCCGCGCGCTATCCGCTGCGGGCAGTGGGCGCGGTGCTGGCGCTGCTGGTGCTGGCGGTGGTGATTCAATCAGTTGCCTTTAACCCGCGCTGGGAGTGGGGCGTCTTTGCCCGCTGGTTCTTTGACCCGGTGATCCTCGAAGGCCTTGGGCAGACGCTGCTGTTGACCCTGCTGGCGACGGCGCTCAGCGTTATCTTCGGTGGACTGCTGGCGCTGGCGCGACTCTCCAGTTCATGGCTGCTGAGCAGCCTTGCCTGGGGCTATATCTGGTTGTTTCGCTCGCTGCCGCTGATCGTGGTGCTGATTATTCTCTACAACTTCTCTTATCTCTACGACACCCTGTCGATCGGCATTCCGTTCACCGCTATTCGCTGGGCCAGCTTTGAGACCATTAGCGTGCTGGGGCAGTTTTCTACCGCCGTTGTCGGGCTGACCCTGGTACAAAGCGCCTACACCGCCGAAATTATTCGCGGTGGTTTCCTCGGGGTCGATCACGGGCAGTATGAAGCGGCGGCGGCGCTGGGGCTTCCGGCCAGCCGCCGCACGCTGCGCATTATCCTGCCGCAGGCGCTGCGCACCATTTTACCGGCGGGTTTTAACGAAATTATCAGCCTCGCCAAGGGGACGGCGATGGTTTACGTGCTGGCGATGCCGGAGCTGTTTTACACCATCCAGATGATCTATAACCGCACCCAGGAAGTGATCCCCCTGCTGATGGTCGGCGCCGCCTGGTACCTGGCGATCACCAGCGTGCTGTCGCTGATTCAGTATCTGGTCGAGCGCGGCCTGGCCCGCAGCGAGCGCCGCTCGGCGGTTAATAGCGCCCGCAGCAGCCGTCGCGTTGTTGAAACCGTTCATCGTCCCCAACCGCAGGAGTCCGCCCATGCTCAACTCTCGTAACGGTCATATCTCCATTACCGGCGTCAGCAAATACTTTGGCCGCCATAAAGCGCTGGACGATGTATCGCTGGAAATAGCACCCGGTACGGTGACGGTGATCCTCGGGCCGTCCGGTTCGGGAAAATCGACGCTGCTGCGGGCGATCAATCATCTGGAGCGCGTTGATGAAGGCTTTATTCAGATCGATGGCGACTATATCGGTTATCGCCGTAAAGGCGACAAGCTCTACGAACTGAAAGAGAAGGAGATCCTTCGCCAGCGGATCAACGTTGGCTACGTGTTTCAGAACTTCAACCTGTTCCCGCACCTGACGGTGCTGGAAAACCTGATTGAAGCCCCCATCGCCCATAAACAGGCGACCCGTAAGGAGGCTATCGCGCGGGCGTACGAACTGCTGGACGTAGTTGGACTACGCAATAAAGCCGACGCCTGGTCGCGGCACCTGTCCGGCGGTCAGCAGCAACGCATCGCCATTGCCCGGGCGCTGGCGCTTAACCCGCGAGTGATGCTGTTTGATGAACCCACCTCCGCGCTTGACCCGGAGCTGGTGGGGGAAGTGCTGGATGTGATTAAAAAGCTGGCGCGCTCCGGCACCACGCTGGTCGTGGTCACCCACGAAATTGGCTTTGCGAAAGAGGTGGCGGATCGGGTGGTGTTTATGGTCGACGGCAAGATAGTCGAGCAGGGCAGCAGCGACGATGTGCTGAACCATCCGCAGCACCCGCGTACGCAGCAGTTTTTATCGAGGGTATTAGCGGCATGAGAAACGGATTTTTGCCCCTGGCGTTACTCTCTTTATCTGCGGCATCGCAGGCGGCTATCGACCTGCGCGCCAACGAGCAGCCGCTGCCGGTAACCCGCGATGAGCAGGCGGTGGCGAAGATCCCGGCGGATTACGCCTTCGTCGAACCGGGTACTTTAACGGTGGCGATTTCAGCGCTCAACTCGCCGCCGCTGGCGCTGCTGGCCAGCGATAACCGCACGCGTATCGGCAGCGACCCGGATATCGCCCGACTGCTGGCCGGCAGCCTCGGGCTGAAGCTAAAGCTGGTGCCCACCGCCTGGGAGGACTGGCCGTTGGGGATTACTTCCGGGCGCTACGACGTGGCGCTGGTGAATATTGCGGTAACCGAGCAGCGGAAAGCGAAGTTTGATTTTGCCACCTATCGCGTCGATTCGCTGGCCTTTTCCGTAAAATCGACCAGCGACATCGCCAGCGTGAGCGGCCCGGCGGATCTCGCTGGTAAAAAAGTGATTGTCGGCTCCGGGACCAACCAGGAGCGAATTTTGCTCGGCTGGAACGCCGAAAACGAAGCCGCCGGGCGACAACCTGCGCTACCGGTCTACCTGACCGATGACGCTTCGGGCAATCTCTATATTCAGTCCGGTCGCGCGGACGTGTTTTTTGGGCCGCAGTCGGTAGCCGCTTACAAAGCGGCGCTCAGCGGTAAAACCAAAGTTGTCGGGCTGGGCCCAAAAAAGGCTTATGTCGCCACCACCACCAGGAAGGGTAACGGACTGGTCTATGCGCTTCAGGCCGCGCTGGATGGCGCGATAGCGCGCGGAGAGTATCAGAAAGTGCTGGCCCGCTGGGGCGAGCAGGGCGAAGAGGTGAGGCAATCGGAGGTGAATCCGCCGGGGATTACCTACTAAAAAACCGCTGTTTCGCAGGAGTGTGATGCGAAACAGCGGAGGCGAAGGCTCGCCAGAGTTTTAAATCAGGCGGCGCGCGGGGTCAGCGTTAAGCGATCCAGCGGCCCGACGATAAACAGGTAGGAGAACAGGCCCAGTACGCCCATGGAACCGACGTACAGGATGGCGTAATCGAAGGAGTGAGTATTAGCGAGGATCACGCCGATAACCAGCGGCGTGATAATACTCGCCAGGTTGCCGCACATATTGAACACCCCACCGGCAATTCCCAGCATCTCCTTGGGTGATGTGTCGCTCAGCACGCACCAGCCGAGGTTACCGAACCCTTTAGCAAAGAAAGCCAGGCTCATGGCGGCGATCACCACCACTTCCGAAGTGGTGTAGTTGGCGACCACAATGACGCAGGAGAGCAGCATGCCGCAGATCACCGGCAACTTGCGGGCGGTCGTCAGGCTATAGCCGCGTTTCAGCAGCCAGTCCGAGAACACGCCGCCCAGCAGGCCGCCGATAAATCCGGCAATGGCCGGGATGCTGGCGACAAAGCCGACCTTGAGAATCGACATGCCTTTGGCCTGGTAAAGATAGGTCGGAAACCAGGTCAGGAAGAACCAGGTAATGGACGTTACGCAGAACTGGCCGATATACACGCCGATCATCATGCGATTAACGCAAACGCTTTTAATCTGTGCGAGGGTTAATTTCTGCTGCGTTTTTTTCGTACCTAATTCCGGTTCGCCGCCGCCTTCGCGAATATAGTCGAGCTCCTGCTGGTTAATTTTAGGGTGATGAGACGGGTCTTTCACTTTTGCCAGCCAGAATATCCCCAGCACCACGCCGATAGCGCCAATATAATAAAATACGTAGTGCCAGCTTAAATTATGCAGAATAATCGTCATTAGCGGCGTAATAATCCCCAGGGAAATATACTGCGCGGCCTGATAGACCGAAGTGACGAACCCGCGCTCTTTATTGGGAAACCACTGTACGCTCAGACGGCTGTTAGCGGGAAAGGCGGGGGCTTCTATCGCGCCCATCATCAGGCGCAGAATAACCAGTACAATCAGCGGGCTGGCGAACAGATAGATCGTTCCCTGAAACATGGTGACGACTGACCAGCCAATCAGCGCGCAGCCGTAGACCAGCCGCGAACCATATTTATCCAGCAGCCAGCCGCCGGGTATTTGCATAATGACGTAGGAGATGCCAAAAACTGAAAAAGCCAGCCCCATCGCCTCGGGATCAAAACCTAACTCTTTGCTCATAATAGGCGCGACAACGGACAGCGTTGCCCGGTCGGCATAATTAAATACGGTAGCCAGAAATAAAAACAGTAATATGCCGTAACGCACGTTGCTGCGTTTTAAGGGTGTAGTCATCTTCAACTCCTTTGCAGGATTGTTTATTGTGGGTACAGCCAATAAGAGGTATTTCCCCGGCAGGGCTACGGGTTTTCAGTCGTCCGCGGACCGGTAACCCGGACAGATGCGCAGCATCGCCTCCGGGAGAATGCGGTATTCTCCCGGGGGCGGCGCCTGATGCGCCTTGGCCGGGCTACGGGGCCTGTAGCCCTTATGCCGCCATGCGGGGAATTCGGTTAAGGGCGTTTGCCAAACTCGCAGCTTTGCTGGGTCCAGCGGCGGGCCTGTTCGCTCAGGGTGAAGCCCAGACCGTGGCGTTCGGAAACCCACATCCGCCCGTCGCGCAGCTCCAGCTGTTCGTTAAACAGCGGGTTCAGCCACTCGAAGTGCTCCAGCCAGGGCTCGAGCGGGTAGGCGGCGGCGAGATGCAGGTGTACCTCCATCGCAAAGTGCGGGGCCAGCTTGCGTCCGTGCTTCGCCGCCAGATCCATAATCTTCAGGAACGGGGAGATGCCGCCGACGCGCGGCGCATCGGGCTGCACGAAGTCGCTGGCGTTGCCGAGGATCAGCTGCTCATGTTCGCGGAAGCTGGTCAGCATCTCGCCGGTGGCAATCGGCGTATCCAGCGCGGCGGCGAGCTGTGCGTGGCCTTCCACATCGTAGGCGTCAAGGGGCTCTTCAATCCAGATCAGATTGAACTGCTCCATTTTGCGCCCCATGCGGATAGCGGTTTCACGGTCCCACTGCTGGTTGGCGTCCACCATCAGCGGGAAGTCATCGCCCAGGACTTCGCGTACTGCCGTCAGACGGCGAATATCCTCAGCGGTATTCGGCTGACCGACTTTCAGTTTTATCCCGCCAATCCCGTTCTCGCGTGAGATAGCCACGTTTTTCAACACCTGCTCCAGCGGGGTATGCAGGAAGCCGCCGGAGGTGTTGTAACACTGCACGGAATCGCGATGCGAACCGAGCAGTTTCGCCAGCGGTAGCCCGGCGCGTTTGGCTTTCATATCCCACAGCGCAATATCGATAGGGGAGATTGCCTGCACCGCCATGCCGCTACGACCTACGGAAGCCCCGGCCCACAGCAGTTTGGTGTAGATCTTGTCGATATCATTCGGGTCTTCGCCGAGCAGATTATCGGCAATCTCCGTGGCGTGGGCGTAAATACCCTGGCCGCCCGCGCGTTTGGAATAGCTGAAGCCAACGCCTTCAAAGCCGTCCCGGGAGCGGATTTCCGCGATGATGATCGCTACTTCGGTCAGCGGTTTTTGCCGACCGGTCAGAACCTTTGCATCGCTGACGGGGGTGGCCAGCGGCAGAAAGGCCAGCGACAGTTTGACATGTTCAATGCGGTCGCCGGTTTCAGCGGCGGTTTTGACGCCGGAAGCTTTGGCGTAGGTCACGGAGTCGGAATTTGCGCTCGAGGTCATAGTGAGTTCCCTTTTGGTAATAAAATGTTTGCGCTAACATTTTTAATCCCGGCGCTGATTTTGCGCTACGTTAGTGATTTTAATTTGTACAAACGATCACAATTAGCGGTTATAAAGGGTAAAATTATGCAGCGCAGGTCACGATCCAAAAAGGTTTGTGAAAAATCACAAATCATAATGATAGCGATAACATTTAATTCGGCAGGTCGTTGATTCTATTAGGGATGTACGGACGGGCGCTGGCAATTGCCTGGACCATCATCAATAATGGCCACAGGAAACGACTCAACACAGGGGCTTAGTCGTGAAAAGCAGAAAACCGACGCGCGCGCCGACGCTGGATGATGTGGCCCGCAGCGCCGGGTTGTCGTCGATGACGGTCAGTCGGGCGCTGAATACGCCGCAGCTGGTAAGGCCAAAAACGGTAGAGAAAGTGATGCAGGCGGTGCAGGCCACGGGTTATATCCCCAACGCGCTGGCCGGCGGCCTGGCCTCCAGGCGCAGCAAACTGGTGGCGGTGGTGGTGCCGCAAATCAATAACAATATGTTTGTCGATACCATCCAGGCGCTGAGCGATACCCTGGCGGCGCGCGGCTATCATATGCTGCTGTGCGTGGCGGGCTATAGCCGTCAGACCGAAGCCGAGCTGGTAGCAACCTTACTCTCCCGGCGTCCGGATGGCGTAGTGTTGACCGGTATTCAGCACGCTCCGGCGTTAAAGAGGACGATCCTCAACGCCGCCACGCCGGTGGTGGAAATCTGGGATCTCACCCCGACGCCGCTGGATATGCTGGTTGGTTTTTCGCATGAAAAAGTCGGTGAAACCATTGGCGAATATTTGCTGGAAAAAGGCTACCGTCGCCCGGGACTGCTGTGGGCAGGCGATGCGCGCGCGACGTTGCGAAAGCAGGGGCTCCTGGCCCGGCTGGCCAAAAGTGGAATTAACGTTGCCCCGCAGGTCGAGGTGCCGCTTCCGGCATCGCTGGCGCTGGGGCGACGCGGTCTGGCCGAACTGCTCGCCAGTGGCGAGTTTGACGTTATCGTCTGCAGTTCCGACACCCTTGCCCAGGGAGCGATTATGGAAGCGGAAAGCCGGGGGCTGCGCGTGCCGCAGAATCTGGCGGTGATCGGCTTTGGCGATCTGGATTTCGCCGCCAGCAATCGTCCGGCGATCACCACCGTCAGCGTCGACCGTCACGCCATTGGCGAGCAGGCGGCTACGCTGCTTGCCGACCGCATAGAAGGCGGAGAAGAAGGGGACGCGATTATTGATATTGGCTTTCACCTGGTGGCGCGCGAGTCGGCGTAGCGCTGTGGTTTAGCCTGGGCGAGGGGGACTCCATAGCGATATTGCTCAATCAAACCTATACTGGAAGGTTGCTAAACCCGTCGCCGCTCTGTTCACGGGCGGCAAATTTCTTGAGGGCGCAGAATATGATCACCGTCTATGGCGTACCCGGCTGGGGCTCAACGATAAGCGAACTGATGCTGACGCTGGCCGATATCCCGTACCATTTTGTCAACGTTGAGGGCTTTGACCAACCGGGCCCGCAGCGCGACCGTCTCAAGCTGATTAACCCGCTGTGTCAGGTGCCGACCCTCACGCTTGAAGATGGCAGCGTGATGACCGAATCCGCGGCGATTGCTCTGATGATCCTCGACGTGCGACCGGATCTGGCTCCGGCGCCGGGATCGCCGCAGCGGCATGCCTTTCAGCGTCTGCTCATCTGGCTGGTGGCGAACGTTTATCCCACCTTTACCTTTGCGGATTACCCGGAGCGCTGGACCGCCGATGCGCCAGAGCAGCTGCGGGAAAGCTGCATCAGCTATCGCAAATCGCTTTATCAGTGGCTGGAGGAGCAGCTTGCCGCCGCGCCGTATGCGCTGGGGGCGGAAATAACTCTGCTGGACTGCTATATTGCGGCAATGTGTGCCTGGGGCCCGCGACGGGAGTGGTTTGCGGCGCAAACGCCAAAATTCGTCGCCGTGGCGGATGCGGTTTATCGCCATCCCAAACTCGAAGCCGTTCTTCGCCGCAACGAACTGATTTAAAGCACAAAAAGCGATCCAGATGATGCGGGTTATGCTAGCTTTATCATCCTGACAATAAAGGAGCCTGCTATGCCGCATATTGATATTAAATGTTTTCCCCGCGACCTGAATGATGAACAAAAAGCGGCGCTGACCGCCGATATTACCGAGGTGGTGATTCGCCATCTCAACAGCAAAGAGCGCTCGGTGAGCGTGGCCCTGAATGAAATTAATGAGAGCGACTGGCAACAGGTGTGGGACAGCGAAATCGCCCCGCAGATGGAACAGCTGATTAAAAAACCGGGTTATAGCATGTAACCCGCTTTCTTTCCCGAAGGCGATGCTGCGCATCTGTCCGGGCTACGCGTCCTCAGCGGTCTGCGGTCCGGTAGCCCGGGCAGGCGCTGTGCGCCGCCCCCGGGAGAGAGTGCGGAGTGGCAGAATATCCCGGAGGCGATGCTGCGCATCTGTCCGGGCTAGGCGTTCTCAGTGGTCTGCGTCACTGTAGCCCGATGTGATGGACACCTCCCCCTTACGGCATCAAAGTGCCAGACTGAGG